>JADGQC010000217.1 GCA_017882125.1 Anaerolineales bacterium
AAGTCCCGAATCACTCTCGGGAGGTGGGTTCAGACTCTCCCTCTCCAAATCCGTCTTTCGATTTGCGTGATAGTCCCGGTTCCGGCACGGGGGGGAGGGACGGGGTGGGGTTCCTCATCGACGTTGCCGGCATGGATGAATCCAAAACCGGCCTGTCCGCCTCCCTCTATAGCGAAGGCCTTGGCAACCCCGGCCGCGATTCCACCGCCCTCACCATCGTCGGGATCGACCTCTCATCACTCTCAATCCTCAGCCATCCTACCTACCACGTCCTCGCCCGTCACGTCTGGACCGGCGAAAACCACCTCGCCGTATTCGGGAAAATAAAGAACCTTGCTGAGCAATGGTCGCCCCAGCACATCGTCATCGATGCCACCGGCGTTGGCGAAGGCCTCTGGGCTTTGCTCGATCGTACTTTCCCAACTCGGGTCATCCCCGTCAAATTCACCGCTGGGGAAAAATCCGAGATCGGCTGGCGCTTTCTCTCCATCATTGAAACCGGACGCTTCAATGACCCTGCCCCCTCCGACGATTTGCTAAGCAAATCGGTCCGCCTCCAGTACAGCCATTGCATCTGCGAGATCCTCCCCGGTCCCGCCAAAACCCTCCGCTGGGGCGTCCCCGATGGGACCCGCGGTCCTGATGGTGAGCTCATCCACGACGACCATATCCTCGCCGATTCCCTCACCGCCGTCCTCGACCGCCTGGATTGGTCTGTCAGTACCGACGCTCGGATCGTGTATGCCTTGGACCCGTTGGTTGGTATGGACAGCAACTTCTAACCGAATGAACACTTTGTCTTCAATTAATGCCTTTCTGCCTTTAGCCGAGGCGGCTTTCGCGAAGCATCCCCGAAGCGAAGCGTAGGGGACCAGCCGCCATCGGCTATTTCGGCGCCATTGCGTAGCATCCCCGTGGGACGAGACGCCGAAGCCTGCCTTCCGCTTTCCGCTTTCTGCCTTCCGCTTTCCGCTCTACGAATTTCCAATTTCCCATTCACCATTCCTCAAAGGAGCAACAAATGACAGACTCAACTCCCCCCGCTTCCCGTAACAAGGGCGGTGCCCCACCTGGCAACACCAATGCCCTCAATCACGGTGCCCCGCCCGGCAACACCAATGCTCTCAAGCACGGCTTCTATTCTCATTCGTTCACCCATGCGGAAAAGGAACGCCTGGATAAAGGCGTCCTGGGCGAGTTTGTTGACGAAGAGGCTCTCCTCCACGTCCTGATAGACCGCACCGCCATGTCGATAAAAAACCGTGAAATGCTCTATGAAGAGTTGGTGGTCGCCCTGCGTGCAGTCTCTCTAGCCATCGGGCGCATCGAAAGCCTTCACCGTTCCCGGAAAGTTATCTATGATAATCAAACCACCCTCGATAAAGCCCTGGATGAACTTAAATACATCCCGCCCGAAGAGGATTAATGCAAGCAGGGTTGTTTGTTCCTCTTTTTGTTCCTCAGAAACAAACAATCCCTGCTTTGTTTTCCGCCTGCCCCCGTGTCGTTGCGAGGAGGGCGTTCTCTGCCCGACGAAGCAATCTCCTCCTCTCCTTCATGCCTCCTGCCTCCCGCCTTCTGCCTTCTTCCTCCTGCCTCTTGAGATGATCTGCCCTATTTACCCAATCCGGACAGACCGCATCGAGAGCGATCCGCTCCACACTTTCTCGGCGAAGAAACTGACCGGTTCGCCCGGCTCCTTCGCCCCCAGCACAACCAGCAAGGGCTTGTAATGCTCAGCCGAATTGATGGCGAGTTCAGACTCGCCTCCTTGCTTGTCGTACTGGATGATCGGTTCGTGGTTATCGTTGAGGATCCACTGTTTGACCTTGCCATCGAATTCCAACGCCCAGTCGTAAGCGGGTCCTTCGAAAACAACCATACGCAGGTTGTGGACGATATTCCCGCTGCCAAGGATCAGTACCCCTTCGTCGCGCAGGGGCTGGAGTTGCCGCCCCAGGTCATAGTGTGCCTGGGCATTTTTATTCACATCCAGGCTCAACTGGAGTACCGGCACATCTGCTTCGGGAAACAGTCGCCTCAGCACCGACCAGGTACCGTGGTCCAGACCCCAGGTCAGGTCCGGAGCGATTCCGTCCGCCTCAACCAGATCCCGGACGCGACGGGCTAATTCCGGCGAACCGGGCGCAGGATACGTCATCGCGTAGAGTTCGGGCGGGAAGCCGTAGAAGTCATAAATTGTGCGCGGCTTCTCCATTGCGGTGACTTGTGTCCCTTTGGTCTCCCAATGGGCCGAGACGCACAGGATGGCTTTTGGAGGCGGCAGGGCTTTTCCCACCGCCATCCAGGAGCGGCTGAATTCGTTATCTTCGATGGCATTCATCGGGCTGCCATGACCGATAAACAATACGGGCATACGGTTTGTCATTTTTAATTCCTTACCGCTAATACGGAATCTGGAAAAATCCTGTGATTAAATCTGAAATATCCGCACTGGTGTGTAACCTCAGGATGCGGAAGAAATCATCCCCCGTGGCGCGTTTCCCAGACATCTGCGCGGCGTAGTCTTTCAGGAAGGCAAAAAAGGCCTCGTCGCCAATCCTCCCGCGCAGCGCTTCCAGGAACTGCGCCCCACGCAGATAGACCGCATTGACGTAAGACCGGAAATCATCGTAATAATAAATATCCGTGTCCACCCAGCCGGTCGGCGCGTACGCATCCACACGGAATGCCCACCAGGCAGTCACGGCCGGATGGTTTTTCTCGTAAAACAGTTTTTCGCTGTAAGTAGCCAGCGCCTCATCCAGCCAGGGCGCCAGCGCCTGGTCATTTCCCACCGATCCGAACCACCACTGGTGAGCGGTCTCATGGACGGCGATGGCAATCAGGTACTTGAGCACAGTCCCATCGTAGGCAGTGTAAAAATCGCGGCTCAAGAAAAACAGTCCGTCGTATTCCATCCCATCGTAAAACGGCGACTCGACAATGCTCAAACTCGGATACGGATACGGGCCAAAGAGTGCACCGAAGGTTCTCAGCGCCTTGGCCGCCTCGTCCAATACTACCCGGGCCTGGGCTTCTTCTTCACCAAAATAATAACTGGTTACCGTCACACCCTCGGCTGTGGTCGAAGCGGTCTGGTAAGCGCTGCTGGCTGAAAATACGAACGTGCGGGCATTCTGCAGGAAATAGTGCCAACTCCCGGCAGCCACCTCCGCCGGAGCGCTGGCAGCCAGCGTGACCGGCAGCGTCGGGTCGGTTAGGGTCAGCGCCACATCGAAGACCGCCGCCTCGTAGGTCAGGTGCTCGCCCACTTCCGCGGGCGGGTGCAGCAGCCAACCGCCCCCCTGCGGGTATGGCACGATGAACGGGTACCAGTCCACCAGGTTGGTCTGGCGGTCGTTGTAGCCGAAAACGTGGTAAACGTCCGCGGCGGGGAGCTGCAGGTCAAAACGCAGGGACAGGTTCAGGGTCCCGCCTGGAACGAGCGGCGCAGCCAGCGGGACCTCAAGCCGGTCGCCGTTTAAACTCAGTCCGGTCGCTGCCAGGCCATTGACCGTCAAACTGCCCAACGTGAAGCAATCCGCCCACAGGTTCGGCTCGACGGCCAGGACGAGCGCAGTGAGTGTCTCGCCGGTGGCATTCTTGTAAAAGATGGACTCATCCACCGTCAGAAAATGAGCGGAATAATCCAACATGGCGTTCAGGGTATAGCGGAAAGGGACAAAGACCGGTGCGGGGAGCTGCGTGGATGTTGGTGCAGAAGGAACGGTTGCGGTGACAGTAGTACCCGGTTCCAGCACGGGTATCATAGGAGTGTTTGCCGGTGGGCTAAAAGGCGTTGGCGAGGGCCAGGCATTCGGGTTGGGTGGTACAGTCGGACCGATGGCGGTCGGGGCAGACGGGCCGGGGACAGTGCAGGCAGTGAGAAGGAAGAGAAACGCAACCAGGTTGTAAGGAGCGCCGTGGAGCATATTTATCTTTTCTTCCACACCACTCCCCGGCGCGGTTGGAAAAGAAAAACCAGCAGGAAAATAGCGGTGGCCGTCAGCACAATGGCCGAGCCGGAAACAATGTTGAAGTAGTAACTCAGATAGAGGCCGGTCACCGCTGAGAATGCGCCTATGGCAGCCGAGACGAGCATCCCCTGCCATAGGCGGCGGGTTAGCAGCGAGGCAGTGGCCGCCGGAGTGACCAGCATCGCCACCATTAGCGCCACGCCAACCGTCTGCATGGCTACGGAAACGGTCAGCGCCATCAGGATGAGCAGGATATTGTTCAGCAGTCCAGACGGAAGGCGCAGGGTGGCCGCCAGGACCGGGTCGAAGGACAAGACCAGAAACTCTTTGTAGAAGAGGAAGATCGTCAGCAGCACCACCCCGCCGAAGACAGATGTCAGGACCAGGTCGCGGGTC
>JADGQC010000056.1 GCA_017882125.1 Anaerolineales bacterium
GCTCTTCAGTGCCGAATAGGTAGATCGGCTCACAGCACAGGGAGGTGTGGGCATCCAGGATGATAGCGACCGAACCGGAAACACGCGCGATTTCCTCCAAGGCAATCAACAGGCTGAGGTAATCACCGCCTGAGCCGCCATATGCTTCCGCAAATGGGATGCCCAGGATACCCAGATCACCCATGCGGGTAAAAATATCAGTGGGAAATTTGTCGGTACTGTCTATGTCCTCGGCGCGCGGGGCTATTTCTTTTTCCGCGAAATCCCGAACGGTTTGTTTGATCAACAGGTGTTCTTCGGTAAATTTGAAATCCATGGCGCACCTCCGAGGTGTTATTTTTTATAGGAAGAATTTGGATAATGAGAGCAAAGCCAGCAATATCCAAATTCCAGGTTTTTCCTTTTGTTCAAGAGATAGAAGACATCACTCTGCGAGGTTAAAGTAAATATCCGTAGGCTTGAGCTTGGCGTTGCGCAGGAAACGCCCTTTGACCTTTTTACCAATCCACTTAATATTGGCATCGTCGGTATCAGCACCGATCAGGCGTCCCAAAAACAGGGTGTCGCATTCATCGAATTCCACCTGGATGAGTATGAAGGGAGTCTCCGGCAAGAAAGCCTCGGAGCCGAAATAACAAACGGTAAAGGCGTGGATCCTGCCTTCAGGCTTGATCTCCACCCACTCGGTCTCGCGACCGGTATACATGTCATGGGCACGCGGGGTGGCGTAGGTGTAGCCGGTCTGCGGCTCACGGGTAACGATAAAGCGTCCGTTGGCAAGGGCAGCGAAGAAGGGGGAATCCTGACCATAAGAGTAGTTGTAATCGATCGAGTACGGCTGCTTGATGACGATGGGCGACATATGCTTCAATGACGAAAGATCATCGCCGGTTGGGAACGGAACGCTGAAAACCACCGTCCCCTGAAGGTTATCTTCTATTCGCTTGGAAATTACTTTTTTGGACATGGCGGCTGTCTCCTATTTTTCTTTTTCAAGGATGCTGACGGTCACATACGTGCCGGTCCCGGCATGAGAATGAATGGCACCACGGTGCGCTTTAGGGACCTGGAGAGCGGGGTCACCAAAATGTTTCTTGATCGTCCCCTGGAGCTGCCACAGGGCAAAGACAGCCTGCATCAGTCCGGTGGCGCCGACGGGATGTCCGCAGGCGATCAGTCCGCCGGAGGGATTGACGGGGCAGACTGGTTTTTCCGGTAATTTAAGCCCATAATCAATGCCAGGCATGAAGGTTTTGCCACTGGCAGCCATGGGACCGCCTTCACCATAACGGCACAAGCCCATGTCCTCATAAGTCTGGACCTCCGACGAGGTATAGGCATCATGCAATTCAACGAAGTCAATCTCATGGAGCGGGTCGACAATGCCAGCGTTCTTGTAGGCTTCACGGGAAGCCATTCGCCCGGCGCGGAAAGAGTGGACGCCTGGATAGCGGAAACCTTTTTTCCATAATTTTTTGTAATAGGCACGGTCATCATCATTTTGTTCATTCGGCAGCGCATTGTATTTGTAGAAATCTTCATACGATTGGTGGGGACGATCGGACATGCGCATGGCATCCGTGCCGCGACCAATGCCGGCAACTTTCACCCTAGGGAGGCGGTGACCAGCAGCCTTTTCGAGTTTTGCAAGGCCATCTTCAGAACAGAAGATAACGGCAGCAGCTCCATCACTCATCACGCAGATATCGTTGCGAGTGAGGGGCCAGGCTACCATGGGCGATGAGCGCACATCTTCGATCGTCAAGCGCTGGCGTTTCTGGGCATACGGGTTATGGTAGGCGTTGATGTGATTCTTGACCGAGACGTGGGCGAGTTGTTCCACCGTGGTACCGAACTCCGCCATGTGGCGGGTGACCATCATGGCATAGTAACCAGAGTAGAAACCACCCACCGGGTAATCGAAAGAAATATCCGAGGCCAGGGCGATAAACTCGTTCCCTTTCCAGGTTTCGACATGGCTCATCTGCTCAAAGCCAAAGGCCAGGCAAATGTCCATATAGCCAGAGGCGACCGCCTTCCAGCCTTCCTGGAAACAGATACCGCCAGTGGCTCCGCCACCTTCCACACGGTGGGACGGTTTGGGGCACAGCCCCAGGTAATCCTGAGCCATGATGCCAGCCATTAATTGGCGGGTGAAATGGTCCGAGAAGTAGGAGGCCACGCTGCCGTCCACCAATTCAAAGAACTGGGAATGGTCAATGCCGAGATCGGCAAGGGCGTAATCGTAGGCCTCCTTCACCAAGCCCTGGAAAGTTTTATCAGGGCGGGCTTTAACAAATTTTGATACTCCTCCCGATACTACATAAACCGGTTGCATAGTCGTGCCTCCTATTTTCCTTTGGTTTAATTATTGAGCCATGCCAACGAGCAAAGTGGTAAAGCATTTATCGGGTTCGATGGACTGATTATTAGCCGGACCAACCCAATTACGTAAGGAGAAATCATCCCTGTGAAATTTCCTTTAAAATCTCGCGCGCGATAATCGTGCGCTGAATTTCACTGGTGCCTTCATAGATCGAGGTCACGCGAACATCGCGGGCGTAACGTTCCAAGGGGAACTCCTTAGAATAGCCGTAGCCGCCCGCCATCTGAAGAGCGGAATAGCAGGCCCGGTTGGCTGCTTCGGTGGCGAACAGCTTTGCCATGGCTGCTTCCCGGGCGAAGGCTTTTCCCCGTTCCTCGCGGAAGGCGGCCTGCATGAGGAGCAGCCGGGCAGCTTCAAGCTCGGTATAGGCATCCGCGATCATCCACTGGATGGCCTGGAAGCGGGTAATCTCCTGGTTAAACTGGACGCGGTCGCGGGCGTAACGAGTGGCGTAATCCATGGCAGCCAGCCCTACACCCAATGCCAGGGAGCCGATGCCAATCCGACCGCCGAGAAGCTCACCAACTGCAACACGGAGACCCCCGTTGAGGGTTCCCAGGATGGCATCCTGCGAAATATGGCATTGTTCCAAAATGACCTCGTTGGTGGCAGCGGCATGCTGTCCCATTTTCTGTTCCGCCCTCCCAACAACCAGTCCGGGTGTGCCTGCCGGTACCAGAAAACAACTGATACCTTTGCCTTTCGGCGCAGCCTTATCGGTGACTGCCCAGACGATAAAAACACCAGCATAGGGTGCGCTGGTGATGAAACGTTTCGTACCATTCAAGACCCATTCGTTCCCGTGCAAAACCGCGGAGGTGGTCATTGAGGCCGGATCGGAGCCAGCCCCCGGTTCAGTCAGAGCAAAACTGCCGGCGAAAAATTCTCCGGAGCATATTTTGGGGATATAGGTTTTCTTCTGGATTTCCGTCCCGACCGACTGGATCACAGAACAGACGAGGTTGTTGACGGATACCGTGACGGCGGTGGAAGCGCACGCCCGGGCGATTTCGGTTATGGCAAGGCTAAATGCCACCATGCCGGCCTGGGCGCCGCCATATTCATCCCTGACATTCAAACCCATAAAGCCCAACCCGGCAAGCTTTTTTAGATTGTCCAAAAAGGCTGCCTGGTCGCCCCCCTGGTCAAGGCGGGCCGCAACCGGTTCGAGTTCTGCCTGGGCAAACTCGCGGGCGGTAGACTGGATCAATTTTTGTTCCTGACTCAATTCAAGATCCATAGCACCTCAACCATCCTGCCCTGGCATATGCCCGAAGATTGAATAATCTTATGGGTTGTAAATTGCTGGCGAGATTTCATTTTTTTAATCGGGCTAAAAGTGCGGGGATGAATTGCATGACATCCGCAACCACCAATACGTCTGCCACCTCACCAATGGGGGCATCCTTGTCCTTGTTAATCGCCACGATAAAGCCTGACTTTTTCATCCCGGCAATATGCTGGATGGCGCCGGAAATGCCGCAGGCAACGTAGAGTTTGGGGGAGACGGTCTGGCCGCTGCTGCCAACCTGGCGGGTATGTTCCACCCAGCCGGCATCCACCACCGGGCGGGTCGCGCCCAGTTCCCCACCCAGCGCCCGGGCCAGAGCAGCAATCACCTCCACGTTTTCCTTTTTTCCTACGCCACGCCCAGCGCTGACAATCACCTCGGCTTTCGCCAGGTCCACTTCTTTCTTTTCAGCAGCTTCGTAACCGATAAATTCAACCCGAGAGGAGCCCGCTTCAATGGAAACCTGTTCGATTTGGGGTGTGCCGGCAGGCTTACCTTGTGGGCTGAAGGCGCCAGCCTGGATGGTCAGAACTACCTGGGCACTCCTGGGTGAAACCAGCCGGCGCAGCTTGGCATTGCAAGAGGGGACTTCGAATTTGCCTTCCTTCACCCCGATTATTTCCGAAACCTGGGCGGCTTTCAACGCGGCAGCAACGCGAGGGGCAAGGTCCCAACCGTACGGGGAGTGAATAAAGACTATGTAGTCGGGATGCTCCTTCTGAACCACATCCAGAAAAAGGCGCTTGTGAAGGTCGGGGTTGAATTCCCCATAAACCCCAGAGTCGGCCAGGTAAACTTTGCCGTCGAATTTCGGGGCGGCTGCTTCGGTACCAACCAGCAGCATGACCCTTTCGGCAGCGAGGACGTCAGCAAAAGCCAGCAGTTCATAGGTCGATTCGAGCAGTTTACCCTGCCGGTATTCGCAGATGAGCAACGCTTTCATCGGGTGGTCTCCCATGCGCTTACCTTAGCACCGTCGTTTTTTCTTTCAGAACACCGACCAATCTATCGGCGACCTCATTGACGTCACCCTCCAACACAAGGCCGTGACCCTTCTTTTCGGGGAGGTACATGCGTTCGGTGGCTGCCAGGTTTTTAGGTCCAATGAAATTGGTAACAGGAAAAGCGAGCAGCTCCTTTTGCCTGGCTTTCATGATATTGGGAAGGGTCGGATATCGGGGAGTATTCAGACCCATCTGGCAGGTGACCACAGCCGGGAGCTTGAATTTGAGGATGGCGCACATGCCTCCATCCAGTTCCTGCCTGACAGTGACGAGATCACCATTCAATTCAAAGGCAACCAGCGTGGTGGCACAGGCAAAGCCGAGCAATTCTGCCAGGATACCCCCCACCTGGGCCGAGCCGCGATCCTGAGACTGCAGACCGGTAAAAACCAGGTCAAAATTCTTATCCCGGGCAAAAGCGGCGATAACGGAAGCAATCTGCCAGGGGTCTTTCTGCCAAGGGTGATCATCTTTTATATGAATACCCCGGTCGCCTCCCATGGCCAGACCCTTTTTTATAGCTTCCACTACACGGTCGGGGCCGATGGATAGAACCGTGATATCCACCGTGTTCCCCAATTGCTCCTTGACACGGACTGCCTGCTCCAGCGCGAATTCATCGTACTCATTCAATTTGAAAGCCAGATCTTTTTCATCGTACCAGACCCCCTCGCTGTTCACTTTGAACCTGGATTCCATATCAGGCACTTGTTTCACACATACCAGTATTTTCATTGTGCTTATCCTGTCCTGAAATCGAGCAACACCGGCTTCAATGAGTATCCAACCTGCAATGTGAAGAGCTTATATCCAAGTCGGTTCTGTATACGTCCCGAATACTGCCCTCATCACATCGATGATCTCTCCGAGGGTCGCATAAGCGCGGACAGCCTCGAGCAAATGCGGCATGGTGTTTTCCGTCCCCTGGCAGGCGAGACGCAGATGATCGAGGGCCTGACCGACGCGCCCGTTATCGCGCTCGCGACGAATTTTTTTCAAGCGGTCCACCTGGCGTGAAAAACCAACCGGGTCGAATTCCAGGAGGGGAATCGGGATGGGCTTTTTCTCCACATAATCATTCACGCCGACGATGGTGCGGGTATGATCGTCAATTTCACACTGATAGGTATAGGCGGAGTCGGCGATCTCGCGTTGGAAGAAGCCCTTGGCGATTGCGGGCAGCACACCGCCCAAGTCCTCAATCCGACGGAAATAATCCAGCGCCTGTGCCTCGAGGCGATTCGTGAGTGACTCGATGAAATATGATCCACCAAGCGGGTCCACCGTGTTGGCCACCCCCGACTCGGCAGCGATCACCTGCTGGGTGCGCAGGGCAATGGTCACAGCTTTCTCTGAAGGGAGCGCCAGGGCCTCATCCATCGAGTTCGTGTGCAGAGACTGGGTACCGCCGAGGACGGCTGCCAGCGCCTGGATGGCGACCCGGATGACATTGTTCTCAGGCTGCTGGGCGGTGAGGGTCATCCCGGCTGTCTGGGTGTGAAAGCGCATCAGCCAGGAAAGCGGGCTTTTCGCCTTGAATGTTTTGCGCATTACGTGCGCCCAGATGCGGCGGGCAGCGCGGTACTTGGCGATTTCTTCAAAAAAGTCATTATGGGCGTTGAAGAAGAAGGAGAGGCGCGGGGCAAATTCGTCCACATCCATGCCGCGGGCGATGCCCCAGCGTACGTATTCCATTCCATCGGCAAGTGTGAAGGCGAGTTCCTGGGCCGCGGTGCTGCCAGCCTCGCGGATATGGTAGCCGGAAATGGAAATGGTGTTCCACTGCGGGACATGCTGAGAGCCGTATTCCATGGTATCCACAACCAGGCGCATCGACGGCTCCGGAGGGAAAATATATTCCTTCTGGGCTGTATATTCCTTTAGTATGTCATTCTGAAGCGTGCCCCGTAACTGATCCTGGGAGGCGCCATGAGTTTCTGCTACAGCAATGTACATTGCCCACAGAATGGCGGCCGGGGAGTTGATCGTCATAGACGTGGATACATTTCCAAGAGGAATATCAGCCAACAGGATTTCCATGTCTTTAAGCGAGCTGATCGCCACGCCGCATTTCCCAAATTCGCCCAACGCCTGCGGAGCATCGGTATCGTAGCCCATCAGGGTGGGCAGATCAAACGCAATCGAGAGTCCGCCAGTGCCCTGCTCGAGCAGGTACTTGTAGCGGCCGTTAGACTCCTCCGCCGAGCCGAACCCGGCAAACTGGCGCATGGTCCATAAGCGCCCACGTTGACCGGTGGCGTGAATGGCGCGTGTATAAGGATATTCGCCCGGAAGACCGAGTTCACCAAGATAATCGAAACCTTCCAAATCCAAGGGGGTATAAAGGCGATTTACTTCATCCGAAGAGGCAGTGATGAATTTTTCCTGCCGTTCGGGAGCGCGCTTGAGGGTATCTGCAAGGGTGGATTGCTCCCATTGAGAGAATGCACCTTTAAGGTCGATCTTGCGTTTCTTGTCAGCCATTCAATTCTCCAATAAAGGTTCAGCCCGACCCAAGAGCCAGGTCCTTGAGTGCATCAACGGCAACAAAGGTTTTACGCTCATCGTCGACGCGAACCTGGGAAACTGCGAAATCCGGGTCGTGTACATAAAAAAGCCACGAGTTTTCTTTTGCCATCGAAGTCAATAATGCGGTCTTCTCATCTATCAGTAATTCGGGGAAGCGATCATAGCCCATGCTGATTGGCAAGTGGACCCAGAACCTGCCCGGAATCAGGTCCGAAGCGTAGACCAGGCGATCATTGCCAAATAGGAGATCAGAGCACAGCAGGCCCGGGGTATGACCATCGCTGTGGAAGAATCGGAGTTCAAATTCGTCAAAGGAAAAAACCGTCCCTTTCCTGATCAGGGTCAGCCGCTTACTTTGCGCTAATTTGTCCTGGAGCTGAGGAATGAAAGAAGCCCGGTCGCGCGGGTGGGGGTGGTTGGCACGTTCCCACGCTTCTTCACCTACATAATATTGGGCGTTGGGGAATAGGAGCTTCGGTTCCCTGCCTTCTTTCCAGGTGCTGAGCAGCCCGCCGGCATGGTCAAAATGAAGATGCGAGCAAATAATATGCGTGACGTCTGCGGGGGAAACCCCTTTTTGAGATAATGACTCAAGGAGCACATGCCCGGGTTCATCGACGCCATAACGGTCGCGAAACTTGGGATCCATATAACCCCCAATGCCGGTCTCAAAAAGGATCGTCTCTTTTTTGGATATCAGCAACAAGGCACGCGTGGCAAGGCGGATGCGATTGTGGTCATCCGCAGGCAACCAGCGTTCCCAGACCGCCTTGGCGGCGTTCCCAAACATGGCGCCGCCATCCAATTTGAAAGCATTGCTCAAGACACTGTAAAGCTGCATGGTCAGCTGGCTATCCTTTCGACAATAATCTCAGAGAGATCGCGGACGCGGAGTTTTTCCTGAAAGCCTCCGGTCTTGATCCCATCCTCGAACATGGTAAGGCAGAATGGACAATTGGATACCATCAGCGGGGCGCCGGTTGCCTGGGCCATTTTCACCCGTTCCACATTGATGCGCCGTCCCAGCTTTTCCTCGGCAAGGACCCGCCCACCACCGCCACCGCAGCAAAAACTATTTTCTTCCTTTTTAGCCATTTCCATAATGCTACCACCGGCGGAATGAAGGATATTGCGCGGTTCCTGATAAATGCCCTTGTACCTGCCGATGTAACACGAGTCGTGATAGGTGCAGTCGAACGTTTGCTGGTTCAGGCGAAGGGTCCCTTCACCAATCAGACGGTTAAGGAATGTCGAATAATGCTCGACTTCCACATCCAGACCCAAATCTTTATAATCCCGTCCCAAGGTATTGAAACAGTGCGGGCAGGTGGTAACGATCTTTTTGACCCCATATCCTTTTATCTTTTTAATGTTCTCGGCAGCCACGGTCTGGTAAACATATTCGTTACCCAATTTTCGTTCCGGCTCACCGCAGCATTTTTCCTCCTTGCCAAGGATGCCAACTTTTACACCAGCCGCGTTGCAGATCTTGATAAAATTGCGAGCCACTTCCTGATTCCTTTTATCGAATGAGGCATAGCAGCCGGCAAAGTAGAGGATATCCACTGCTCCACCATCAGCCATGCGCTGTACATCCAAACCATTGGCCCAGTCACCCCGACTGGCAAATGCCAACCCAAAGGGGTTGCCATTTACCTCGGTGTTATTAACTGCAGTCATGACTTCATTGCCGGGGAACTCTCCCTGCATGAGAACCAGGTTCCTTCTCATTTCCAATATTTTGTTGACATGCTCGATATCGGCCGGGCATATCTCCTGGCACGCATAGCAGGTGGTGCAGGCCCAAAGAACATCCCTGGTGACAGTGTCGATCAGGTTGGCCTCCGGGTGGAAAAAGGCGACCTCCCCGATCTGCTGAACGACCTTCATGGGAGATAATGGCTTATCGGTGGCCCAGGCGGGACAACGGTCCTGGCAGCGTTTACAACTGGTACAGGCGTCTGCGTCGAAGATATCCTTCCAGGTGAGATCCGCAAGCCTGGCGACACCAAAGTTATCAACATCTGCCGCTTCGAGATTAATCGTGGCCAGGCTGCCCTTCTCCCTCAAGTCAGCAAATAGATAGTTGATGGGAGTGGTAAAAAGGTGGCGTAACTTGGTAAACGGGATCGCGGCGATAAGACCTACAGCCAGGAAGAAGTGAACCCACCATAAAATCTTATGCATCTCCCGCAGGGTGCTTTCACTCAGCCCAGACAAGAGATGAGCAACCAGGAGGCCGACAGGAGAAAACATAGCGAGGTATGGATCCTGGTTGATCTCGGTGACAGCCATCCGGGCGCCTTCGATCAGGTAGGCTGTGACAAGGATGGCGAAGAGCGTGCCATAAATAATGTAATCGTCCCGGATGGTGGCAAGTCCCTTGGGTTTATAAATAAATCGACGGACAAGGAAACCGGCAAGCATAACAGCCACAACCGCGCCAGCGATATCGAGCGTTAAAGAAAATACGAGGTAAAAAGTACCGTGGATGAACTTAAGATTAAACAATGGCTGGGTAAAATCAACTTGAATCATGACAATGATCGTGCCGACCAAAAGCAGGAGCATCCCCCAAAATTGGAGAGCGTGGGTAATCCCGGGCGCTTTTACGATCATCACCCTGAGCTGAACAAGACCCCGATTAATTAACCTGAAAATACGGGTGGGCAGATGATCCAGGCGCGGCAGGGGTTTTCCCATGCGGTAGATACGTATCCGCCTGATGAAACCGTAGATTAAAATCGCGGCGGTAATCGCAGTAAACGTAAACATGGGGATAACAACACCATGCCCGACGTTCCAATAGAATTCCCTGGTGTAATTCATGATATTTAATTCTCCGTCAAAGTAATCACAAACCCTTGCCTGATATTCCGGGGTTCAGCCGGGAACAAGGATCAGGATAATAATGCTTTTGAAATGATCAGCCGCTGGATTTCGCTGGTGCCTTCATATATTTCAGTGATCTTGGCATCCCGATACATGCGTTCCACTTCATACTCGGTGACATACCCGTATCCGCCATGAATCTGGATGGCTTCCTTTGTAACATAAGTGGCAGTTTCAGAAGCATGCAATTTACACATTGCCGATTCTACGGCATAAGATTTCTTATTCTCCTTGAGCCATGCAGACCGGTAAACAATGAGCCGGCTGGTTTCTATGCGGGTGTACATATCGGCCAACTTGAACTGGATGGACTGCAACTCGCTGATGGGGTGACCAAACTGCTTTCTTTCCTTTGAGTAAGCCAGCGCTCTTTCAAATGCTCCTTCTGCAATTCCAAGCGCCTGGGCGGCAATCCCGATCCGGCCTCCGTTCAAGGTCTCCATGGCAATCTTGAACCCCTGCCCTTCGCTGCCAAGCAGGTTTTCAGCAGGGACCTTCAAATTGTTAATGGAGAACGAAGTGGTGAAACTACCCCGGATACCCAGTTTATTTTCATTTCTCAGGATTTCCACACCTTCCGATTCCAGATCCACGATGAAGGCAGAGATACCCTTATGCTTCAGATTCCTGTCGATCGAAGCAAACAGGATCCCGGTGCCGCGAAAGCCGCCATTGGTTACGAAGATCTTGTTCCCATTAATAATAAAACCGTCACCGTCTTTCCTGTACATGGTGGCCATGTTTGCCACGTCGCTGCCGGCTTCCGGCTCGGTGAGGAGGAAAGAACCAATTTTCCCACCTGCTGCCAAAGGGGGCAGGAATTTCTGCTTCTGCGATTCAGTACCAAAGTGCAGGATTGGATCGCAAGCCAGGGAAGTGTGCGCAGATATCAGGACTCCACTGGAGGCACAAGCCTTGGACACTTCTTCCACAACGAGGGCGTAGGAAAGAATATCCAACCCTGCGCCGCCGTAAACCTCAGGGATAAAACTACCAAGCAAGCCCAGCGCACTGATCTTTTGAATCAATTCGTCCGGAATCTTGTGGTTTTCATCGATCTGGATGGCAAGCGGTTTGACTTCCTTCTCCACAAAATCACGGACACTGCTCTGCAATACCTTGTGGTCCGGACTCAATTCAAAATCCATTGGAATTCTCCAGGGTAATTGAGATCATGCATGTTTCCAGAACAGGTACCTTTAGAAAAGTTTACCTGCCTTTAAATTGAGGTTTACGTTTCGTAATGAAGGCCTGCATGCCTTCTTTTTGGTCCTCAGTGGAGAACAAGGTGGCGAACAGGGAACTTTCATAACGAAGGCCGTCTTCCTTGGGCATATTCAGACCGTTGACGATGGCGTCTTTGGCGCTAGCGACGGCAATCATTCCATTGTTGGCAATTGCCAGGGCAATCTCCATAACTTTAGGGATCAAATCCCCGGCTGGGAAGACTTCATTGACGATCCCCCATTCCCTGGCCTGCGCGGCTGTCAGCAGTTTGCCGGTAAAGATCAGTTCCCGAGCCTTGTTGGGACCGATCAACCGGGGGAGGTTCTGCGTGCCGCCAAAACCGGGGATGACCCCAAGGGTCACTTCAGGCAATCCAAACCTGGCCTTTTCGGAGGCATAAATAAAATCACAAGCCAGAGCCAATTCCAGCCCGCCACCCAGGGCGTAACCATTTACTGCTGCAATGACCGGCTTGGTCATCTTTTCGATCGACTCAATCAAATGCTGTCCATTGCGGCCGAATGCCCGGGCTGCCAGTGGAGCCATCGCTGCCATTTCCTTAATATCCCCACCTGCCACAAATGCCTTTTCACCCGCCCCGGTAATCACAACCACCTTCACCGCGGCATCCTGCTCGATATCATGCAGGGCCTGTGTCAGTGACTTAATAAGCTCAGAGTTGAGAGCATTCAGGATTTCAGGGCGGTTGATCTTTACCCAGCTGATATTGTCGGTGATTTCGATCAGGATATGCTTATATTCCAAGGCAGACTCCTAGCGGACATCCAAACACCGGAAATAGAGAGGAACACACAAACCTTATGATAATTCACGCGGTTTCTTCAGGACTAATAGGTATAAAAGCCGCGGCCAGATTTCTTCCCAAGATAACCCGCGTTGACCATTTTAACCAACAAAGGGCAGGGCCTGAACTTGGGATCCTTGAATCCTTCGTAAAGGACGGAGATGATCGCCAATACCGTGTCCAATCCGATCAGGTCAGCCAGTGCCAGCGGTCCCATGGGATGGTTGGTGCCAAGTTTCATGCCCTTGTCAATATCTTCGGGAGTGGCAATCCCTTCGTACAGCACGAAAATGGCTTCGTTAATCATGGGCATTAAAACCCGGTTGACAATAAAACCAGGATAATCCTGGGAAACCGCCATGACCTTCCCCAATTTCTCAACCAGACCTGCAATCGTCTGGAAGGTTTCATCACTGGTTGCCAGTCCCCGGATCACCTCCACCAACTGCATGACCGGCACTGGATTCATGAAATGCATACCGATAACCTTATCGGGCCTTTTGGTGACGGCGGCAATGCGGGTGATCGAAATCGAGGAGGTATTCGAGGCCAAGATGGCATCTTTTTTTACGGCCTCGTCCAACTGGCGAAAGATATCAAATTTCAGGGATTCATTCTCGTTGACTGCTTCGATGATCAAATCACATTCAGAGAAGTCCTCAAGCGATTTGGCAATGGAGATGCGGTCAATAACCAACTGAATGCCAGCCGGGTCGATGATGCCTTTTTTGGCCTGTCGATCCAGATTTTGACGGATGGCCTTTTGCGCCTTGTCAAGTTGTTCAGCAGATACGTCATATAACCCGACCTGGAATCCGTATTGAGCAAAGACATGCGCGACCCCATTCCCCATTTGCCCGGCACCCAGAACTCCAATGCTTTGGACCATATCTCGCTCTCCTATGACCACTTAATCCAAACAAAATATGGATTTCCAGCTTATGAAATCCTTACATTATATTGCCAATGCTTATACTCGTTCAAAAATGGCAGCCACAGCCTCACCACCCCCAATGCAAAGTGTGGCCAAACCATAACGAGCCTGGCGGCTGGTCAACTCGCGTACAAGGGTTGCCGCCAGCCGACCTCCGCTGGCGCCGATGGGGTGACCAAGAGCAACCGCACCACCATTGACATTCACACGCTCCAAATCCAGATCCAATTGCTTTATTGCTATCATGACAACCGCAGCGAACGCCTCGTTAATTTCAAACAAATCGATATCCGTTACCTTTATGCCTGCTTTTGCGCAGACGGACTGGATTGCCCCCACCGGAGCATCCGGAAACAAATCCGGAGATAAACTCCAGGTGGAATAAGCAACCAGGCGAGCGCGAGGTTTGAGGCTGTATTTCTTCAGGGCAGCTTCGCTGGCGAGGAGGGACAAGGCCGCTCCATCGTTGATGGTAGAGGCATTGCCCGCAGTGACAGTGCCATCCTTGGTAAACGCCGGACGAAGCTGCTTCAATTTCTCGAAATCAACCTTGAAAGGCTCCTCGTCATTTTCAATCACTTCTTCGCCTTTTTTGGTTTTCTTAACCACGGAGACAATTTCATCTTTGAATATCCCCTCTTTTACCGCCTTTTGGGCAAGTTGATAAGACCGGATGGCATATTCATCCTGCGACTCGCGGCTGAAGCCGAAGCGCAGCGCAGCTGAATCTGCAATTTCGCCCATATGCCTACCGGTATATGGATCCTGCAAACCATCGTAGAGCATAAGATCAATCAGTTCGCCATTCCCCATGCGATAGCCATAGCGTCCTTTTTTTAGAATGAAAGGGGCCATGGACATGTTTTCC
>JADGQC010000057.1 GCA_017882125.1 Anaerolineales bacterium
CCTGTCGCGAATGTCACCTGCAATGAATTGTCATTTTACCTTGACCCGGCATTGGCATCCGGTTACAACTGCGAGACTGTCCCGGAGAGCGCGGAGGGAATAGAAATCACTCCTCAGTACACCAATATTACTTTCCAGGGATATATCCTCTCGGGGAAATTTTTGGAAGCGCATATTTCAGTTTTCCCCGTCCAGCGATATTCCCAACTCCTGCCGGATAATATTCCCGGACAAGTAACCGATCTACAGGACCTGATCGGCGGCGGACCGACTGGCAAAAGCCTGCCATTGCTGCCGATCTTTAATGCTGCCCAGGTTTTCCACGCCCAATACCAGGTGGTTCCCTTTACCAATGGCGGAGGGATCCGGTTTATCACGCTGTACGCGCAGTATTATGCCCCGATCAACAACCATGACCTTTTCTATACCTACCAGGGACTGACCACCGACGGGCTCTACTGGGTGTCGGCCATCCTGCCCATAAACAATCCAATCCTGCCAGCCAATGGCGATACCCCGCCCGGCGGAATGAGCCAGGAACAGTTTTCCGCCAACTACGTATCTTACCTCACCGACCTGACCAGCCAATTGAATTCCCAGGCTTCCGACAGTTACACCCCCAGCCTGGCAGCGCTCGACGCGCTGGTTGCCAGCATCAAGATCCAGCCGTAACTATCCCACCTGGGTAAGGATCGTCCGTTTCGCACCTGCGGAACTTAGCGCCCTGGCCACAGCCGGGGCATTATCTTTTTCCACCAGGGCAATCATGTTCCCCCCGCGACCGCCGCCAGAAAGCTTGGCCCCCAGCGCCCCGGATTTTCGGGCCGCCTCCACGAGATCATCCAGCTCCACGCATGAAACGGTCATCTCCTGCAAAAGGGCGTGATTGGCATCCATCAACCTGCCCAGTTCAGCCACGTCTCCGCGCTCGATGGCCTGGCGTGCGTTCCAGACGATCTCGCCCACCCTGGTGAACACCTTTTCCCAGCGGGGTTTATCCGCCTGCCAGAGTTTTCGAACCGAGCCCACGGAATCTTTCGTAGGGGCGGAGATACCCGTGCCGCCGATCATGATCGTAAAAGGCGCGCCAACATGGAATGTCTTGATCGGCTTTTTCAATATGAAATATACCGGTTTGGCGTAAGTGACCACCGTATTATCTATCCCCGAGGGTGTGCCATGATAAAGCTTCTCAGCTTCGAATGCCAGGATATTAACCTTTTCATCCGGCAGAGGTTTGCCCAGGAATCCAGACAACGCGCGAATGATCGCCACAGAAACCGCAGCCCCCGAACCGAGTCCCGAAGCGACCGGGATGGTGGACTGGAGATAAACCGTGCAGGCTGGCGGGTTTGATATTTTCAGGGTTGAGAAAACACTGTTTATCACAAAAACAAGCGGATGGTCCGAGGGAAGGCTGGAAAGGTCTGCGGATAGGTTGATATTCGGAGCTTCGATCATGACCCCGCCGCGCGAATTTTCGCTTACCGTTGCAGTTGCCTGGACCTGGGTAACCGGCACAGCCAGGGCCGGACGCCCATACACAACTGCATGTTCGCCAAACAGGATGATTTTACCGGGAGCAGAGGATGTGGTCACAGATATTTTGCGGATTGAGTCCGCCCTATGTTACGTAGAAAACCGCCAGGACGGCCAGCCCCCACAGGAAAATCGATACCTGGAAGGGGCGGTCGGAAAGAAGGATCTCTTCCGGTTCGCCGCCGATCTGCTTGACCTCGATGAGGTAGAGGTAACGGAAGATGGCATACATCACGAAAGGGATGGTGAGCATGAGGGTGTGATTGTCGGGCAGGCGAAAGAATGTATATAGGGAATACGCCAGGATGGTTGTGCCCGAAACGATGGTGATGAACTGGTCGAGCAGGGGGATGGTGTAACCATCCAACACTTTTCGCTGGTTCGAGGGATCGCCTTCCAACATGGCGAGTTCGGCGCGCCGTTTGCCAAAGCCGAGGTATAGGGCGAGCAGCGTCATCAGCACGTACAACCAGGGTGAGAAGCGCTCGACTATGATAAGCGTGGTCCCGGCATGCACCCGCAGGACGAAACCGGCCGCCAGGATGAGCACATCCAGGATGGGCACATGCTTGAGCCACTTCGAGTAGACCAGGATCATGCAGAAGTAGACCAGGACGGTAACCGCGAACTGCCAGTCCAGTAAAAACCCCAGCCCGATGGCAAGCAGGCCCAGGATCGTTCCTGCTGCAACAGCAATCGGGACGGGCAGCTTTCCCGAGGCGATGGGACGGTTTTTCTTTACCGGGTGGAGCCGGTCAGCTTCCACATCCAGCAGGTCGTTGAAAATGTAAACCGAACTGGAAATCATGCAGAAAAGCGCGAACCCAGCCAGAGTGCGCAGGAAATCGGGCAAGCGAAATAGTTTGCCATCGAAAACCAGCGCCGCGAAGAGGAATGCATTCTTCGTCCATTGGCGGGGGCGCATGGTTTTCAACAGGGCTCGCAGCATGCTTCTATTTTACATGATTATTCCGTGCTTGAGCGGGGATTTTTGTCCCGGTGGAGCGATATAATCCAGCTATGCAGAAAAAGCGCCTGGACCTCCTGCTGGTGGAACGCGGCCTGGCGGAAAGCCGCGCCAAGACGCAGGCGTTGATCATGGCCGGGCAGGTGCGCGTGGATGGCCAGGTGGAATTCAAAGCATCCACCGCAGTCTCTACCGGTGCACGCCTGGACCTGGAAACGGGTCCGCGTTTTGTCTCGCGCGATGGCGAAAAGCTGGAGGCCGCCTTGACGAATTTTGCAGTGAACGTGAGCGGTTGTACCTGTGCGAATTTGGACTCGTCCACACGCGGGTTCACAGATTGTTTGCTGCAGGACGGGGGAGTCAAAGTTTATGCCATTGATGTGGGGAAGGTGATTCTGCACTGGAAGTTACGGACCGACCCGCGCTTGGTGGTTATGGAAGAGACCAACGCCCGGTACGTAGAGAATCTGCCTGAACCCGTGAGCCTGGTGACAATTGCCTTGTCAGGGCCTAAATAAAAATTCGACCGGCCGGATATTTACCGGCAGGTCTATGGTTGGAAAAGCGGATGCAATTTCTGGGCGAGTTGAAAGTGAGTGGTCTCTCAGCGAGTCACGAAAACCGTCCCGATCAGAGTGGCAACTCGGCGGTGTCAAACCAAAAATGGGTTAGGTTGTACATAATCTGAACCAGGGCGGAATAGGTTACCGGTTTAAGAATCACACTGTTGGCTCCCAGGTTGTAGGTGTGAAAGATATCCTGCTTGGCTTTTGACGTTGTTAAAATAATGATCGGGATGTGCCGGAGCCGCGCGTCAGTCTTGATTGCCTTGAGGGCCTCGCGTCCGTCCATCTTTGGCATGTTCAAATCGAGAAGGATCAGCCCGGGATAGGACAGAGACGGCATGGCTGTGTACTTGCCGCTGTGATGAAGGAAATCCAAAAGGTCTTCGCCATCCACAACAAAGGATACATGGCTTACCATGCGTGTTTCAGTCAGGGCTTCATTGATCCACTGGCGATCATCCGGATCGTCATCGGCGACCAAAATAGTGGGGGTTTGAATATCTTTAATCATTGGATCGTTTCGCTTTTAGTCTGTTTGATCGGGAGAGTCACGATGAAAGTGGACCCACGTCCCGGTTGGCTTTTTGCCGTAATTTCTCCTCCATGACGCTCTGCAATCCGCCGGCACAAACTCAAACCGATGCCAGTCCCCTCATACTCCTGGCTGGAATGCAGGCGTTGGAAGGGCTGGAAGATGCGGTCAAGGTATTTTTCGTCGAAGCCAATGCCATTATCCTTCACTAATATCTGACACAGGTTGCTGGAACCAGCAATCAACCGACGGCGCTTGTCATCAAAGGTCCGGCTGAACACCTTGATGCGCGGTTTTAGTTCCGGCCGGTGAAATTTCAGCCCGTTCACGATCAGGTTCTGGATCAATTGTCTCATCTGTGCCGGGTCGGCTTCGATGGTCGGGAGTTCATCAATCTCCACTTTCCCGCCGGTCTGCTCGATGCGCTCTTCGAGATCGTTAACAACTTCGCGGACAACTTTGGATAAATCGACGCGGACGAATGGCATGCCCTGAGTGGCGACCCGCGAGAGGCTGAGCAGGTTGTCGATCAAGGTTTGTGAGCGGTTGGCGGCAGTGAGGATCCGTTCGAGATAACTGCGGCCTTCCTCCCCCAGCGAATCTCCGCTTTTGGTCATCAGGCGGTCCCCGAGAGTCTGGATTTTGCGCAGGGGTTCCTGCAGATCATGCGAGGCGACCGAGGCAAACCGCTCCAATTCCTTGTTGCTCCGCTCGAGCACCTTTCGCTCGATCTGGTATTGCTCGGCCTGCTTGCGCGCCGTGATGTCACGCACAATGCCGCGCAGGCCTGCCATCTCCCCCATCGAACTTCGACTTAGAAGGGCGGAGGTTTCCACATAGCGCCCCAGGCCTTCTTTGGAACGGACCTTGTACTCAATGCCATGCACTGCTCCGCCAAGCTGGAAGGTTGCCTTGTACGCCTGTTTCACCCTTTCTACATACTCCGAATCGATGAAATGCTGGAAATAGGAACCCAGGATCTTATTTTTGGGTGTGTTGATCAGATAGATCATGGCATCATTGACGAAGGTATATTTACCGTCCATGTCCAACTCGTAATAACCTTCTTCGATGTTGTCCAGCAAAGTACGGTATTTTTCCTCGGAGCGGCGCTGCTCGGTGAAAAGGCGGGTGTTTTCAATGGCGTTGGCTAGCTGGTCGGCCAGGATGTGCAGTGCGGTCACATCCAGGTCAGAGAAGGCGGCAGCTTGCTTGCTTTGGGCAGTTACCGCGCCGATGACCTTGCCGCGCGAGTGCAGGGGAATGGCGGCTTCCGAGGCCGTTTCGGGAAGGAGCGGGTATCGCATGAAGGAATTATCCTTACTCACGTCGATGACCACCCTGGGTTCCCCGCTTTCCATACAACTGCCGATGAGGGAGTTTGATGTCAATTCGGTCAATTGGCCGCGGTGGAGCGTATCCGGTCCGCTTTCAGCCGTTCCAGCCTGAAGAATGGCCCACTGTCCGCTTTCATCGATCAGGAACAAACCCACATAATAAAAATCGAATTTTTCCCGGATCAGCTCCACCGCAGTTATCACCAGGGCATCAAGATCGAGGATCGAGGTGGTGGCTCCGGCCAGGCTGGCGGCCACCTCCATTTGCAGGGAGTAGCGGCTCAGCGTCCTATCCAGGGCGCTGCGAGTGCGCTCCTGCTCGTTCAGAATCACTTTTTCCCGGCTTTGCATGAACCCCTGGATCACCGCATGGTGGTAGGTATCTATTGCCTGAAGGGCAGGGAGAATCGTTTCATTGCTCATCTTGGAGAGGAAGAACTGCTGGGTGGCTTCCCCCAGGCCGAGCATGCTCTGTTCGCTCAATCCAGCTTCGCACAATTTGGTGCCACGATCAAACGCCAAGTCGCGAGTAGGGTGGCTCAGGTAGGCGAGCAGGGTATCCGCCTCCTCGTCAGCAATACCGCCGAGCATGATGGGTCTCAACACGTATCGGTTGGTGAAAACCCGTTCGCGCAATGTTTGCTGATACAGGGTGACCAGATCCGCATGCTCGGATGCCAGCCTCTGGATCAGGTTCTCAATTACCGATGTAGCCGTTCCCGCAGCCGCTTCTGACATAAGTTGAATAGACACCCTTTAGAAGTTAGTCAAACCAAGAACTGAAACTCTCCTCTTGTCTTTTCAAAAAAACGAGGAAAGCTTCCAGAGTAAAAATAACCTGGAATCAATCTGGATTACTTGGCTTTGGAGCCTCATTTGCGCAGGTAAGCTCCATAACCGCCGCCGCCCGGGCCGGCACCAATGATTTCTGCTTCTGTCATGTACGATGGATCAAACCCGTGCCAATCATTGAACGATATGAAACTGGGATCGGGGTGCCAGGGCTTGACCAATTTGAGGTACTGGTCTACAGAGCGGATATTCATGGGAGCGCCTATCTGTTTGTAATATTCCAAGATCCTGGCATCTCTCGGATCATGTGGATTGTCTTTGGCTGCCTGGGCATTAAAGGCCCAGACACTCTTCTTATCTGCCCAGCCGTGCAGGAAGTCGGCTATATGCGAAATATCTTCGTCCCCGATGAACGCGGCCAACCCCCAGGTGATTAAAGCCACATCGCGCCGGCCTTTTAGAATCTCGTTCACCTCCGGCCGATTAAGTAATTCTTCAGGATGACGGGCGTCGGCGTGGAAGTAATGAACGTTGGGCATTCCTTTAACAATCTCCCGGCCGTATTCCACCACTATCGGGTCCCAGTCTGAGTATATGATTGTCGTGCCGGCGGGCGCGGCCAGGTGAAGATGATCGTTGGTCGGCAATCCGGAGGCGAAGTCGATGAGCACATCGAAACCGCGCTTCTCGGTCAACTCCACAGCCAGATCTTGCAGGCACCAGCGCTGCAAGCGCATCGTCTTGGGCAGAAATGGAAACGCGTCGATCAATTTCTCTGCCGCCTGGCGATCTACCTCAAAGTTGTGACTGCCCCCCAGTACAAAATCATAAATCCGTCCGGCATTGGGCTTGCTGGTATCGGTGATACTGTCTTGGGGCATAGTTGTTTCTCCTTTTTTGGTTGGTAATAAGCAAAAATTTGCTAGCCTCAAGCCTCCCTAGGTGATGCTGCAGATTGCGGCCACGCAAATTGAACTACTATCTTAGGCCGCTAATTCCGCATATGGGATAGAGGCTCGAAAACTACCCTATAATAATATCAGTATAGCATATTATACCGATTGAAGTTTATTACACAATCATATTAAATATTATTCAAGTGCATTAAGTTAGAGACGGCTGTTCAGGTCACAATGGTCGTCAGTACCTGTTTCGATCCAGCCTCCCGCAATGCCCAGGTCACTTTATCGATCTTCTCGAAATTCACCAGGGCGATCTGCCGGGCTAACAGATAAACAAACCCAATAGTGAGCAAACTCCAGGTCGCGCCTGCAGCGAGGGTCGCCGGTACGAGTATCTTCCCCGAAGGGATGGGGCAGCATGCTTCTATTTTACATGATTATTCCGTGCTTGAGCGGGGATTTTTGTCCCGGTGGAGCGATATAATCCAGTTATGCCGAAAATGCGCCTGGACCTCCTGCTGGTGGAACGCGGCCTGGCGGAAAGCCGCGCCAAGGCGCAGGCGTTGATCATGGCCGGGCAGGTGCGAGTGGATGGTCAGGTGGAAATAAAAGCCTCCACTGCGGTCATTTCAACGGTGGGCCTGGAGCTTGAAGCAGGACCGCGCTTTGTGTCGCGCGGCGGCGAAAAGCTGGAGGCTGCCCTTGAGAGTTTTTCAATTAGCGTAAAAGGCCTGGTCTGCGCGGATGTAGGCTCGTCCACAGGCGGGTTCACGGATTGCCTGCTCCAGCATGGGGCAGCGAAAGTCTACGCCGTAGACGTGGGCAAAGGGATCCTGCACTGGAAGCTGCGGACTGACCCGCGCCTGGTGGTCATGGAAGAGACCAACGCCCGCTATTTGGAAAGATTAGCGGAACCGATCAGCCTGGTGACGATCGACGCCTCGTTTATCTCTTTAAAGATATTGCTTCCGGTGGTAAAGGGTTGGTTTCCCCTCCCCACCGAAAAGATCACTGAAGAAAATCGATGCGTAATAGCCCTGATCAAGCCACAGTTCGAGGCCGGCCGCAAACAGACTGCCCGGAATAAAGGGGTTATCCGCGATCCCGAAGTTCATCAAGCGGTGTTGATGGATGTGCTGACCTTCGCACGGGAACAAGGCTTCGGGGTGCGTGGGTTGATGCGCAGCCCGCTGGTGGGACCGAAAGGAAATATCGAGTTTTTGGCAGGGTTACGATTTCTGGAGGAGCAACGCTTTTCCTTGAATGAGATGGTGGAAATCCTGTTCTAGGGTTGTGGCTGCCAGACAGCCTGATTAATCCTTGCGTTGTCTGTGGTCAAGCGGATAGGTCGCAATGAGGGGTCTAGAAGGGTCCTTTCCATATCGATGAAATAAAGATCGACTTTAGCCGTCTCAAAACTTCCCATCTCCACCGTCACATATTTTCCATCTGGTGACCAGGATGTTCCCAAGTTATACAAAGGAATGGGGTCTTTGAACAATAACTTGATCATTGTTCCATCCGCATTTAAATAATAAAACAATGAAACTCCTTCAAAACAAGAAACGTTCACCAAGCCGAATTCTCCATTTGGGGAAGGCCAATTGGATGCGTCATTGAGGTATAAGTCCTTTTGATATGACTGACATTTGGAGGAAAAGCTTGGCCAGATAGAACCGGATGTAGTTGTTGCTCCTTCCAGGTGATGCCAAAACCATGTATCAGATATCTTTTCGATATAATATATATTTTGGCCGCTCCCAAACATGGAAGATATTGGTATTTCATAAGATGCAACTAATTCAGCCGGGGTTCCGTCTGTACTAAACCTATATATCTGAACGGATGAGATTAGTGCGTAAAAATGTTGCGCATCTTCCCACTTAATCATGACATTATTATCCGCATCCAGTAATTTCATTTTATTAGTGCCGTCCGCATTGATAATGTAAATGGCAGAATTACTAAAGTTCTGGTCTGACCCCAAATCTTGTGCGTGGTACACGATCTTTTGGCTGTCTGGCGACCAACTCAAAAAAGTGCCAGATTCCAGATTACCCGTCAATTTTATTTTCCCGCTTCCATCGGCATTCATTACACCTATACCTATTTGACCAGAGTAAACCTGTGATGGGCTCGTTTCGTAAGCAATTTGCTTTCCATCAGGTGACCAGGTAAATGCCCAGACGAAATCATCATTTTGGGAGAGTTGGGATAGTTCACTCCCATCGCTGTTCATTGTATAAATATTGTTATATCCATTTCTGTCACTCATAAATGCTATTCTTTTACCATCTGGTGACCATTCGGGCAAAATATCCTGTCCCGGATTATTGGATAAATTGGTCTCATCGCTTCCATCCATGTGCATCGTGTAAATTTCGAAATTTCCGGTTTTATTAGAATCAAATGCAATCAGACCATTATATGGCTGAGGTCTGGGAGTAAAAGTGGTAATCGGAGCGGTCGGTGAACCTGTGGCAATCGAATTGCTGATAGATGAGGTCTTTAATTTTGAGAAAAGGGTATCTGAAGCAACGACCAGTACCAAAAGGAGAACTGTTCCGGCAAGAAATTTTAATCCCATCATGAACCGATTCGTTGTGGAAACTCTCCTGTTTGGTGAACGGATCGTTGCTGGAATATTCATCTCTGGACCATCCTGGTTATCCCATCGCGCGTGAAATACCTTTTTCAAGCGATGGTCCAGGGCATTTAACCTTTCCGATAAAGCCAGGCAGGAGGCACATTCTCTCAGGTGTTCTTCAAGTTCGGCGCGCTGGCCTTCCTGTAGAAGTTTGTCTGCATTAAGGTGCATGTATTTTTGAGCCTGCTTATGCGTGATTCGGGTCATTTTTACTCATCTTTCAGGAGAGCATGTAACTTATTTCGCGCATGGTTCAACCGGGAATGAACTGTTCCAGGCGGAATACCGAGAACGGCAGCAATATCGATTACGGAAAGATCGTGGTAGTAGCGAAGGATTAATGGGATGCGATGTTTATTGTTTAGACTTCGGATAGCCAACCAGATTTCGGTATCGGCTTCATTTTTTATTACTTCATTTTCGGGATATTCGTTCCCGCCCTGTAATTGAAATAGATTCTGTAAGGTTTGCAGCACATTATTCCGGTTTTTATTGCGCCTCAATCGGGAACGGCACACATTGATGCTAATGCTGAATAGCCAGGTCTTGAAAGCAGAATCTCCACGGAAAGAATCCAAAGTACGCAAAGCAGCTAAGAATATTTCCTGCGTGCTGTCTTCAGCTTCATCATAGTTATCAAGAATGGAGAAAGCCAGGCGAAAGATATCTTTTTGATAAAGATGAACCATTTTTTCAATGGCAAGAATGTCTCCCTCTCGGCATTGTTCTAGCCATTGGCTGTCCATGATTGTCATTCTACATTATTAGACGCTTCTCGTGAGAAAAATCTTCATTTTGCCCCCTAAGAGATCCACATTTGAGATAAAATGAAAATCACGTTGCCGATGAAATCTAGCTTATCGAATTTGGACTTCAGGTGTTTTTCAGAGTTAATTCCATGGATTGACCCAAAGTTATTCATCGATATAATTAAATATTGCCACAAGGCTTTGAGATATCAAACATAGGAGAATGAATATGGCAAAAATCGAATCCCTCGTCCAGGATTTCCTGGCGCAAAAGAAGATCGCGGTGGTGGGTGTTTCGGATAAACGTGATACCGGCTGCAATTTAAACTACAAAAAGTTCAAGGACGCAGGCTACCAGGTGTATGCTGTCAACCCGCGCATAACCACCTATGATGGCAGCCCCTGCTACCCGGATCTGAAATCGATTCCGGAGAGACCTGACGCGGTTTTTATCCTTGCCAACCCAGCGGTGACCGATAAGATCGTGCGTGAGTGTGTGGACCTGGGGGTAAAACACGTCTGGATGCACTGCATGATGGGCACAAAGCCAGGGCTGGCAGCCAGTATGACCAGTGTCTCCCCCGAAGCGGTGAAACTATGCTGGGAAAACGGGATCGCCGTGATACCGGGTTCATGCCCCAACCAGTTCCTCAAGCCGGATTTTGTTCACGGCATGATGCATGGTCTTTGGAACCTGTTTGGTTTTCTTAAGGTGGATTTGTAATAGTTGAAAGGTATGACCAAGCCGGGGACTGTTGTCCCCGGTTTTGCGTTTAAAATATCGGTTATACTTTCTTCGCAAAACCATGTCTGAAAAAATCCGCAATTTCTGCATCATCGCCCACATTGATCACGGCAAATCCACCCTGGCGGACCGGCTCCTGCACCTCACCGGAACCGTCTCCGATCGCGACACCACCGAGCAGATCCTTGACTCGATGGAATTGGAACGCGAGAAGGGTGTAACCATCAAGGCCTCGGCGGTACGGATGAAATATACCGCCGGTGACGGCCAGACATATGAACTTAACCTGATCGACACCCCGGGTCACGTTGACTTCGGTTATGAAGTCAGCCGCGCGCTTAATGCCTGCGAGGGGGCAGTGCTGGTGGTGGACGCCACCCAGGGCATCGAAGCCCAGACCCTCGCCAACTTGTATTCCGCCCTGGAAGCTGACCTGGTCATCATCCCGGTCATCAACAAGATCGACCTCCCGTCTGCCAGGCCGGATGAAGTGGCTGAAGACGTTGGCAGCCTGCTTGGGGTCCCATCCGATGGTGTGCTGCGCGTCTCGGCAAAAGACGGGTTGAATATCGAGGCGGTACTGGAAGCCATCGTCCTAAAAGTGCCTCCCCCCAAATCAGATGAGGCAGCTCCCCTGCGCGCCCTGGTTTTCGATTCTCATTACGATTCTTACAAGGGCGTCATCACCTATGTGCGCGTGGTGGAAGGCAAACTGAATGCCAATGAAAGCATCCACCTGATGTCAACAGCTGTGGATGTAAAACCGATCGAGGTGGGCATCTTCGCTCCAACCATGAAACCAGTGCCGGAGCTTTCGGCGGGAGAGGTGGGCTACGTTGCCACCGGGTTGAAGACCGTCCATGATGCGCGCGTTGGAGATACGATCACCAGCACCGCTCGTCCGGCTGCAACCCCGCTGCCGGGTTACCGCACGCCCAAACCGATGGTCTTCGCCGGGATCTACCCCGCTGAAGCCGATGATTATCAGAGCCTGCGCGAGGCGCTGGATAAATTGCAGCTCAACGATGCCTCCCTCACATTCCAGCCGGAGACCTCCCAGGCGCTGGGGTTCGGCTTCAGGGCCGGGTTCCTGGGCCTTTTCCACATGGAGATCATCCAGGAACGGCTTGAGCGTGAATACGACCTGGACATGGTTTTCACCGCACCCACGGTGGCTTATGAAGTGCTGATGCACGATGGTGCCACCCGGATCGTGGCATCGCCTGCGGATCTTCCCAACGAGAGCCTGGTCGCTGAAATCCGCGAGCCGTGGATGAACATCGAGATCATCACTCCCACCGATTTCTATGGTCCGATCATGGACCTGGTCACCAAAAGGCGCGGCACCTACAAAAGCCAGGAATACCCCGCCCCGCACCGGGTCCAGTTAAATTTCGAAATCCCGCTTTCCGAGATCATCATCGACTTTTTCGACGAGTTGAAAAGCCGTACCCGCGGGTATGCATCCCTGGATTACCAATTCCAGGAATATCGTGCCGACCAGTTGCAGAAACTTGAGATCCTGGTGAACGGGGAACCGGTGGATGCGCTGGCGGTGATCGTCCACGAAACGGAAGCCTACCACAAAGGCCAGCGGTTTATTACCAAGCTCAAGGAACTCATCCCGCGCCAGTTATTCGACGTAGCCATCCAGGCCTCCTCGGGCGGGCGAATTATCAGCCGTGCAAACGTCAAAGCCACCCGCAAAGATGTGCTTGCAAAATGCTACGGCGGCGACATTTCCCGCAAGAAGAAACTGCTCGAAAAGCAGAAGAAGGGAAAGAAACGTTTGAAAATGATCGGCAACGTGGAAATCCCGCAGGAGGCTTTCATGGCGGTTTTGCGGTTGGATGAAGAATAATATTAATAAGGACACCAGGAAACTCGAAGGGAAAAGGTTCTATTTTTGTTGAGTCTTTCCTGTTAAAGACATCCGATGAATAAATTTTGGAAATCCGCCCGCCGCTGGCTCCCGGGGGTGATCATCAGCATAGTTGCCATCGCCGCCATCCTCTATTTTGTCGATCTGCACGATTTCGTTCAAGCCATCCGCTCGGCAAATTATTGGTTGCTGCTGCCGGCCTTTGCCAGTTCCATCGTCTGGCTGCTCGTGCGCGGGCTGGTCTGGCGCACACTGCTGCGGGGAAAAGCCACCTACCGTGACACATTTTTCACCGTTTGCGAAGGGTACCTGTTAAACAATTTCCTTCCCTTCCGCCTGGGAGAGATCGGACGGGCTTTCCTGCTTGGGCGCAAATCCAAACTGGATTTCATGGAAGTGATCCCGACCATCGTCATCGAGCGCATCCTGGACCTGGCGTTTGCGGCAGCCATCCTGCTGGGCTCCGTTCCTTTTGTAGTCGGAGCAGCAGGAGCTGCGAATATCGGGATCATTATCGGAGTTTTGGTAGTGGCAGGATTGGCCACCCTGGTGATCCTGGCACGCAACCAGGGCTGGGCAATGGGATTGTTTCAGCGCGGGAGCGCACGCTGGCCCGGAGTCCAAAAACAAGGCAGTGAATTCCTGGCTTCGTTTTTTTCAGGTCTTTCCATCCTGAACGACGGCTGGCTTTTTATCCGGGTCCTGTTATTGATGGTATTAAACTGGTCCATTTCATTTGTGTCATTTTATCTTTTACTGCTGGCTTTCTTCCCGCAGGCCACCCCGCTTTGGTCCTTGTTTGGGCTGAGCGCCAACGCATTCGGTAACGCCATCCCGTCCCTGCCCGGTGCGGTGGGGACTTTCGAAGCTTCATTCGGAGGAGCGATCGTTCTGCTGGGCGGTAATCAGTCCACAGCCCTGGCGGCCGCGCTGGTGGCGCACTTGTCCAATTATCTTTTCACCGGGATCTTTGGATTGTACGCCCTGTCCAATGAGGGGGAGACGCTCATGGGTGTGTATCACCAGCTGCAGGTGAGACGGTTATCCGCGCGCACAAATCCATCCGAGGCGGTTGAAAAAGCCAACCTTCTGACAGGCGACTCTTCAGTCGTTCCCGATCCGCATGCGGATGATGCGCGGTCTCTCAACGGCACGGGGAAAAAGGAGGAATCATGACCAAAAACTATTTCATCACCGGCGGAGCCGGGTTTATCGGTTCCAATTATGTCAGCCGCCTGCTCGAACGCGGCGAAAAAGT
>JADGQC010000218.1 GCA_017882125.1 Anaerolineales bacterium
TTCATGCTCAGCGCGATGATCTTGTTATCCATCTGATTGTAGGGACGGTCCGTCCGGACAAGGAATGCCATGAAAATCACCATCTTGGACCGCCTCCTCCTTCTCGCCACCGGGTTATTGGCCGCCTGGCAGGTCGCTTTCGGCATCAACGGCATGGGCACGCTCCCGATGATTGCCTACACCGTCGGCTTCGGCGTTTTACTCGTGGCTGGATTGCTGCTTATCATTCTGGGTTTTGACGCGCTGGACAGCCCGGTCGTGGTCATCCTCTCGTCGGTCATCCCGCTCAGTCTGTCGCTGGGGTTGGTCTGGCAGCACCTCGCTGCATCCCGGACCCTTTACCTGGTTTTTGTCATCCTCGGGTTTCTGGCGATCGTCATTACCCGCTCCGTTCCGATCAAGAACAAACTGCCGGTCTTCGTGCTGGCAGTCGTGCATGGCATCGCCGGGATGATTATTTTCCTTCTGCCCCTCCTCCTGGCTTTCACCGGCCGCACTGCCCCCGGCTTCGCCCTGGTTGGCCTGGGCGGGGCGTTGATCGGCCTGGGAGGGCTGCTGCTCTCCTTCCTGAAAGCCGGTAAACCCATCCTCTCTCGCAAAACGATCTTGAAGATCCTGCCTGGGTTGCTTTTATTGACAACCGCCGCCTTTGTGCTCGGTTTTTCAGCAACCTGACACCTCATCTCTTGGAGCATATTCTGTGGAACAAAAAACGAAGTGGACACCTTCAACGAGGAAAAAATGGCTGCATCTCCCCGCTGGGATCATGTGGTCAGGTGTGGGGATCATGTTGGTTGCCTTTGCCGCCAACTGGCTGGGCCTTGTCCATTCATGGACTGTCCTCCTCCTGATTTTGGCTGGCCTGCTGCTCGCCGCCGGGATATATTTCTTCGGCTTTTCGAAATTGGCCTCCCGGAAAGTCCAACACATCATCGACATTCCCAAGAACGGGTGTGTCTGTTCGCCTTCCAGAAATGGACCAGTTACCCCCTCGTCCTGGTGATGATTGCCATGGGAATTTACCTGCGCCATTCCTCCCCCATCCCCAAGCCCTACCTGGCGATCCTGTATATCGGGCTGGGCGCCAGCCTGTTTGTTTCCAGCCTCCAGTACTACCACCAGGTATTCCGCACCGCCCGTACATAGACGACTGCTGATTCTAACCATCGTTCTTGATGGCCCCAACCGCTTCGGGGATTCGGCTGATTAGAGGCAGCGGCTCTACTGGGGTCCGCACGGAAACTGGGTTACCTTTGCGCCTGCTTGCCTTAAAATGATGGTGGAGGACCATTCACCAATGAAACCATGGATCCAATGGATCATTCGAATTCCACTTATCCTGCTTGGTCTGGTGGCAAGCCTGGTGCTGGTGGCGGCGGTCGCATTTTTGATCTTGGACCGCACCAATGGGACGATCGTTTCTTCGGGCGTGAAACGGCCTTACCTGCTGTACGTACCCAAGAGCTACGACCCTGCCACTCCCACCCCCCTGGTGATCAGCATTCACGGCTTTGCAGAATGGCCTGCCCACCAGATGCAAATGACCCACTGGAACGACCTAGCTGACCAATATGGTTTTATCGTTGTCTATCCATCCGGCACCAGGTTCCCGAAGCGCTGGCGCACACAGGTGCAGGCGGGCAGTGATGCGTCGCCGGATGTCACCTTTATCTCTGACTTGATCGATAAATTGGAAAGCGAATATAACATCGATCCGGGGCGCATCTATGCCAACGGGCTCTCGAACGGCGGCGGGATGTCGGTTCTTTTGTCCTGCGAACTTTCCGGCCGCATTGGGGCCATCGGGACCGTGGCAGGGGCTTACTCTTTCCCGTGGAGCGAGTGTCCTCCCTCCCGCCTGGTGCCGACCATTGTGTTCCACGGCACGGCAGATCCGATTGTCCCTTATCTGGGCGGCTCATCCCATGACCCTGTAAACCCTTTACCAGCTATTCCCGCCTGGGTGGAGTCCCTGGCCTTGCGTAACGGATGTGGCCAGTCGCCAGCTGAGATCCCCACCAGCGGAGCAGTGAGTGGACTCAATTACAGCAACTGCACCCAGAACGCGGATGTGATCTTCTACACCATTTCGGGCGGCGGACATTCCTGGCCGGGCGGAGAGCCTCTTCCAAAATTCCTTGTCGGATCTACCAGTCAGGATATTGATGCGACAAAGGTAATGTGGGATTTTTTCCAACAGCATCCGCTGCCCGGTAAATAGCCCCCGGACAGTTCGGGGATTCGGCTGATGATTGGATGCCTTCCCGCCTGACACTCGATCAGCCTTTACATCCCGTATCCTACCTAAGGAAAGAGCCCGGCCGGAAAAATTCCGGTTGGGCTCTTCATTCTGGGAAATTTGGTCGTTAATCTGCAAGGCCGCCCCCGTCCACAGGCAGGATCGCACCTGTGATGAATGAGGCCCCTTCACTTGCAAGGTACAACACTGCCGAGGCGATCTCTTCCGGCCGGGCAATGCGTCCCAGCGGGCGGCTTACTGAATCTTTCAAGAAAGTGGCTTCCGGTTCACCCAACTGTCTAGCTTCATTGCGCAGCATGGGTGTATCGGTGTCGCCGGGGGCGATACAGTTGACACGGATATTTTTCGGTCCGTAATCCACGGCCATCGCCCGCGTCAGGTTCACCACCGCGCCCTTCGAGGCGCAGTAGACCGCCGCCCGCGCCCCTCCGGTCAGTCCCCAGCCGGAGGCATTGTTGATCACTGCACCGCCGCCCGCTTTTTCCATGAACGGGATGGCATATTTGCACATCAGGAACATGGACCTGACATTAACCGCCATGACGCGGTCCCAATCCTCTTCGCTCAGTTCGGTCACCGTGGCGCGCCGGATGATCCCGGCGTTGTTGAACAGGATATCAACACCGCCCCATGCCTCCACCGTTTCCTGGATTGCGTTCCGGCAATCCTCTGCCAGGCTCACGTCTCCGCGCACGAACATTGCCTTTCCGCCTGCCTTCACGATCTGGCGCACAATCGATTCGCCACCCGGCTCATCCAGGTCCACGATGGTCACTGCCGCGCCAGCCTCCGCCAGCATAACCGCTGCCGCGCGCCCGATCCCTCCTGCCCCGCCGGTTACGATGGCCTTCTTGCCGGATAGATCATACATTTTTCTATCTCCTTTTACCTTTTCCCCAATGCTTTTTCAACTTTTGCCTGGTCGAAAGTCACCATGATCTGTCCGCGGATATTAATGGTGGGTGTGGTTTCGTTACCGTCCCCCCAGCCGCGCACGCGTGCTGCCGCTGCTCGGTCACGGCTGATATCTATTTCGACATAAGGGATATCATGTTGCTTGAAATATCGGCGCGCTTCCGGACAATCCGGGCACCAGGGTGTGCAATACAGGATCACATCGGCATCCGGTTCGGTGGGAGCCTGCTCGGCAGGCGGCAGGAAAGTACGCGCAAATACCGCCGCGGCGGGGTCCACTTCCGTCAGTACCCGGATCAGTTCATCGTTATCCGGCTGCTTGTCAATGTCATGCACATCCACGTAGCGGATGATGCCCTGCTTGTCCATCACAAAAATAGCGCGCTCAGTATATCCCTCCGGGCGTAAAACACCATACATCTCCGCTACCTTGCCGTGCGGGTAAAAGTCGCTTAAAAGCGGATACGTAATGCCGCCCAGACTGTCGGCCCATGCTTTCAGGCAGGGCACACTGTCCACGCTTAGACCCAGTACCTGGGTCTGCATCCCTTCGAACCGGTCCAACAAATTCTGGTAGGAAGGAATCTGGCTCGTTCAGACCGGCGTCCAGGCCAATGGGAAGAAGGCCAGGACAACGTTTTTTCCGCGGTAGTTGCTCAATTTCGCCGAAGCGCCGGTATGGCTCGTAAGGCTGAAATCGGGTGCAGGTTGTCCGAGTGCAAGTGCCATTTTTTCTCCTTATCGGATAAGAGTCACTTCAGAGTACTGGGTAAATATCCTTACTACAGGCTGCTGGGCAATGCTGTGCACCAATATTGCTGTAATTACCTGTATTTTGATCGATAATGGGTCACGGTTTTGTGCAAGAAGCAGGGTGCGATGGCTTACCTGGACAAGTATAGCACGCAAGGTAACGCTGTGGTTTGCGGGGAAAACACCCTTAACACCATCACCTTATATATCACGATTTCCTAAATTTTTGTGGGGAGGAATAGGAAAGGAACTGGCCCGAACCGGTTCGGCGATTCGGCTGATTAAGGGGCGGCTTCCTGCATCCCATTCCACCACCTCCTCGAACAGGTACGCCTTTTTTTAAGGAAAGCGCAGGTTGCAAATTAGCACATCTGTGCTATAATAAACACGCGGCCAGGGACGTTCGTTGGGCAT
>JADGQC010000219.1 GCA_017882125.1 Anaerolineales bacterium
GAGACGACAAAGCCCGCGCCTTCGAGCGCCTTCTGATGATGGGCGTGGGCAGTAATGGTAATGCCAGAATCCCACTCTCGATTAAGTCGTACCGCCAGACGTTTAACGGCATCGAGCGTTTCGGGATTGTGGTCAACGAGTGCCAGCGTGCTGCCGCGCAGTTTTTTACTACGCACCAGGGCAGAGAGGGTGTTTTCCCCAAAGGAGGCGCTGCCTGCCCCGATAACAACGATTTTGGTTGGGAGAGTCATAGTTATCACCATATAGGATAAACACGAATTACCTTCGTGTTCTTCGCATCCCATTTCCCCTTTCTTAGGGATCGCGGTTATTGGACGGTCAATTCGTACCAGTTCTCGCCGAGTGTTTTTCGGCTCGATGTGACAGTTACCAATAGCTTGTACTTCCCAGGCCCGAGCGATGGCAGGGTCAGTTTGGCCTCTACCGAGACGCTGTCGGCTGGGATATCCACTGGGAAGGTAGCAGATGCGATAGCACCTATCCCGCCTTCCAGACGCCACTCGCAGGTGGCACTGGGGAAAGCTTGCGTCAGATCGTTGACGATGCAGAACGATATCAAGATTGCCTTGCCGGCTTCCATATTTTCCGGCAAGCGGAAACAGGGTAGAACCGGCTGCATGGACCGTCGCAGGGCGTCAAAGGCGGGCTTGGGGGTCCGCCAGTAATCCACCACCGACCAGGTCATGGCGGGCCAGGGGTCGCTGAAATCAAACTGGAAGATGCCGGTGACTTTTGTGTATTTGGCGCGCCGGTAGCATTCCGTGGCATATTGAATTAGATAACTCTGATATGCCTGGCTGTTGGCAATAAATTGGTCAAGCGAGACGCCCAGGGCGATCCCGTTATCGAAGGTCTCCGCCGGTTGGAAGTCGTGGAAGCGCCAGGTTTCCCAGACATCCCGGGCGTGGCGCAGTTCCTTCGGCGTTTTCTCGACGGGGGGAATGTTCTTGTAAGTGGAGCGCTCTATTTTTATGCCCCAGCCTTTCATCCACTCCTGCATGGACTTCCAGTGGTTTTTTTCGGTCAAATTCCAGAGGAACGTGCCAAACTTGATCAGTGTTTTTGTGGTCGCACTGATCTTTTTCTGAGAGTCGAGCCAGCCTTTGAAGCGGGCCAATTCAGCGTAACCGGCATCCGGTCCGAACTGGGGTAACATGCGCAGGACGTTCTGTCTGACCGGCAGTCCCTGCGCCCCGTATTCGGTGACGAACGGTGCGCCGGGCGCATTCTGGAAATCACGCCATTGACCTACATACCAGCCGGGATAAACGTGCCCATCGCCGGTGCCGGAGTTGCGGTGAACATACCGCCCTGGGTCAAGTTCGCGGGCAGCCACCTCCAGCCGCGCATCCAGGTCGCGGTTGTGAGCTGGATCATAAAGTCCGCCCGCCTGGCCCGCCATCCAGGGTGCATCCCATGGACTTTCGTTGTGACAGCACCAGGCAGCGATGGAGGGGTGGTTGTACAGGCCGGTGATCATGGCCCGCATCTGGCGCTCGGCTTCGGCGTGGAACTCCGGCTCGTCCGAATAGCCCCATTGGAACGGGAAATCCTGCCAAACAAGTAAACCAGCCCGGTCACAGGCTTCGTGGAATTCGGGCGGCAGCACATGGGCGTGAACGCGCAGGATATTTAGATTGGCTTGCTTTGCGAGGGCCACATCGCGGGAGTAGAAGTCGCCGCCCGCGCCGCCTCCAAATGGATGTTCCTTGCCTCTGGCAGCTTCCGGGAAAAGCGTTTCAGCCAGCCATTGGGAAGGCAGGTAGTTCGAGCCGCGCAGAAAGTAAGATTGGCCGTTGATGAACCAGTGGAAGCCAGCCTCCACACGGATGGTGCGAAAGCCAAACAGGCTGGAGCGGGAGATGGTCTCCCTGGCAGCAACCAGTGAAGCCGAGACTTCGTACAGGTGTGGAAAGCCCCGGTCCCAGGGCTGCCAGGGACGAACGTCGTTGACAGGCATCAGGATCGAGTGGACACTCTCGCCTTCCGGCAATTCCAGAGTGAACCCGGCAGTCTGCGCCCTGGCTTTGAAATTCTCCGGGGTGCAGCGAACCTCGAGCCGGGCGCGCCGTTTCCGGGTCCGGTTCCATACCGTTAGTTCGGCGTGAAGGGTGGGGGGTCGCGAGTCCATGTCCGCGCGCAGGAGCAGACGGTCAATTGTCACTGCCCCGTGCTGCTCGAGATAGACGCGGTTCCAAATTCCGCCGGTGTTATAGGATTGGCCAACCGGTTCCCAGCCACCGCCGGGCCGGCAGTCATGGTGGTTGAGCACGCCCTTGATGAGGCGCTTGCGCAAATGCCAGCCATCTGGTCCGGGCGTTTCGTAAGGACTATCGACCCGTACGGCCAGAATGTTTTTCCCGGAGCGAAGTATTTTGGTCACATCGAATGCGAAAGGATCGAAATAGCCCGTATGGTGCCCAAGGTGCTCACCGTTTAGGTACACATCAGCGAAATAATCCACGCCGTTGAAATGGAGGGCGGTATACTCCACGCGGGGACGGTGGCGAAATTCATGGCGGAACCAGACGACACCGTGATGGTCAAGCCCGCCCAGGAACCAGTTGGCGGGGATGGACATTGTTTTCCAGGAAGAATCGTTAAAGGCAGGCTTGCTGAATTGTGGATGATCTTCGGCGGTATAGCGCCAGAGGCCGTTTAGATAGACACTGATGGGAATCTCCTGATTTGGAATATTTCTATTTCTTCACTATCCCTTGATGCCGGAAATGACCACGCCCTGGATGAACAGTCTCTGCGCAAAGAAGAACATCAGAATGGGTGGGATGACCATTAAAGTCGAGGCGGCCATTAACAGGTTACCTTGGTTGGTATAGACTGCGTTGAACGATTGCAAACCGAGCGCCAACGTCCAGTGCTCCTGGCTCTGCAGGTAGATCAAGGGGGCATAGAAATCGTTCCAGGCATAGAGCACAGTAAAGATGGTCACGGTTGCCAGTACCGGGTAAGATTGCGGGATGATGATGTGCCAGAGGATGCCGAACGGTCCGCATCCGTCAATCCGCGCGGCGTCGTCGAGTTCGGTTGGCAGGGTCATGAAGAACTGGCGCAGCAGGAACACATCCCAGGCGTTGGCGAAGAAAGCTGGCACGATCAATGGCAGGAGGGTGTCATACCAGCCGATTTTCTGGAAGACGATAAAGGTCGGTATCAGGGTCACCTGCGGAGGCAGCATGATCGTCGAGAGCAGCAGCAGGAACAGGATCGGCATGGCTTTTGAGCGGAAGCGGGCAAAGCCGTATGCCACGAGCGTGCAGGAGGCGACCGTGCCGATGGTGCCAAACACCACCACGATCATGGTGTTAAGCAGGTAGTGCCCGAAGGGTACTTTGGTGACCGCGCTGACGAAGTTCTCCCAGTGCAGTTTAACCTGCGTGACGCGTGTACCGGAGGCAACGGTCAGCTCATAACTTTCGGAAGGGTTGTCAGGATTGACGAATGTTCCTGTCCCACCCTGCTTGTCCAAAAGCGCCAGCTGGCGCATTTCCCCGTTGACTGGAATATCATACAGGAAATATTCCTGCCCGTCGATCGTCACATGCACCTGGTCGGTCGGGATCCACTGCGGAGGGTAGGTATTGACTGCATCCCGCGGTTTGAGAGCAGATACCATCATCCAGCCCAGAGGTGTGAGCACAACCAGCATGCCGATAGAAAGCAGGATGGTGGAGACGATCTGATTGATCCGTTCGTGAGTCTTTTTATTCATGCCCATGGTGTCCCTCACTTGTTATGAAGCTCGCCTTCATAGTAAACCCAGGCAGATGAACTGCGTAAGACGAGCAAGGTCAGCAGCAACACGATCACAAACAGCACCCAGGCCAGTGCGGAGGCATAGCCCATATTCATATAGCGGAAGGCATTGCTATAGAGATATACATTGTAGAATAACGTTGATTTGGCCGGACCCCCAATCCCTCCGGTGAGACCGCTGGTCAGCACGTACACTTCGGTGAAATACTGGAAAGTCCCGATGATGCCAATGATCAGGTTATACAAAATGACTGGCGACATGAGTGGCACCGTAATGCGGAAGAATTGCTGCCAGCCGTTGGCCCCATCGAGTTGGGCAGCTTCATAGAACGTGGTAGGAATGCTTTGCAAACCGGCTAAGTAGATGATCATCCCGCCACCCACACTCCACAGGCTCATCAATATCAGCGCCGGGACCGCCCAATCCGGACTGGAGAGCCAGCCGGGCCCGCTAATGCCAAATAGCCCCAGAAACCAGTTCAGGATGCCAAACTTAGGATTGAAAATAAGACCCCACAAGATGGCCACCGC
>JADGQC010000058.1 GCA_017882125.1 Anaerolineales bacterium
TTTCGACCGGGATTACCCTATCCCAGACAGACCGGGTTGCTCCGCCTGCTTATACCATCGTTACAAACGGGATGACGATTGTTGTAACGCGTGTTCGCGAGGAATTCGAAACACAGCAAGTCATCATCCCATACGAGCGGCAGGAACTCAGGAACGAATCTTTACCTACTGGCGAAACTCGCCTTGTGCAAGCGGGGCAGAATGGAACGAAAGAAATTACCATCCGGCATGTCTTCGAGAACGGAACCGAGGTGAGTAATTCTGTCGTTTCGGAAAACACTTTGAAAGCCCCAATTCCAGAAATTGTTATGATTGGCGTCCAGTCTCCATTCGCCCCGATTGAAATTCCCGGAAAACTGGCTTACCTGACGGGAGGAAATGCGTGGATTATGGATGGCTCAACCTTTAACCGCCGCCCGCTGGTGACTACGGGCGACTTGGACGGCTATATCTTCTCGTTATCTCCAGATGGGAAATTATTAATGTTCTCCCGGAAATCTGCTCTTCCAATCGACCAGGAAATCAACACACTGTGGGTTATAAATACTACAACTCAGAATCCTGCCCCCATCAGCCTGGGGATAGCTAATGTTATCCATTTTGCTGCTTGGCAGCCCGGGACAAATTATTCAATAGCTTATTCCACAGTGGAGCCCCGCTCCACTGCACCAGGTTGGCAAGCTAATAATGATTTACATTTCCTGACATTAATAAATGGAGTCCCTCGCAAGACTAACGATGTTCTCGAAACCAATTCTGGTGGAATTTACGGTTGGTGGGGGATGACATTTGCCTGGTCACCGGATGGGCATTCCCTTGCTTATTCCCGTCCTGACAGCGTCGGACTGGTAGATATTGGCAGCGGAAAATTAACCCCATTGGTAGATATTACTCCGTTGAATACCCACGGAGATTGGGCGTGGATTCCTGGGGTTGCATGGGGATCAGATAACCAGTCCATTTACCTTGTCACCCACGCTGCTCCCAACGGATTGGTAAGCCCTGAAGAATCGCCCAATTTTGACATGGTTGCAGAATCCCTATCTGATTCCTTAACCTCTATCCTCATTCAGCAAACCGGAATGTTTGCATATCCTGCGAGTTCGTCACTTATGGAAGGCGCAAATGGGTCTACCTATACTATTGCTTTTTGGCAAGCCATCTTTCCGACACAATCAAAAACCAGCCGCTATCAATTGAAGGTCATGAATAGTGATGGAACGAACCTCCGTGTGTTATTTCCGGCAGAAGGGCAAACGGGTCTGGAACCAAGGATTCCTCCCGTTTGGGCTCCACGTGCCAATGGGGGAGGCGTCGATTTCATCGGCGTACTTTATGAGGGCAATCTCTGGATCGTAGATGCGGTTTCTGGTCTATCCCAGCAGGTGACCGGGGATGGTTCGACCAGCCAGCTGGATTGGAAATAATCTGTGTTTTACGGGAACTTTATAAATGAGGTTAATTCAGGAGTAATTAATGAGAATTCTTATAACTGGCGCTGCTGGCTTTCTCGGATCTCATCTTTGTGACCGAATGCTTTCCGAAGGTCATAAAGTAGTTGGGCTGGATAATTTTGTTACCGGAAGTAGGGATAACCTGGTTCACCTGGTAAGGAATAAAGACTTTACATTTAAAAGGCATGATGTTTCTGAACCCATCACCGTTCCCGGAAAATTGGATGCGATTCTTCATTTTGCTTCTCCTGCCAGCCCCAATCCGGCCTCTCCTTTCGGTTACCCCAATCTGCCTGTTGAAACTTTGAAAGCTGGCTCAATGGGTACATTCCACACACTTGACCTCGCCCTTATTCATCAAGCCAGGTATGTTTTTGCCTCCACCTCCGAAATATATGGCGACCCGCTCGAACACCCGCAAAAGGAAACGTATTGGGGTCATGTGAATCCTGTCGGACCGCGATCGATGTACGACGAGGCTAAACGTTTTTCAGAGGCTCTGATAATGGCTTATTATCGATCGAAAGGCGCGGATACACGCATAGTCAGGATATTCAACACATATGGACCAAGAATGCGGCTTGACGATGGACGCGTCGTCCCTAGTTTCATCCAGCAAGCATTGAACAAGGAACCACTAACAATCTTTGGTGACGGGATGCAAACTCGTTCATTTTGTTACGTGAACGATCTTGTGGATGGTATATATCGCCTGCTGCTTTCAAGTGAACACCTTCCGGTGAATATTGGAAATCCGGTTGAAACTTCTATTCTGAATTTCGCAGCAACGATCAATCGTCTCGCAGGGAATCCTGCTGGAGTTGTTTATTCCCCAGAAGATCGGATGGATAGCGATCCTCAGCGGCGCCGTCCCGATATAAACCGCGCCAAGGCAATACTTGGTTGGAATCCTAAAGTGGATCTTGAAGTAGGCTTATCCCGAACTATCGAATATTTCAAAGAGAAACTGGGGATTAAATGAGTTTTGTTTCCAGTTCAAAAGAGCGGACTCGGTTCATCCGGTTTATATCCGTTGGTGCCATCGGCGCGGTCGTAGATTTCGGGATCATGAACCTGTTTTCTAAACTTTTCAATATGCCGCTTATCCTGGCTGGCACAATTTCCTTTATTTGTGCCATTATCAGTAATTTCATGCTTAACCGGTTCTGGACATACCCTGATTCGCGCTCCCGCTCGATCACGAGGCAATTGATCATGTTTTTTATTGTGAATGTAGCTGGGCTTGCCATTCGCCTCCCCATTCTTCATTTTCTTGAACCACCAATGTTGAAGCTGTCTGCTCAATTGGTTCTTTTTATTCCTGTAACATCCGAGTTCTTGGGGAAAAATCTAACCTTGGCTGTAGCAGTAAGCGTTGTAATGCTTTGGAACTTTTTCATCAACCGATATTGGACTTATAATGATATTGACAAGGTGGTCACATGAATTCACAACCCCAGCGATCCATTATCCCGATTTATACTTCGCGTGGCGATGCGGAAGCGTTTCTTGTTTACCCCCATCTATTTAATCGAGTGGGTGAATGGATTGGATGGGTCACGGCAGACCGCCAGGTTTATTCGGTGCTCGGATTTTATGTGGGTGATTTAACGGCCGAGCCACGTATTATTCGAAAGCGTATTACGGCCACCCTCAAACCTCGTAGAACTCCTCCGGCACCTCCACAGAGGCTGGCGGTTTCTGCTACGATACCCTTGGCTCCTCTGATGGGCGATCTTCGTTTCGGAGTACTTGATGTACTCCTGGATGAACCTGAACGCCTGCATACTTTGGATGCTGGAGAAATGCGGCAGGACCTGGATTAGGAAATTATGGATCAAATCCACAACCCAAAACCGATGAGCGCCTCGCGCATTCAGTTGGCACAAATCATGATGCCGGAACACGCTAACACGCAAGGAAATGTCCACGGTGGTTGGATCATGAAACTGGTTGACGAGGCTGGGGCGTTGGCAGCCACCCGCCACTCTGCCCACCGGACGGTAACTGTGGCGATCGACCAGATGATTTTTCGTCACCCTATTCATATTGGTGACCTGGTGCTTTTTAACGCTGAAGTAACTTTTGCCGGGCGGACATCCATGGAAGTTGAAGTTAAAGTTCATGCCGAAAACCCAATTTCAGGAGAGCAAATATTTACAAACGCTGCCTACTTGGTTTACGTTGCGATAGATGATAACGGTAAGCCTACGCAAGTCCCTCCATTGATGGCTGAATCGCCTGAAGAACAGGCCCGGATGAACGCAGCGGTGGTAAGGCAGCAAAGACGTCTTGAACAAACCACTGATCATAAATAGATTCGGTCGAAATTGCGTACTTTATCCTTTTTTTATGTTACGAAAAGAAATATCGGAATTGATTTATGGCTACTGTAGATAGTACTCCTGAAGAAACTGAACCGAAAGAACGCATTGCCCACCCATTTCGCACTTTACAGGAATTGGTGAATTTTGTTTCCGGAAAGAGTCTTCCTTCTGCAGAACCCGAAGAGGGGGTGCGATCCGAGGCGCTTCCTTTTCCCTTCCTGGCAATAGTCGGACAGCAGGAAATGAAGCTTGCCCTTTTGCTAGGACTAATAAACCCGTCTATTGGCGGGATCCTGCTTGTTGGTCCACGAGGAACCGCCAAGACCACAGCAGTTCGGTCCCTTCTCGACCTTCTCCCTCAAGTTGAAAGAAGCCTTTGTTTTTATGGCTGTTTACCTGAAGATATAGAAATCGGAGGCATCGACGCAGTTTGCCCTGACTGCTCTAAAAAATATGCGGAGGGCAAACCGCTTTCTGTCCAGGATCGCGTCCACCTAATTGAACTTCCGCTCAACTCCCAATTGGATGATGTCGTAGGTGGAATTGATGAACGGCTTGTTGCGACTCACGGTCGTCAGCGCGTACGACGTGGAATCCTGGCTCAGGCTGACCGCAACCTGCTTTATATTGACGAAATCAATTTGCTAGCAGATAACATCGTAGATTCAATCCTGGACGCGGCTGCACAAGGGTCTTATACAGTCAGGCGAGGACCGATTTCAGCCACCTATCATGCCCGTTTCGTGCTGGTGGGTTCAATGAACCCTGAAGAAGGTCGTTTGCGTCCGCAAATTTTGGATCGGTTCGGCCTGCGAGTCATCGTGCGCGGACTGGACAATCTTTCAGAAAGGCTCGAAGCATATCGGCGTGTCCAGGTTTATTTGTCAAATCCGCGTGGAATGGCTAATAGCTATTCTGAAGAAACTCTTGCCGCTGCAGAAGAAATCCAATCTGCCCGGGTTCAATTACCCAAAGTTATTTTGCCCGATAAAATCGCCAAACCGGCAATAAAGCTGATTCATAAATTAGGTATCGACAGTTTACGGTCTGAGATTGCATGGTTCGAAGCCGCGCGTGCTTATACCGCAGCGGATGGCAGGATCAAGGTGACCTCTGAGGATTTGCGCGCGGTAGCCCCAATGACGTTGCGACTGAGACGCTCCGCATTCATGGCTGAATATTTCAACAATCAGGAGGGGGAAGAGTTGGAGTTGAACGTGTTGTTGGGTGGAATTGGAAAATAATTATCATAGAATATCATTTTTTCTGGTATAATCTCGTCCGCTTGACTGGTCCCACCTGCGGCCTTCCCTGCTGGTGCGGAGACCTGCTCAAAATTAATTGAAAGGAACAGCATACGTCATGCCACTTAATAAAGAAGTTAAGACCAAGGTCATTACCGATTACCATCGCCATGAGACCGATACTGGTTCACCGGAAGTCCAGGTCGCCATCCTCACGACCCGCATTCTTCAACTGACTGGGCACCTGCGTACCCACAAGCACGATGAAGCCAGCCGTCGAGGATTACTCCAGATGGTCGGTCAGCGGCGAAGACTGCTGGCTTACCTGCGCAGGAATGATTATCAACGATACCTGGCGCTAACCGAGCAGTTGAAACTTCGCCGCAAATAGAAAATGGTTCGTCCGAGTAGATGGGCCTATGCCCATCTACTCTTTTATACCCTCCCACCCACTCACATGCGCGAGGCTTGGAATGAGGGTCATTGGCCTGCCCGTCAGGAATTGAAATATGCTGGTAACACTGCGTTCCCTCTATGGAACGTTGCCGACATCTTTCAGTCCCTGACCAGGCGGGAAAAGGAGCTCTAGTATGAAACCCGAAGTAAAGCGCTACACCACAACCGTGGGCAGCCGGACAATTTCAATTGAAACCGGTCGACTGGCTGCTCAAGCAGGTGGAGCCGTAACCGTCCACCTGAATGATTCCATCATTTTTGCTGCTGCCACCATGGGTGGCATTCGAACTGGGATCGATTTTTTCCCTCTTAGCGTCGAATACGAAGAACGTATGTATGCCGGTGGCAAAATCCCAGGCTCGTTCTTCCGCCGTGAGGGTCGCCCCACCACTGATGCAATATTGACTGCCCGCCTTACCGATCGACCGTTGCGGCCATTGTTCCCAGAAGGAATGCGCAACGAGGTCCAAATCATTATGTATTCCCTTTCTGCAGATGCCGACAACCCACTGGATGTTCTCGCCATAAATGCCGCCTCAGCTGCTGTTATGATTTCTGACATTCCCTGGGGAGGTCCTGTGGCAGCTGTCCGGGTGGGGCGTGTTAATGGTGAATTTATTATCAACCCGACCTTCGCAGAAATGGACAATTCAGATCTCGATCTGCGGCTTGCCGGAACACGGGATGCCATCCTGATGGTGGAAGCCGGTTCCGACGAAGTCCCTGAAGATGCTATGGTCGCAGCTCTGGAATTCGGCCATAAATCCATGCAACCGTTAATTGATATGCAGCTCCAGATGCAGCGAGAAATTGGAAAACCCAAGCGTGAAGTATCAATGGCGAAGCCTGACAAAACTCTTCAAGAGAAGGTTTTCACCCGTGTAAACGCTTCAATGACCGCATTGCTCGATAAGCCCTTAATGAAATCTGAATTTTATGCCGGGATGGACGAGCTTCTACAGAACCTGGTCACGGAACTTGTCCCTTCAGAAGACAAAAAGGTAAAAGTTGCCGACGAAACAGACGTTGAAATACTGCCCGAATTTGTTTTCCCTGAGACTCCAAGCCTGGAGGCAATAAAAGAAGCCTTTGCAGAGGCTGAGAAGAAGATCGTCCGCTCGCGCATCCTGGAACAAGGGAAACGTCCCGACGGTCGGACACCCACCGAGATTCGCCCTATCTGGTGCGAGGTAGGATTTAGTCCCAGGGCGCATGGTTCCGGTTTATTCACCCGGGGAGAAACCCAGGTGCTGACTCTCGCTACCCTTGGTACGTTATCCGAATCACAAAACCTGGATACTCTTACCCCGGTTGATACCAAGCGGTACATGCATCATTACAACTTTCCACCATTCTCAACCGGGGAAACAAAAATGCTCCGAGGTCAATCCCGACGCGAGATTGGGCACGGCGCCCTGGCGGAACGTGCCCTTTTGCCAGTCATCCCAGCCGAGGAGTCATTCCCCTATGCACTCCGGTTGGTATCCGAAGTGCTTGCATCCAATGGTTCGTCGTCCATGGCCTCTGTCTGCGGTTCGACCCTCGCACTTATGGATACTGGGGTCCCAATAAAAGCCCCAGTGGCAGGGGTTGCCATGGGATTAGTAATGGAAGGCAATAAATATGTCATCCTTACCGATATCCAGGGGACCGAAGATCACTTGGGCGACATGGACTTCAAGGTCGCTGGTACTGCCGAGGGCATTACTGCGCTTCAAATGGATATTAAAATCTCCGGTTTGAGCACAGAGATCATGAAACAAGCCCTTGAACAAGCTCGCCAGGCACGCTTATTCATACTAGGAAAAATCCTGGAGGTCATTCCTGCTCCCCGGAGTGAATTAAAACCGCATGCTCCGCGAATCACTACCGTCAAGATTCCATCGGACAAGATAGGTGCCATTATCGGTCCCGGAGGAAAGAACATCCGCGCATTGCAGGAAGAAACTGGAACTAAGATCGATATTCAAGAGGATGGTACGATATATATTGCTTCAACCAATAGCGAAGGCGCAGAAATTGCCCGCCAGCGGATTGAGGCAATCACCGAGACGCCGCAATTGGGCCGAATCTATACCGGCAAAGTCGTGCGGATCGCTGATTTCGGCGCTTTCGTGGAGATCCTGCCTGGCACAGATGGGATGGTTCACATCTCGCAACTGGATAGCGAGCGCGTAGAGAAGGTTGAAGATGTCGTTAAAATGGGTGATGAAATCACGGTCATGGTGACCGGCATAGACCCAATGGGTAAAATCCGTTTGTCCCGCCAAGCCGTCCTTGAAGGATGGACAATTGAGGAAGCGCAGGAACGGGATTCTCGGAAAAGCGGTGGAGGAAGACCAGGAGGAGCCCGACCTGGTGGAGAGCGTCGACCAAGTGGGCGACCCGATGACAGGCGCGGTCCCCGGCGATAAATCCCTAAGGGGCGACACAAGAGTGTCGCCCCTCCCCTTTTTCTGATGATTAATCGACTTCGCGAAACGATCGCTGAATACCCAACCCAATTCTGGTTGATGGGCGTCGGGTTATTCATTAGTTCGGCTGGATCCTCCATGATCTGGCCGTTCCTTATGATTTATGTCAGCGAAAAGCTCCTCCTATCCCTCAGCACAGTCTCTACCTTGATTACGATTAACGCAGTCATGGGTCTTTTCTCTTCCTTTGCAGCTGGAGCAGTGTCTGATAAGGTGGGTCGAAAATTGGTGATGATTGTCAGCCTTGCCGTAAATGGACTCGGTTACCTGTTTATGAGCCAGGCACATACCTACCTGGGATTTGCCGTCTTAATGGTTTTTATGGGCGCTTCGAATCCTCTATATCAAGTGGGCTCCGATGCCATGCTCGCGGATATGATCGTGCCCGAAAAACGGACAAACGCTTACGCCATTATTCGAATGCTCAATAACGCGGGGATCGCTATAGGTCCAGCGGTGGGCGGTTTTGTAGCCTCCAGGTCATATTCTTATGCTTTTCTGGGGGCTGCGATTGGTATGATTACTTACAGTTTATTACTTATTTTTCGTGCACGGGAAACCCTTAACAAAGCATATTTGTCTAATAAGGTCCAACCTGAAACTTTAGGAGGCTATGGTCGTGTTTTTCGAGATCGACCATATGTTGTGTTTGCCCTGCTGGTTGGCTTAGGCCTGGTAGCACCTTCGATGCTCTGGACGTTATTATCTGTTTACACCAAACAAAATTTCGGAATCCCAGAAAACCTTTATGGATGGTTGCCGACTACGAATGCGTTAATGTGCGTATTCGTTCAATTTCCTGTGACCCGGATTTCCCGTCGATTCCGACCGCTGTCTGTAATTGGTGTTGGGATGCTGATTTATGCCGTAGGTGTGGGCAGTGCAGCATTAATGCACAGCTTTTGGGGGTTCTGGGGTAGCATGGTCTTGATGACCTTCGGAGAGCTTACCCTCATCCCTACAGTCAGCAAATTTATTGCTGACCTGGCACCTGCTTATATGCGCGGTCGCTACATGAGTTTTTATTGGTTTGCCTGGGGCATCGCACGAGGCGCAGGCCCTTTGATCGGCGGGTTTCTAAATGATAATATCAACCCACGTTCCATATGGATCGGAGGACTGATTATCGGGTTGATTAGTGCAATCGGTCTGTTCATATATTCGACAAGCAGGATGGATTTGGAACCCTCCTAAATTATTTTATAATGCCCCCTTTCCAGAAATATTACCGATTAATCCTGTCTTCAAGCCGAATCTTTACATCCGGCCATTCCCTATCCAAAATACTAAAATAAACCGAATCCCTGATGATTCCGTTGGGCAGGATCATATGGCTGCGAAGCACGCCTTCGCGAACTGCACCCAGTTTCTCTAGTGCATGGATTGAACGTTCATTCCGCAGATCAGCCTTAAACTGGACGCGGATGCAGTTCAATTCCTCAAATGCGTATTTTAATAGCAAGAATTTGCATTCAGGATTTACAACCTTACCTTGATATTCCGGAGCATACCAGGTCCCACCAACTTCCAAAGACCGATGACGAGGCTGCATATCAAGGAAGCGTGTCGCACCTATTATGTTGCCGGATTTATTTTGGATAACCGTGAAAGGAAGATCCGTCCCGACGGCCTGCCGGAGCAAGAGTTCTTTCACCCATTTCCCCATACTTTCCAGATTTGATAAATTGCCATAAACCATATACTTCCAGATGGATTCATTCCTTCCTGCAGCAGCAAGTCCGGTAACATGGGTGGTAGTCAAAGGTTCCAACCGGACAACTTTACCGGCGAGGGTGATTGGGGAGTTCCATATATTTTCAATGGTCATAATTTTAGCCTGGTTGGGAGGAATGGCATCACAGGTCCAGGTATTCCCATCAATTCGCAAAGCGCTGCCCGCATGGCAATCCTGTCATCCCAAGGGTATTCAATTGTCCCAAAGCACATCGATTGCTCGTGACCTTTTCCACATACCATGACAATATCGCCGGGATCTGCCAACTTAACCCCAAACTGGATGGCACTACCCCGGTCAGGGATGCGCCAAAAAGTTTTTTTCTCCTCCCCACCCATGGCGTTGGCACCCACCGCCATCTCTTTGAGGATCTCATCCAGTGACTCGGTGCGCGGGTCTTCAGCAGTCAGAATGCTGACATCTGCTAGTTCCGCCGCAACTTCTGCCATCATGCGTCGTTTTTCCCGATCACGTAATCCCGCAGATCCAAATATAACGATCACACGTTTTTCAGTCATCATTCTGACGGTTTCAATGGCTACCCGCATAGCATTGGGTGTATGTGCAAAATCCACAATTGCAGAAAATTGCTGACCTAAGTCAATCCTTTCCATCCGCCCCGGGACGCCGGGCATGACGCTAATGCCACGGGCGGCAGCCTCAGGGGATATCCCCAGGCCGTGCGCAACCGCCAGAGCAGCAAGACAATTCGAGACGTTGAACCTCCCCACCAAAGGACTAGCTACCTTTACCTGAAAATCTTCAAACCGTGATTTGATAGTGCCCCGACCGATTGCAATAAACCTAATTCCCTGAGGGGAGTATTCAACGGATTCTGCGCGGATATTTGCAGTAAGATCCAAGCCGTAAGAAACCATAGGCTCGGAGGAGATTCCGGATAGGTAATCGTAGGATGAATCATCACGGTTCAGGATCGTCAAGCGTGGATTCCCATGGGATTTGGGCAGCGTCTTATCCAAAGATAAAAAAAGACGTGCTTTCGCGGCCCGATAGTTTTCAAAAGAACCATGCTGATCGAGATGTTCGTGGGTGATATTGGTGACGACCCCGATATCAAACTCACAAGCATCCACCCGGTATTGTGCCCAACCATGGGAGGTGGTCTCGATAACAACATGAGTGAGCTCCGCAGTCAACATTTGTGCAAGGTATTTTTGCACATCGGGTGCATCTGGCGTGGTGACATGGAAACCAGTGTCAAGAATTTCGTCCCCGATGATGGCGTTAACAGTAGAAATCAGCCCGGTTTTGAACCCCGCAGCCAACAAGATCTGATATATCAGGTTGCAGGTTGTAGTCTTCCCATCCGTGCCAGTGACGCCAATTACGGTGAGTTTTCGGCCCGGGTTGCCGTAAAAAGCAGCTGCCAACCATGGAAGACCCTGGCGAGAATTTTCAACTTGAACATAAGGAACAGATAGATTGCCAAAGTGTTGATCCCCGACAACCGCACTGGCACCGCGTTGAATGGCGTCATTGATATAATCGTGTCCGTCAGCTGAGCCACCCTTCATGGCGATAAAGAGATTCCCGGGCTGGACCTGACGGTTATCTAGCGCAATACCATTAATCCGGGTATCGTCGGGTTTTCCCGAAAGAACCTTAATTGGAAATTCCTTAAATATTTTGGAAAGAGTAGTCGAATGGGTGGTTTCAGCGGTCATTATTTTATATTTATTCTCAGGTATTCATATTGAAGACGTTGGTTCACAAATTTGGAATATATTATTAAAAGAAAAAGAGGGTTCTGACGACTATTTTACGCCAAAACCCTCCGCAGATCCCATATGATTCTATTTTAAAGACTTGCGCAGTCCTTCCAATTGACCTGATACGGACCCATCAAGGACCTTGTCTCCCACCCGAACCACCAAACCACCGAGGATTTGAGGGTCAACATGGAATTCGACATTCGTTTTTGCCCCCATTTTACCTAGTACATTCGTCTTGACTGCGTCTTGTTCTTCCTTGCTCAACGGCAAAGCGGAAGTAACCTCAGCCAAATCCCCCGATACTTCCGCACCCTCCAAGATGACCAGCTTTCCGGACTTTACACCCGAGAAAAACTCATCCAACAGGGCGTGTTGCCGCTTGGTATCCATCGTCTCCCCGATTAGTCGCTGGGCTGCAGCAATTGAAAGAGCAGCCACCTGTCCACGCAGGTCAGCTAAAATCCTATTTCGCTCCTGTTCGACTTCCACCATCACCGCTTCGCGTTCCTTTGCGATCTCTTTTTCTGCGCTGGCTTTCACATCTTCCATGACAGAATCGGCCCGTTCGGTGGCTTCATTAACTATTCGGGCAGCTTTGGTTTGTGCTTCCGTGATAATATGGGCAGCATCCTGTTCAGCGTTCGCCCTTGCTTCGGCTGCAATGCGGGCATCTTCTAGCCCTTGTTCAAGCTTGGCACGACGTTTATCCAACATTCCCAGGAGCGGTTTCACGATCCATGCCCGGACAACGACAAAAATTATGAAAAAACAAATGATCTGAACTATCAAATAACCCAGGTTTAAACCCAATTGTGCCAAGAGAGGCCTCCTTCTAAAATCAACTTCTCTGAATTTCTGAATTAGCCAACAACGAAGAGAATGAGCAACGCGACGACCAGACAATAAATTGCCACAGCTTCCGCAAACGCGATGCCGAGGATCATATTGGTCTGGATGGTTCCAGTAGCATCGGGATTGCGTCCCATCGCCTGCACGGCACCGCTGGTCACGATTCCGATACCCGCTCCAGCACCAATGGCACCGATCATGGCCAATCCTGCACCGATCAACTTTGCTGCAATGATAATATCACCAGTCATTAGAGTAGCCTCCGAAAAAGGATTCGGGCGGAAATTCCGCCGCTAGGATTTGGATACGCGGGCGATTTCTTGCCCGAATTTAAGAATGTGCTTCTTCGTGCTCAGCATGACCCTGAGTCGCTTGCGCCATAAAGGTCATCGTGAGCAAGCCGAACACGACCGCCTGGATTGCACCCACCAGGAACTCAAGCATGTAAAATATCGAAGGGAAGATTGCGAGTCTTCCCAGAAGCGCTCCCATGACAAATAATAAAACAGATCCAGCGAAAATATTGCCGAAAAGACGGAAGGCAAACGACAACACTTTCGAGAATTCGGAGACCAGTTCCAGGAGACCTACGCCCCAATCAATAACGCCAAATATTGGTTTTTTAAAGAACGTTTTTACATTCCAGAATTTGCTGAAGTACCCGATCCCTTGGGCACGGACACCCACCACCTGTACTGCAATCACGGCAATGATCGCCAGAGCGACCGTGAAATTCAAATCCGTTGATACTACCCGAACAAAAGGTACAAGAGTAAATCCCCCATCGGCAACGGGTGGGTTTGCAATGGTTTGAATACCGGCAACTGTCTGAACAGAATACCCGGAGGTTTCTGCTTTCTCGATCACACCGATACTGTCGACGCCAGGGATCAATTCCATCCAATTAGCTATCAGGACCAGAAGGGTAATCGTGGCAAACCAGGGGAAGATGGTCTTCGCCCATTTTCCTGCGGTTCCCTCGGTCATGTTGTATAGGTACTCAAGCAAGGCTTCGACTGCGCCCGGGATGCCTTTCAAGACCAGGCTTCCTTTTTTTACAGCCAGGTTGAAGAAAAATGCCAGAAGAATGACTAGGACATCCACGATCAAAAGTGCAAGCAGTGTATTTGTGAAATAAAATTCGCCAATGAAAGGCAAAGTGAAAAGCGGATGATTTATCCAGTGCTCAGCGGGTAATTGGACAAAAGGCCGCACCGGAGCAAAATATTGGGTTCCGATGAATCCCAAAATAATCAGACCAAGAACAATCCAACGGTTTACTCCCCAGCGCCACCATTTTTTCTTCGGTGCGCTACCTTTAACTATTATCTCCACGATGTGATTCCTCCTCGGTGACTTCTATTTTTTCACCCGGTTGAATCCGGGCAGTTGCGGATCTTACAACGCGTACTGTCAGGAACAGCGTCACCGGAATGCTTATAAGAATGAAGCTGATTGTTAACCAGGGTCTACTGTTTAGAATTTTATCCAGCCACAATCCAGATAATAATGCTGCAAAGATAATGACCAGGGTCA
>JADGQC010000220.1 GCA_017882125.1 Anaerolineales bacterium
CCGGAGGCGGGATCGTCAAAATGTCCTTCATGGTCAACTCGGTCGAAGTCGGGAATGCCGGTACTGACGCCTCCGAGGCCATTGTCAGCGGAGAAGCGGTGTGGACACCCTCGGCACCGGGCGTGTACTCCATCCAGGTGCTGGCTTTCGGCATGGATGGTATCACTTACTCGGAGGCGTCACGGGTGTGTGTGTCGGCATTGTCCGATATCAGTGCGCTGCCCGGATTCCTGGGGGATTGTGGATCCCCAATACCCACCTTGCCAGACTTGACAGTTACCTCCTCAGCGACAGTCACCCCTCCAACCCCGACTGATATTCCGCCCTCGGGGAACCAGGGGATCGCCATACAAAATGCCAACTGCCACGTTGGCCCCGGGACGGTCTTCCCTGTGTTGAGTTACGTCCCTAAGGGGACCAGTGTCAATGTTACCGGCTTGAGTGAGGATGGGTTGTGGCTTTTTGTAAAACCATGTGGACTGGGGCCTGGCTGGGTGCTCGCCTCGTTCATTGAGACATCCTTTAATCTGTCGACCCTGCCGGTTCTTGCCGGTCCGCCGGTCCCTACCCTGGTTCCGCCAACGGATACGCCTGTTCCGTTCTTTGACTGTGCTGCAGCTTATGGGGTCGATATAAAGGCATGTATGGCCGACCCGCGCTGTTCCTGGAATGGCAAGTCTTGCGTTAATCCCTAAGAGACCTATACTTCCATAGCCCAGGTCCAATTCAATCTATAAGTCCCTCTCGATCAGAGGGACTTATTATTATGATTGCAATTCCTCCAAAAAAAATCCACAAAGACCACATGAATTTCCAACATAATGTTGATATTTATTGTATATAATTACCCGGATAAGTAAGTGTCGTTGTTCCAACAAGGAAACTGGAATGGATAAGCAAAAATATCTTGAGTTATATTCCCAGATGGTGCTCATCCGCAGGCTTGAAGAGCGCGGGGCCGAATTGTACCAGGCGGGGAAGATCGGTGGATTCATGCACCTTTATATTGGTCAGGAGGCTGTTTGTACCGGCTTGATCGCAGCCCGCCAGCCGCAGGACCGGGTCATCACCGCCTATCGTGACCACGGCGTGGCGATCAGTTGTGGCATTCCGGCCAACCAGGTGATGGCTGAGTTGATGGGGAAAACCACCGGTATTTCGAAAGGCCGCGGCGGGTCGATGCATATGGCCGATGTGACCAGGAATTTTTGGGGCGGACACGCCATCGTGGGTGCCCAGTTACCGGTCGCAGCCGGGCTGGCCCTGGGGGACAAATATGCCGGTCGGGATGGTGTCACGATCTGCATGTTTGGGGAAGGCGCCACCAACATCGGCTACTTTCACGAAGCCTTGAACCTGTCCAAGGTCTGGACCCTGCCGGTGCTTTGGGTCTGCGAAAACAACATATACGGAATGGGGACCGCAGTTGGCCGCGCTTCGGCGGTTTCTGAGATCCAGCAGAAAGCCGAAGGCTATGGGATGGAACACGAGCGCGTCGACGGGATGGATGTGATTGCGGTTTATGAAGCCGCCCAAAAAGCCATCGCGAAGGTTCGCGCTGGTTCCGGGCCGCGCATGATGGAAATCCTCACCTATCGCTTCCGTGGACATTCAATGGGTGACCCCGAACGCTACCGCAAGCAGGAAGAGGTAAAGAAGTGGGAAGAGCACGATCCGATCGGTGCCTTCCATGTCTACCTGGTTGAGAATAATAAAGCGACCAAAAAAGAGCTCGAAGATATTGAAGCTCGAGCCATGGATGAGGTCCAAAAAGCGGTCGAGTTTGCAGAAGCCAGTCCGGAACCAAGCCTGGATACCCTCTTCGACAATGTATATGTGGAGGAGGTATAGCATGGCTCGAATTACCATGCGCGAAGCCATCTCCCAGGCCATGTGGGAGGAAATGGAAAGAGATCCGAAGATTTTCATCCTCGGTGAGGAAGTCGGGGTTTGGGGCGGTTCCTACGCCGTAACCAAGGGATTTTACGATCACTTTGGTGCGGAACGAGTCCGGGATACCCCCATTTCAGAAGCCGCCATTATCGGTGCGGCGATCGGGTCGGCACTTACAGGGTTGCGTCCGATCGCGGAATTGATGACCATCAATTTCGCCTTCTCCGCAATGGAACACATCGTCAATGAAGCCGCGAAACTTCACTACATGTTTGGCGGGCAGTTTGTCCTTCCACTCGTGATCCGCGCCGTGGGTGGGGGCGGGCGCCAACTGGGTGCCACCCATTCGCAAACCCCTGATGCGGTCTTTGCCCATTTTCCCGGCCTGAAGGTTGTCTCTCCAGGCACACCGGCTGATGCCAAGGGCTTGCTGAAGGCCGCTATCCGGTCAAATGACCCGGTGTTGTTTATCGAAAACGCCACGCTTTACCAATTGCGCGGGGAGGTCCCCGAAGAGGATTACGTAATCCCGCTGGGACAATCCACCGTTCAGCGGACAGGCAAGGATGTCACCATTGTCACTTATTCTAAGGGCCTTGAAATTTCCATGAAGGCCGCAGAAGAATTGGCCAAGGATGGCATCGAAGCTGAGATCGTTGATTTGCGCTCGCTGCGTCCACTCGATATGGGTCCGGTGATCGAGTCATTCAAAAAGACCAACCGGGCCGTGATCGTCGAAGAAGGTTGGAAATCTTACGGTGTCGGGGCGGAAGTTGCCAGCCGAATCTATGAGCAGGCTTTCGATTATGTGGATGCCCCCGTTGTTCGCGTGGCGCAAAAGGAAGTCCCGTTGCCATATAACCGGGCGCTTGAGCAGTCTGCATTACCGCAGCCAGCAGACGTGGTCGCAGCGGTCAGGGAGGTGCTGTAATGGCGTCAATTATAAACATGCCCAAACTTGGCTTCGATATGGCCGAGGGCACCCTCGTCCGTTGGTTGAAAAAAGTTGGTGAGACTGTCAATAAAGGCGAGGTGTTGGCTGAGATCGAGACCGATAAGGCCACCGTGGAAGTGGAATCTTCCGCTTCGGGAACCGTCCGTAAATTGCTGGTGGATGAAGGAGCGATTGTCCCAGTGAATTCAGCCATCGCCATGATTGGCACGGCGGATGAAAAGATCGAAGAACCGGTGAAGCAGATTCCGGAAAGTGCCTCCCAGAAAACGGAAATCTCTGCCCAGGCTGTAGTTGCAGTTCCTGTGCCAATGCCGGTTTCTGTTTCTCAAACGGATTCGGCTCATACTGTATCACCCCTGGCCCGGCGCATGGCTGCAGAAAAACAGGTGGATTTGTCTTCGGTAAAAGGAACCGGGCCGGGAGGACGCATCGTGCGTCGGGATGTTGAAGCATTGCTATCAAACCCAGCGATTTCAAGTGCTGGCCGGAAGATTTCTCCAATCCCCCCTCCAGGCTTTTCGAATGTGAGACTTCCTGACAAGACCTTGCCCTTGAGTAAATTGCGCGCTGCCATTGGTCGTCGCATGGCGGAGGCCAAGACCACCATCCCGCATTTCTACGTCACCCATGAATATAAAATGGACCGGTTGGTGGACTTGCGCAAGCAGTTCAACAACCTCATTCCCGAGGACGAAAAACTCTCGATTAACGATTTCATTATCAAGGCTGTGGGGCTGAACCTGCGCCAGTTCCCCAACCTGAATGCCTCATTGAATGGCAATGCCGTCCTTCACCATGGCGGGATTAACATCGGTGTGGCAGTCTCTGTCGAAGGTGGTCTTTTGACGATTGTCTGCCGCGATGCAGACCAGAAGCCCCTCCGCCAGATCGCGTCTGAAGTAAAGTCCATGGCGGCCCGGGTGCGTGCAGGCAAGGTCAAACCTGAAGATATCGAAGGCTCCACCTTCTCGATTTCCAACATGGGAATGTATGACGTGGAGAATTTTGCCGCCATCATCAACCCGCCGGAAGCTGCCATCCTGGCAGTCGGGTCTGCCCGCGAGCAGCCTGTAGTGGAGGTGGGAAAGGTCATCCCGGGCTGGCGGATGAAAGCTACCATCGCAGTGGATCACCGCATCAGTGACGGGGTCGAAGCCGCCAAATTCATGCAGGGGCTGGCGGTATATCTGGAAGAGCCTTTAAGCTTGGTACTTTAACAATCAAAAATTTTGGGGGGAGGAACGTTTTGTATGTTGTGCAAGGCAATAAATAAAACATTCAGGGGTGACCGAATGGTCACCCCTGAATGTTTTATAGAATTCTCCCACCACCTCACCCTTCTAGTTATGTATCTTTTGGAAACAATTTGTCTGTAAAATTACCAAAACCACAGAAATATCTTGCGGAATTCAAGA
>JADGQC010000009.1 GCA_017882125.1 Anaerolineales bacterium
GTCCAGCAATGGACCAGAAATGCGTTTTTGATACTTTGTCACCACCATGGATGAGCAGGTACAAGGCTTCACTGGATCCCCATAGTACCCGCACGGGCATGGATTCATGGCACCTACCAACTGGAAGTTGGCAGGGAATGTCAAGGAGCCTTGCGCCCGGCTAATCGTTACAAATTTGTCCTCAAGTGGTTGGCGCAATACTTCAAGCACGCGCATCCCGAATTCAGGCAACTCATCCAGAAATAAGACACCGTGATGGGCAAGAGAGATTTCTCCTGGGTGAGGCCAATTTCCCCCTCCAACCAATCCAGCGTGGCTGATGGTATGGTGGGGTGACCTGAAAGGCCGGTTGCGTAAAAGCGGGGTTTCCGCAGGGAGTTGGTCGGCTACAGAATATATCCTAGTTACATCCAGTGCCTCTTCAAAAGTCATTTTTGGCAGGATTCCGGGCAGGGCACGCGCCAACAACGTCTTGCCTGCCCCAGGTGGTCCCATCATTAAAATGTTATGCCCACCTGCTGCTGCCACTTCAAGTGCCCGTTTTACATGCTCCTGCCCTTTAACCTCGCCGAAATCGGTTGGAGGGCAAAGTGGGCTGTCTTCAACCTCAATACGGGTGTAACTGGGAATGGGTACACGACCAGCCAGGTGGTTGTAAAGCATTGTCAGGGATGAAACGGGAATTATTTCCAGGTTGGGGATCAGGGAAGCTTCCGCCGCGTCCACTTCTGGTACAACAATCCTCTTGAAACCGGCTTGTCGGGCGGTTGCAGCCATTGGTAACACCCCCCGGGCGTGTCTGACCGTCCCATCCAATGAGAGTTCACCTACTACCATCGTCCCCTCGGCTGCTTCTGGTGACAACATTCCTGTATACACCAGGACACCCAGTGCGATTGGCAGATCGTATGCGGGACCTTCCTTGCGCACAGAGGCTGGGGCTAGGTTGACCACAAGTCGTTTTCGCGGGAAGGGAACTCCTGCATTGCGGACTGCAGCTTGGACGCGTTCGCGACTTTCCTGGATGGCGGCATCTGGAAGGCCGACTATGGTCATGCCGGGGAAGCCGGAGGTGTAATCCACTTCCACTTCCACTACAACACCGTCCAAACCTATTACTGCACAAGAATAAACACGCGCAAGCATATTTAGAGTATAGATAAGAATGGGAGTAAAGTCAACTGATGAAAATCCGCCAGTCTGTTGTAGGTTTGCAAGCAAGATGGATGGGCAATTATTTATATGGTTTGGCTAAATATAAACAAGTTATTTAAGAATTGGGCGAGGTAAAAATATTTTCTACTGGGCGTTCACTTGCTCATCGCAGGTAGTCCTCCCGCAGGTGTTGCTGCTTTCAAAGCGCTGATAATCGCCAGCTCCAATGCCTCAGCGGCATAAGCTCCCACGCTGCTCACATCTGCCTTTTTCTGTCCGGTTGATAAGGCGAATATGGTGTCACCATCAAGCATGGTATGTGCCGGGCGGATTACCCTGGCCAGTCCGTCATGTGACATTTGCGCAACTTTTGTTGCCTGCGACTTGTCGAGTTTCGCGTTGGTAGCTACTACTCCAATGACTGTATTACCACCCGTTGCCAAGCTTAATATTGTACGCCCGGTCATAGTTCCCATAACCTTTAAAGTATCTGCAAATTGACTTGAACCACCCAATTTCAATGGGCCAAATTTGGTGGGTCGCGCTCCCGCAATGATCTGCCCTGTCAGAGGATCCAGGACATCACCGAAGGCGTTGACCGCCACGATGGCACCCACCACGATACTCCCACCAATCACAATACTGGCCGAGCCCAATCCTGATTTCATCGCCCCCGACATTCCAAATATTTTCCCGACTGTCGCTCCGGTTCCCGCCCCTATGTTTCCTTCTAGAATTGGTCCGCTCTTAGCAGCGGAAACAGCGATATAACCCATTTCCGCGTCAGGATGGCGCTTGATTTTTCCGATTCCCAGGTCAAAAAGAATTGCCGCGGGGACAATCGGGACACGAGTTGCCCCGAATCCATATCCTATATTTTGCTCAGACAGATATTTCATCACCCCGGTTGCAGCATCCAATCCAAACGCTGATCCACCAGCCAGCACAATTGCATGGACCTTGTCAACCAGGTTAATGGGATCCAGTAAGTCGGTTTCTCGTGTACCAGGTGCGCTGCCGCGAACATCCACGCCGCCGACCGCTCCCTTGCGGCATAGGATGACTGTACAACCTGTCAGCGCCGTCTCATCCTGAGCCTGACCGACTTCGACACCCGGAACATCAGTAATTGCATTGTAATAATTCATTATCTACTTAAGGATGTGGATCAATTCCAGGAACTCATCCCATTCTTCTTTAAAAAAATGGACAGTCACATTATTAAGTTCCAGGTGATATGTGGTTTCTCCATCAGGTTCTTCTGCTTTCCATGCTGTGTAGCTATCGGTTTCTGCCATGGTTTCAGTCTTGGGTTCAGGTGTAGTTTCGGACATTGAAATTCTCCTTTTGGAAATCTACTTTATATGGGAAATAATAATATTTTATTTATCGAAATAATTTGGCATTCTTTGTATCGCTTAGATTTTGCACAGTCGTCTTTTCAGATTTTGGTTCCTTTCCGAATCGCCTTTGCCACCAGTTGCGAATTTTCCGGATCCATTTTGGTACACGTCGAGGTGGGATGATATCTTCTTCAGGTGGCCAGGGATCCCTGTCAACCAGTTTCCGAAACGTGTACCGACCAACAAGCTGCAGTGTTGCTAATAGCGGTGCGGCGACAATTACGCCCAGGATTCCGATCAGGTTGGCTACAATAATTGCAGCGATTAACACATACGCTGGATGGACCTTCAGGGAATTGGCCATCAAGCGGGGTGTAACTAGATTGTCAAATACCTGATCTATCACTAGGGCTGTAATTATGGCAATGGCTGTATATCCCAGAGGTGAAATCCCAAATGGATAACTCCCTTGGAAATAAGTTACCAGGCCAAGCACTATCCAATTGATGGCTGGACCGATATATGGTAAGAAACTTGCGAATCCAGCGAGGAGTGCAATTCCGATGGCGTAGTGAACTCCTAGAACGCTCATACAAATTGCATAAGTTATCACCTTTGAAATGAACACGATAATCTGTCCCCGTAGAAAAGCATTCCAGATTCGACCCAGTTTTTGTCTTAGCCGGCGGATGTCCTCGGAATACCCTGGAATATCCACGTTTATGATCCGGGTACGAAAACCACCGCTCTCCAGAAGAAAAAAGTATGAGACTACTACGATAAACGCCATCCAGCCTAAGGTTGAAGCCGCGCTGCTAGCGAGTGTCCCGACCAACCCTCCCAACTGCCCTAGGGCAGGTTGGATGTAAGACAGGATCACTTGCCCAATGGCTTGCCAATCAATCGTAGAAAAGTCAAATTTAAAAGGTCCGACTATATATATCTGGTGTGAAAGGCTATCGATAAATACTGGCACTTGTTTCGCATAATTCTGAACGGCAGAGATCAAATTCGTCACCTGCCCAATAAGACCGACCCCCCCCCAACTTATCAATGACAAAAGAATAATTACGAATATTAGGTAGATTAGGTTGACAGCCATCCCCCAGGAGAGAGGGGATTTCTTGCTTACTAATGAAGCGATTGGTAATAAGAGATACGCCAAAATAAACGCTATTAGGATCGGACCAAGAATGAATTTAAATCGTACCAGCAATGCCCCTAGAACAACAACCAGGGTCAGCGTTACCACGAGTTTCGCTGTAGCGCCCCACCGTGGGGAACCAGGGGGCTGAATCTCATCCATAAAATATCTCCTTGGTTATATTCTAACTTCAAGAGTAGGTTTTTACAACCGGAGAGCGCTTATAATTAGTTCCATGCGTCCATTAAGGAACGCTCTTTTCATTTCAATTTTGTTGCTGGCCTCATGCTCACCCAAGCGGCCTGTTTCGCAATTCACTGTAGTCTCCCACCCGGATGGGCCTCTTTTTGTCGGCGACCAGGTAAGTTTCGAGGTTTTTGTCCCTGCCGCGTCATCTGGCGACAACAATACCAGTGTTGAAGTGACATTTGCTGGTCAGAAACTTGGGAGTGCCCCATTTGCCCCCTATGGTATTGGTGGGCGGAGTCAGGCAACTTTGTGGTGGGTATGGGATACGCGCGATTTGAATCCTGGCAGTTATACACTTACATTTACACGGCTTCCTGATCACACCACATGGACCGAAACCTTCGAGATCCACGCCGCTGATCATGTGCCGCCACCAGAACCCCAGGCACACTGGGTTTCTACAGAATCTGTGTGCTGCAATCTGTTTTATATTTCTGGGACTGCAGCTGCACGCGACATAGCAACGCTTAGCAAGGAAGCCGACCAGGAGTCAACAGCTGTGTCCGCTCAAATGAATACATCCCTAAGTCAACGTATCGATATCGTTTTTATGTCTCGTGTCGTAGGCCAGGGTGGATTCACCTTGAATTCTGTTTATGTCTCATATCTCGACGACAATTATATCGGCAATGATATGCCTATTTTATTTCACCACGAATTTGTTCATTATTATGACAGTACCTTGGGAGGTGACTATCGTCCCTCAATGCTTGAAGAAGGGTTGGCTGTTTACTTGACTGGCGGGCATTTTAAACCTGAACTGCTTGGACCACGTGCAGCTGCATTACTTGATCTGGGATGGTACATTCCACTCACCACAATAACCAACGACTTCTACAATCAACAACACGATATCGCTTATTTGGAAGCTGCTTCTCTCATCAAGTACTTGGTGGAAACGTACGGATGGAGTTCATTTAATCAGTTCTACCGCTCCATCCATGCACCCAGTAACCAGTCAGTATCCGCCGTAATGGATACAGCATTACAGGAACACTTCGGTAAATCATTTGCGGAAACGGAAAACGCTTATCTCTCTTATCTGCATTCCCAATCCGTCACAGCTGATATTCGCACCGACCTCCAATTAACTGTTGATTTTTTCGATACCGTCCGCCGTTATCAGGAAAAACTGGATCCGTCCGCTTATTTCCTGACGGCATGGTTACCCGACGGTTCAGTAATGCGGCAACGTGGAATTGTCGCAGATTTTCTGCGCCGCCCTGAAGGTTGGGAAAATCGGTTATTCGAACAGTTGCTCATCCTTTCCCAAAAAGAATTATTTACCGGAGATTATAAAAATACTGAACGGACCTTGCAGTGGACGAATTGGTTAATGGATATTATTGTGCAAAAATAAAGTATCAGGCGGTTTTTATTGCCGCCTGATACTTTATTTATTATGGTTTCGAAAAAATAATATTATGGACAAGTCCCTCCAAGGAGCGGAACAAGCCAGGGTATAACTTTGCACCATAAGCTTAATCGGTCAATAATAAATAAGGAACCCACGCAGGCACAGACGATGATTATTAGTACAATCAAAATAATTAACCAGATCGGGAATTTTTTCTTGGCGGGGGTGGGGGCTTTGGAAACGGGTCCTGCAGGTGCTTGACTTGTGAAAACTTCAACTGGAGCAGTGGACGGAGGTTTAACCGGAGCAGGGACGGGTGCTTGAGCAGGAGCAGGGGTTGGAACCGGTTTTTGGACCGGGGCAACTGTCTTGAGTGCTTGAGCAGAGGAGATAACAGTTGCATTCGGGTCAAAGCTGGTCTCATACATTAAAACAATATTTTCTCCAAATGTGACCGTATCGCCCGGTTTTAGTTCTTGTGGAGTGGTGATGCGCTGTCCATTAATAAATGTCCCGTTGGTTGAACCAAGGTCCTGGATCACAAAAGTGGAGTTTTGCTGAGTCAGCTTGGCGTGTTTACGCGAGACCTCGGCATCGTTAATTGCGATGAGATTGCTTGCATCACGTCCGATTATGATTTCAGATGCTTCGAGTGGATATATCCTTCCAGTATTTGGGCCAGAATGCATAACGAACTGGAATTGAGCAGCCATAGTTCCTCCTGAATGAATCCTGATCATGAATATCTGATCATAGTGTACAGAATTTAATTGAAAATGTCAATTCATCCAAATAACAAATATCGAATCATTCTGTATGGTTGCTGTATCGAATCAGAAATACTCAAACCAGTTTTCGTGAAGAAGTCCCTTAGGTGAAATGTCTAATGTTATCAGCTTCTTGCGATTCGACAGGATAATTGTATAATAAAGAGGGATACCACTCTTGGGAATTATTGTGAGCGATCGGGGAAGGAAAAGAATGAAATCGCACACCGGGATTTTAAATGAGGCACGTCAACGTTTATCTTTAAAAAAGGTTCCTGTTCCTGACCAGGAAAGCTTACTTGATTTATTGAATCTATTATTGTCGATTATGGACGATAAAGAGCTTGAGGACGGGTCGATTTCCGGGCGTCTTGTGGATGTGCTTGCCGAAAATGGGAATTTATTGTTATTAATTCAGCGCCAGGCAGCGGAACTCGACGCCCTCAAACGGATAACATTTAACCTGACCTCCAATCTTGATCTCCAGGCGGTATTGGATGGTGTGGTTAGGGAAGCCATGCAACTGGTCAAGGACGCCCAGGATGCGCATATTTACCTGTTTCATGAGGATAAACTAATATTTGGCGCATCATTGAAAAATAATGGCGAAGAAAATGTTCAAATATCTGAACCTCGCCCAAATGGGTTAACCGGTACCGTGGCTCGCGAGAAAAAAATACTTATTATCGAAGACATGACAAATCACCCAATTTACAAAGGTATGCCAAAAAACTGGTGCGGTTCAATTATAGGCCTTCCCTTGATGCACAGGAGCCGGGTTATCGGGGTAATGAACCTCGCCCGGAATACACCGGGTGAATTTAGCAAGGCAGAAATCCGTTTGCTGAATCTACTTGCTGATCAGGCCGCTATCGCGATCATAAATGCACGATTACATTCTGCGGTTAGTCACCAGGCGCGTAGTGATTCCTTGACTGAGCTTCCCAACCGTCGTGCGTTGGATGAACGTCTGGATAAAGCCATCGCTCAGTCTGTTGCCAGTGGCAATCCATTCTGTGCAGTCATGATGGATCTTGATGGTTTTAAAATAATCAACGATACATTTGGTCACAAGGTTGGTGACGAAGTTTTGCAACAGGTTGCCAACTCGATGGAAAAATCTTTGCGCTCAACAGACTTTCTCGCTCGATATGGCGGTGATGAATGGACTCTGGTCCTGACGGAGACAAATTTAACACAGGCACAGGTGGTAATCCAAAAAATCCAGAATGGATTGCGCAATAATCCCGTCCAACTTCCTGATGGAACATCAACGAATATTGGCGTTTCAGGTGGGGTTGCTCTCTATCCAGTACATGCTGACACTGCTCCTGGATTGATTCGTGCCGCCGATGAAGCGCTTTTTCGAGCAAAAAAGAATAGTCGGGGGCAATTCTTGGTGGCTCAAAACGGCGATGTGTGAGTTCTCCTAAGTTATGTGACAAGAATACGTAATAAAATTGCATTCTTAGTCTCTCTTGGTTTGTTCACAAGTGGCTCCTATTGTGGTATCTTGGGGTCATATAATTCAAATTATGATGGTGGATCGCAATGTCCCGCAAAGTAAAACTCATTTTTAATCCGACTGCCGACAAGGGTCAGGCATGGCAAATTGCCAGCGACCTCCGTCCGATTGTTGCCAATTTTGGTCACGCCGACTGGAGTGGGACTGTCTATCCAACGCATGCAACCGAATTGGCCTGCCAGGCAGGAGAACAAGGTTATGACATGGTCATCGCACTGGGAGGGGATGGTACCGTGCATGAAGTAATTAATGGCTTGATGCAAATTCCCGAAGTTAAACGGCCTGTTTTAGGGATTGTACCGATCGGTTCAGGGAACGACTTCGCTCAATCCATCAGAGTGCCACAAAAGCCAGATCTAGCCTTAGTTCATGCATTGCATGCCCCACCTCACCCGGTGGATCTGGGACTTTTCTCAGATGCAACCGGGCGAAAAGAATATTTCGATAATACCCTTGGGATCGGCTTCGACGCTGTAGTAACCATCCGCTCCCATAAACTGCCTTTAGTACAAGGCTTCATGATGTATCTGACGGCAGTCATCCAAACGATCATACTGAACTTTAACGCGATGCAATTGCATGTCGAAACAGAATCCGAGACTTGGGACTTATCTACCCTAATGCTGACCCTGTGTAATGGATCACGGGAGGGGGGTGGCTTCCTGGTAGCGCCAAAAGCTCGAAATAACGATGGTCTGATCGATTACGCCACAATCTGTAAAGTATCACGCTTGATGATGTTACGGTTGGTCCCCGAAGTGATGAAGGGTACCCATGGCCGGTTCAAACAAGTTCGGACTGGGACTTGCCGCAAGATGAGCATAACTTCCGACCGCGCCCTCTTCATCCATGCCGATGGGGAGATCTTCACCGGGTTCAATACGGATATTCACAACCTGTCTATGCAGGTCATACCCAATGCAATTCAAGTTGTTCGAGGCTAAAAAACCAAAATTCCTGGAATTGGAAGCGATTACAAAAGCTGTTCCATTAGTTATTAATAGCACTTATTCTTATGCCAAACCTTCTTCAAAGTTTTCAAGGTCGTGACTTTGGTTTTCTACGCATCGTCTCTCGGTTATGGGGAATAGAGTTGCGCGCGTCTGAAATTGAAAAAGGAAAAAAAGAGCTTTCTAAAGCTCTCCTCGACCCAATCCTTTTTAAAGACATGATGGACTCGCTTCCCGATGACGCACAGTTAGCGTTGAATGCTTTGGCAAATGCTGAAGGGAAGCTTCCCTGGGCAATTTTTACACGTCGATTTGGTGAAATTCGCGAGACAGGCCCAGGCCGGCGAGATAGGGACCAAATTTTCCTCAACCCGGCCAGTCCTGCTGAGGTGCTTTTCTATCGGGCATTGATTGCTAAAGCCTTTTTTGATATGCCAGCAGGCGCACAAGAATTCGTTTATATCCCTAATGATTTTCTTGAATTATCAAACTTTGAAAAACCATTTGATGACTCGGTTTTAGATGTGGTGAGCGAACCAGGGGACAAAAACACAAACCACATAACCTCAAAGATCATTGCGCGCTCGTTAGAATCCTTGGGTCGTCCTGCCATTCCCAATGAACGCGCTCAACCCCTTGCAAGCTCCGATCGCCTCTTGGACGATGCAACAACGCTGCTTGCTGCGTTGAGGACGGGATTACCGCTTCCCCAAACTCGAATCCCGGTCGAAGTGGTTTTGGATTTCTTGTCTGCTGCGAATATTATTCACTCCTCTTCCCTTAATAAAATAGCTGGGGGTAAAACCCCATTGATCGAAGCAGTGCGTCGCTTTCTTGAAGCTTCCCGAAAATATGCGATGGAAATCCTCATCACAGCCTGGATGGAAAGTGATTTATTCAATGAGCTTCGCCAGGTCCCTGGCCTTATTTGTGAGGGTGAATGGAGTAACCAACCCCTGGTCACCCGTAAATACCTGTTATCCTTGTTTAAAGCAATTCCTGAGAACAAGTGGTGGAGCCTCCCGGCTTTTGTTCATTCCCTCAAGGAAAAAAACCCGGACTTTCAACGCCCGGCAGGCGATTATGATTCCTGGTTTATTAAGCGGGCGTCTGACAACGAGTACCTTCGTGGGTTTGTAAACTGGGATGAAGTGGATGGCGCTCTTATAAGTTACATGATCACAGGACCACTTTATTGGCTGGGCTTTGTGGATTTGGCAACACCTGTGGGCAGCAATGTTGTCAGTGCCTTTCGAATTAACAATAATAAATCTCGAATCCTGGTTGCCGAAAGTGCCAGGCTCATTGTTTCCTCTCAGGGCAAAATCGTTATACCACGGTTATTTCCCCGCCTTGCCAGGTACCAGATAGCTCGTTTTTGCGACTGGGAACCAGAAAAAGATCGAGAGTACCATTATCTCATTACCACCACATCATTGAAACGAGCTGTGGAAGAGGGACTTAAAGTCAGGCAACTTCTTACCCTTCTTGCCCTCAATTCTGTCGCAGAAATCCCCCCTACCATTGTCAAAGCTCTAAAGCGATGGGAAGTCAAGGGAACTGAAGCCAGGCTGGAGACTCGGACATTATTAAAGGTTAGCGACCCCGATATCTTGCAAGAGTTACGAAAATCCAAGGCAGAGCGCTTTCTCGGGGAGACACTTGGACCGGTCACTGTGACTATAAAAAAAGGAGCTCAGCACAAGGTTCTGGCTGCCCTCGCTGAAATGGGGTTGCTGGGGGAAGAAGTTCATGAGGAATAGCCTGGGGTTAGGGTAATAAATTTACCAGGAAATATAATCAATAGTTTCATGTTGCTTCTTCCTAGTCAATGAGTCTTTAGGAGATCGCCACCTTTACAAGGAGAAATTATGTCGGCTAAAACAGATTGGATTGCTCAAGAACTTGAAAATCTGAAAGCGCAGGGTCTCTACAACCGCATCCGCACAATAGGCTCACCTCAGGGAGCCTGGTTGGTGGTGGACGGGAAAAAAGTGCTTAACTTCTGCTCGAACAACTACTTGGGTCTGGCAAATCATCCGAAATTAATCGCTGCCGTGAAAAAAGCTGTGGACGAGTTGGGAGTGGGTCCTGCAGCTGTGCGGACGATTGCCGGGACAATGACACTTCACCTCGAATTGGAAAAGCGCCTGGCAGCATTTAAGGGCGTTGAAGCCGCCATAACCTTCCAAAGCGGATTCACTGCCAATCTGGCAACCATCCCTGCATTGGTGGGCAAGGACGATGTCATTTTCTCAGATCGGTTGAATCATGCCAGTATCATTGACGGGTGCCGTCTCTCTGGTGGCAAAATTATTCCTTATGAGCATTGCGATGTCGCCTCATTGGAAACGGTCATTAAAGAAAACCTTTCGCAATTCCGGCGTGCTATGGTTATCACCGACGGTGTCTTCAGTATGGACGGAGACGTGGCGCCCTTGGATAAGATCTACGAAGTGGCTAAAAAATACGATCTCTTGTTAATGGTTGATGATGCCCACGGAGAAGGTGTTCTTGGAAGGGGTGGAAGGGGGATTGTGGACCACTTTGGACTGCACGGTAAAGTGGATGTTGAAATCGGGACGATGTCGAAAGCCTTTGGCGTGGTTGGAGGAGTGGTTGCAGGGACACCTGTTATCGTGGAGTGGCTGCGTCTCCGTGGCCGGCCGTTCCTTTTCTCCTCGGCAGTCACCGTTCCTGATGCGGCTGCTTGCATTGCTGCCCTTGATATTTTGGAAGCGTCAACAGAGCTGGTGGACCGTCTTTGGGAAAACGCCAAATATTTCAAAACTGAAATGAAGAAATTGGGTTTTAATACCGGGCTCAGCACTACACCGATTACACCGGTCATGCTTGGCGAAGCTCCACTCGCTCAGCAATTCAGCCGTGACTTGTTTGAAGCGGGAGTATTTGCCATGGCACTTGGTTATCCAACTGTCCCGCAGGGCAAGGCAAGGATTAGGGTGATGATTTCCGCAGCACATTCCAAAGGAGATCTGGATAAGGGGCTTGAAGCCTTCGCCACCGTTGGGAAGAAGCTGGGAGTGCTATAAACCCCTATCTTATAACACCTTCTACTGGGCAGCTAATTGGCTGCCCTTTTATTTATCTTTTGATTTTCAGGAGGATTTCTGTCCATGCACTGGAGTATTCACCCCCCGACCCATCCTCTGTTGTATCCCACCAGGCTGAAAGAAAGCTAAAACAAATTGCCCACTTTAAAAGCCTTTGCTGGTCGAAGCCAAGTTGTTCAGCCAGGATGGAAATTCGCCGTCGTGTCCTTTGGATGGCTTCTTTTTCATTTGGCATTTCTCCCCAGGGATTGAGGAGAAGAGGACCTGCCTCAAACTCTGCAGGTCCAATCACCCCTTTGGGATCGATCACAAGCCAACCCCGCTCGGAAGAGAGGATATTGAAATGATGAAAATCACCGTGAAGCAGAACATACGGACGATTTTCCGCAAACAGTTCCTGGACCATTTCTTCCACGATCTCAACCGTTATATCAGGAAATGGACCTGTCCCTCCTTCAAACCGTGGGCGCAGATTTTTTAACTCGTCGAACCAACCCCGCAAACTTATAAACCCATTTGCTTCTGGAGGAGGGCGATGGATGGCTTTCATAACTTTCGCAGCGATTTCGGTGGCATGGTCGTCGTCAGTGAGGGTTGACAGCATTTTTCCAGGTTGGAGGCATTCCAGGAGGAGCATCCCCATATCAGATGCGGATTCCAGCAGTCGGCAGGCGCCCTTTCCTTTATTGATTTTCAGCGCGTTTATCTCGCCGATCAATTCAGGATTAGGAACACCAATTTTTAGTACAGCGGATGTTCCATCATCCCTGGTTACGGCGCATACATAATTGTATGATAGCGGGAATGCCTCGCCCAAAATCAGGTCCCACCGTCGAGTAGCAATGAGAATCAACTCGGGTAATTCTTGCAGGTATCGTCTGCCATGATCGCCAAAGGAGTTGATGATATTTTTTACAAAAGGGGAGGGCAGGTTCATAAACATTGCAAAAAGTGAACTGGATTTTGTTGAATGACTCGTACTATGGAATCGATGATTTGTGTATCCGGATTAACACTAACCAGACTTTTGAAGAATATTTTGGTTCCGGTATAGGATTTAATGGTTCAGCTTTTGGTACTTTTGCCAGTGCACCCGTTTTTGATCATATTGTGTTCGCGCCGGTTTTCCCTCAGCAGGGTAACCGACGTAAATCAATCCAAGTGGCGTAACGTGTTTTGGCAACCCGGTAATATCCCGTACTACGCGGACGAACTCTGCGACGGGATGGACTCCAACCCATACCGTACCCAATCCCAACCCGGACGCCGCGATCAGAATATTCTCGCCTGCAAGGCTGCAATCCTGCACCCAGAATAACCGGGCTGCTGGGTTGACAGATAAAGAAGGGTTACCGCACACCAGAATTGCTGCCGGAGCATTCCTGTTTCCGAAAATTAACCGCTTACGGAACAACGCAAGTTTTTCCGGGTCGGTTATAACCACGAATTCCCACGGTTTGCAGTTCATCGCGGAAGGCGCAGCCATTGCAGCCTTTAGTAATAGATCGAGTTTTTCAGGTTCGACTGGTTGTTCGGTATACGCGCGTATGGATCGGCGTTGAAAAATGGGGTCAAGCGAAGGGTTCATGTGGTTGGTTGGGCGGCAAGATCAATCATATCAACGAGATTTTTCGATTCACATTAGTTAAATTCGATGGGCTAGCCGGGGAAAAGTTTCTCGAATACCTCGGGGCAATACTTGTTAACCATTTGAGAAGATAGCCCGTTTTCCTTGCAGATTTCTGCGTAAAGATCAGCCGATGGACGTTTCGTGCGCTCTTGAGTCAAGGGGTCTAGTCCCCATAATCCGAAACGTTGGGTCCAGCCTCTTTCCCACTCAAAATTGTCCACGAGGGACCAATGGAAGTATCCTTTAATAGGCCAGTTAAAGTTTACTGCCCGCCACATGGCGTGGATGTGCTGGGCTAGGTAGCGAGGCCGAATGCGATCGGTCCTGTCTTCGATACCGTTTTCAGTTACCAGGATGGGCAGGTTGGGGTATGTTTTAACGACCCATTTGAAAGCCCAAAAGAACCCTTTCGGAGTATTGGAGTTCATCCCGGCATCTGCCAGGTCGGTCCCCTTCGGGAAAAAGGATCGGGAGAACAATTCAGCCCGGTTGCGCGGATCAAATGCTACTGTGTCCACCGAGTAGTAATTCAAACCGAAATAATCTTGTGTCCCTTTGGCTTCCGGAACCGGGATTTTACCCATTGGTGACCTAAGTATCCCGGTGGAGATGGCCGAAGGAAAGGCCATATTGATCCCTTCGAATTTGATATTTCTCATGAACCGGTCTAACGGCGACCATGCCAATGCTGGTTCCTGCGGTCTAAAATGCAGCGCGTAACCTACGCGTGCCTCTGGTTGGAGCTCGTGGATGGCGTGGTAAGCACGGGCATGGGCGCGCGCCATGTTTGCCTGCACCTGGATTCCAAGCTTTAGATCAGATTTGCCGGGTGGGAAGTTTTTTCGCAAGTATCCTTCCAATGCATATACATTCGGCTCATTGATCGTGCACCATAGCGAGCAGTACTCTTTCAACTCTTCTACGACCTTACGGGTAAATTTTTCGAATGCTGGGACAACTGCATCGGTCTCCCAGCCTCCCAACTCTTCCAGCCAGAGCGGATCGGTGAAATGATGCAAAGTGACCATGGGCACTATGTTCCGTTCCCTGAGGCCTTGGAGCATGGACCGATAACGGTCGAGTGCTTCATCATCCCATGTGTCTGGTGTGGGTTGGATCCGGCTCCATTCAACCGACATCCGGTGGGTGTTTTGTCCGCAGTCAGCAGCGCGGTCGAAATCTTCCTTCCAGCGCCCACCCCACCAATCACTCGCGAGCCCGGATTTGTTGGCAGTATGTCCTTCCTGTTCCCATTTGAACCAATTATTGTTGGTATTGTTGCCTTCCACCTGGTGTGATGCTGTGGCAGTACCCCACAGGAATCCGTTTGGGAAATGGAATGTGGCGGAAATCATTGGTTTCTCCATTTTTTCGAGAATGTTCTGTGCCATGCTTAATTATGATTTGTGACGAGCAAGGTATGCGAGATATAAGGCAATTGATCCTGCCACTGAGGCGTTCAAAGATTCGATTTGTCCCTCCATCGGAAGGCGAAGCAGGTAATCACAAGATTTTCGAACTAGGGGTCGGATACCTTCCCCCTCGCTCCCCACTACCACTGCTAATGCACGTTCCAAGGGAACTTGGGATGGATCTTTTGAATCCGGGCTTTCGTCAAGTCCAACGATCCAGGTTTCAGCATCTTTCAATTGACCGATCGCTTGCGCCAGGTTGGCTTTTGCCACCAATAAATGTTCGCACGCTCCTGCTGAAGATGAGACAACAGCCGGGGTAATTTCGGCGGCGCGGTGGGGCGGAATTAGCACACCGTGAACCCCCACGGCTTCCCCGGTACGGATTATGGTACCCAGGTTCTGTGGGTTTTGCAATGTATCGAGGATTAGCACAAAAAGTGGCTCGTTGTGAACCTTGGCATTGTCGAGAATATCTTCGAGTTCCACATAGGGATAAGTACTGACCTCCAGTGCCACACCTTGATGGTTCTCGCTCAATTTGTCAAGTCGGGGACGCGCTACGCGTTCTACCGGGATTTTCCGCTTGGCTGACAGATCCAGGATCTCTGACAGCCTGCCTTTATCCTGCGCGCCTTCCGCGACTTGCAAGCGGAATACATCCCGCCTGCGCGCTCGCAACGTTTCGTAAACAGGGTTTCGTCCGTAAATAAATTCTCTCATTTGATTATTGTTTGCCTTAGTTTGGAGATACCCGTTCCTATGCAGAGGCTCCTGAATAACTTCGCACGCCCATCCGCCAGATGACTCGCGCCAGTCCCATCAAAAGGACTGCCAGGCCAAGGGCTTCAACTAGAGTCAATGGTGTAAGGCGATTCGTTAACGCCTGGGCAGGCACCGTTATAGCGAAAGCCACTGGCACCAGGAACGTCAATCCGATGCGCAGCCATTGCGGGTAGATGGTCACTGGCCAGCGACCCGCCGCATAGAGCCCTTGGAAAAGGTTGACCAGTTCCCAAATGCGGATTATCCAGAAGGCGGTAGTCGTTAGGATTAGCCAAAAACAATAAATCATGATTCCACCCAAAATCAACGCCGCGATAAAGGCGAGAGCCTGCAATATCCCGACCTGTTCTTTTAATTGCACAATGGCGATGACGATTACCACCAAACCGACAAGCACATCGGTCAATTGCCAAAAACGGAATTCACGGATGCTGATCAGGATTTGTCCATCCACTGGCTTTGTTAGGGCAAAATCAAGTGTTCCATCTTGAATCTCGTTCATCAGCCGCTGCATATTTGGTTGAATGGCTGACTGGATGACACCTCCCACCAGCATGTAAATCCCCATGACGGCCAATAATTCCGGCTGGGACCACCCGCCCAACTCTGTTGTTTGAGAGAATACAAGCCACAGGACGATTAATCCTGTCGCGAGTGCGATAAATGATTGCAGGAGTTGAATGAAGAAGTTGACCCGGTATTGCAGCTCATTTGCAATGCCGATCCGCAGGTAACTCCAGACCAATTTGATAATCTTCATGGGTGCCTCAGTTCCCCACCGATGAAAATCGACGTATTCCGAAATGCCAAACGATTTTAACGATCAGTATTCCAATCAAAATCCATATCAATTGCATGCCCAAACCTGTTAGCAATTCAATCGAAGATGATCGTCCCACCAGGGCATTGATTGGAAAGAAAAATGTCCATTGAAAGGGTAAATAATATGCCAGGTGCTGCACCCATACAGGCATAAGAGTCATTGGAACAAATCGCCCGGAGAGGATCATTTCAAGCGCAAAAACAAGTTCGAAGATTGCGCTTACTCGCGTTGTCCATAAAGTGATCAACCCCAGCACTGCATAGATCATCGTGCGGACAAGGTATGCTCCCCAAATGGCAACAACAAATACGAGGACCTGTACCCAGGTTGGGTTTAGTATCGGCTTAAATATCAATGCCAGGGCAGTTGCGATCGGGATCCACAGGATTATCATTACAAACTTCCACCCGGCGAAGTACGAAACATCGCTGTGAATGGGATGCATCGGTCGCATAAGTTCCATGGATAGTCGCCCATGTTGGATCCGGTCTTCCCATCCGTACGGCGTGAACACGATATTCATTTGGCGCACCAGAGTCCAGACAATATAGTAAGCTGCTAATCCGCCAGATGAATAACCACCTATTGACCCACCTTGCTGGTTGGCTATCGTTGACCATACTACCAGGTATATGGTTGGTTCAACAATCACGCCAACCATATAGAAATAATTTTGTGCTCGATACTGGAATTGCTCCAATATCGCGATCTTCATCGAAGTCAGATAGAAATCAATGTAACGTTTCACTATGCTTCCACGCTTTTTTGGCTGAATACCTTCTCGATGATATCCTCGATCGGAGGATCCTCAACTGTCAGGTCTTCCACCTTCTGCTCAGCCAGGATGCGAGCTGTAATATCCGGAGTTTTTTCACGTGGGATGCGTAACGTAAAATGGCCAGCATCTTGATTGAGCACTTCGCCATAATGGCTGAAACTGCCGTTGCCGTTGGCAAGCGTCACGCAAATCGTTTTGAAGGCCGAGAATCGTTCCAGTAGAGCAGCTAGGTCACCATCGAATAGCAATTTACCATTGTGGATGACAATCACACGTTTGCAGAGGGCTTCTACATCAGCCATATAGTGACTTGTCAAGAGAACGGTCGCGCCTGTCCTATGGTTGTACTCTTCTACGAACAGTCGGATTCGGCGCTGCATGGTCACATCCAATCCAATGGTTGGTTCGTCTAGGAATAACACCTTGGGACGATGAAGCAGAGCCACGATAATTTCCACCTTCATCCGTTCTCCCAATGAAAGGTTGCGAACCGGTTTCCTTACTAATTCTTTGACCTCCAATAGTTCAATATATTCATCGCGTGTCTTTTCAAACTCAGGTCGCGGAATCCCATAAATTGCTCGCTGCAATTCGAATGAGTCAAGGGCGGGCAGGTCCCACGACATCTGTGAACGGTTACCCATCACCAGGGTAATCTGCCCCAGGAACTCTGCCTGCCGTCGTGATGGTTGGTATCCGAGCACCATGGAAGTTCCTGTCGTGGGGAACAATAAGCCCGAAAGCATCTTGAGCGTTGTGGTCTTTCCGGCTCCATTTGGACCGAGGAAACCAACTACTTCTCCTGGATCGATTTTGAACGAGATACTCTCCACGGCCTTGACCGTGTTGTATTTTCGCTTGAACAAGCTTTTGGTGGCAGCCTTCAAACCGGCTTCGCGTACCGGAACTCGATAGTGTTTGGATAAATTATTTACTTCAATGACTGGAGATTGCATGAGAGCCTTTGAGGAGGTCTGACTACACTTGAAGGACAAAAATACCAGCACAGCTGGAGACCTGCGTGTATTCTACCTTGAACCCTAGGTTTTCTAAAGCTGGGATTGCCTCATCCGCCAGCCAGTAGAATTCATCTTCCCAATTATCCCCTTCCATAATTTTTACTTTTTCCAGGTTCCTCAAATCGTGGAAGGAGATATCGCCAATGATTATCCGACCCCGAGGAGCAAGCAGACGAATTAACTTGCCCAGAATTCGAATTTTTTGATCAAGTTCGAAATGATGGAAAACATAGGCCGAAACGACGCGGTCAAATGGAGATTGAATTTCTGACGGCATGTCCAATCTCAGGTCATTCAAAACGAAATGAGCGGAGGGAATCTTTTGTCGCGCTTTTTCAAGCATTGCGGCAGAAAAATCGGTACACCACAGATCGCAATTCGATCGGGCGAAACGGATAGCCAGGTTACCGGTTCCAGTCCCCAGGTCGAGGACTCTCAGCCTGGGTTTGACGCCCGCCAGGTTCGCAATCTTCTTGAGAACGGTCTTGTAGCCGGTAAATGGGAATTTGTTGGTAGAGACCGAGAGGTCGTACGTTTCGGCCCAATCGTCAAATTCGGAGCGGGGGAAGGTGTCGTTTGTAATCATAAAATTTCCTGCGTCATTGTACAACAGTTTATTCTGCATCAACCCTCCATCGGGACTTCACACTCAGTTCACAACTGGCTTTTATACTTTGATCATACAAACAAAGGAGTATGAATATGGTCAAACACATTGCTTTCCGTCTTGTTGCAGGATTAATTCTGCTGGTTGCCATTGCTGGTATAGCTTTCTTCGCCTACCAGGCAGGTGCGAACCATGCTGTTGTTGCAACTGCCCAGCCCCCCGCCGACGGATCAGCTCCGTCATCCTATCTTTATTATGGAATGCCATTTGGCTATTTTTGGGGAATTCCAGGGTTCGGGTTCCTAGGCTGCCTGATCCCGATCTTCCTGTTCTTCCTGGCATTCGGTGTAATGCGCATCCTGATATGGGGACCGCGCTGGGGCTGGCGGCACATGCACCGCGGAAATATGGAAAATGGACCCTGGGGTAAGGAAGTCCCATCCATGTTTAATGAGTGGCATCGTCGGGCACATGCCTCTAATCCTGACGAACAGTCACCTGATAAAAAGTCCGAGCAATAAATCCTCCACGACGTATAATAAACCCGAGTCCTGATCGGACTCGGGTGCCTGATTTAATGAAAACCATCCTGGTTGTGGATGATGAACCAAAGATCGTTAAGCTGGTGCGTGATTATCTCGAACGCGCCGGTTTTGCAGTGCGCGTGGCAGGTAACGGAAAGGATGCGCTCTCACAAGCACGATCTGAAAAGCCGGATTTGGTCATCCTTGACCTTGGTCTGCCACAAATGGACGGTCTGGACGTTACCCGTGCACTTCGCAAAATTTCGAATGTGCCCATAATCATGTTGACGGGGCGTTCGGAAGAGTCAGATAAGTTGATCGGACTTGAACTCGGGGCGGACGACTATGTCACCAAGCCATTCAGCCCAAAGGAGTTGGTGGCACGCGTCCGAGTTTTATTTCGGCGCATGGAAAATTATGCAAGTGAAAACCAGGAAATTTTGAGGATCGCGGATTTGACTCTCGACCTGCCCCGAATGCGCATAACCGCAGAAGCGCGCCAGATCGATGATTTGACCCCTACCGAGTTTTCAATCGTGGCTGAAATGGCTCGTTACCCCGGGCGTGTATTCACACGCGCTCAACTTCTGGATGCCCTGCACGGAGTTGCATTCGAGTCATATGAACGTGCTATTGATGCACATGTTAAAAACATTCGCCATAAGATAGAAACCAATCCGTCCGAACCGCGTTACCTCCTCACGGTTTACGGAGTGGGATACAAATTTACCGATCGATGAATATCTATCATTTCCGCCGCTCTTCCCGTAAACGACCGCAATGGTGGCCAGAGAATGAACCTTGGCCTCCTCGTATGCATTCCTCGCGCCCTTTCTCCTTCCGCCGGATGGGCTGCTTTTTTGGATTGTTCAACGTGTTCGGTTTGTTTGTACTGGCAGGCGTCATTATATTGGTTGCTCGCGGATTGGGTTTGGTAAAGTTCCAATTCGATCCTTTACAATTCCTGATTCCGATTGGAGTATTTATTCTCCCGGTCGTTATATTGTTGTTGGTGCTGGGCGGGATGGTCCTGCGGCGGCTGGTGGTCCCCATGGACGATCTTCTAAAGGCTGCAGACCGGGTGGGGCAGGGGGATTATTCTGTTCGGGTACAGGAAAAAGGTCCTCGCGAGGTCCGCTCGCTGGCTCGTGCTTTTAATAATATGGCTTCCCGCCTTAATATCAATAATGAGCAGCGTCGGGAATTACTGGCCGATGTCACTCACGAGCTGCGCACTCCTTTGACGGTTGTGCAGGGAAACCTGGAAGGCATGCTGGATGGGTTATATCCGCTTGACGAACCCAACTTACGCTCGTTGTTGGAAGAGACGAATATCCTTTCGCGTCTGGTGGAGGATCTGAGAACTTTGGCGTTGGCTGAAAGTGGAGCAATTCAATTAAAAAAGGAATCGGTAGATCTTTCCATGTTGGTAAAAGAAACGTTGGCAGCTTTTAAATCCCAAGCAGATTTAGCAGGGGTCTCACTGACTTATAAATCAGCGGACGACCTGCCGTGGATGGACCTGGACCCTTGGCGCATCCGTCAGGTATTCTCCAACCTGATCGCGAACGCCCTCCGCTATACACCTTCTGGTGGGAGTATAACTGTCCGGTACCAGCAGGCAGATGGAAAAGCATATTTAGAAGTGAAAGACTCCGGCCCAGGCATTCCACCTGAAGAGTTGCCGCATGTTTTTGAGCGATTTTATAAGTCAGCTGACTCTGGCGGGATGGGGTTAGGCCTGGCAATTGCCCGGCACCTTGTTGAAGCACACGCTGGGTCGATTTCTGTCGAGAGCCCCCCGGGTCAAGGGACGACAATGCAGATCGTTTTGCCAATCGGGGAATAAATAATTACTTCCGGGGAAATCGCGGAAGTAATGCATTAACTAAATAACTGACCATATGGTGTAACTACACTAGTATTACCAATGCCAGGTCGTCCCATCCTTATTATCTTCAATTGCCACTCCAAGATCCTTAAGTCGGTCACGTATCAAGTCCGATATACCCCAATTTTTCTCTTTGCGCATTTCTGTCCTGATATCAACAAGCAAAGCAATGAACTTATCTGCATCTCCTCCGGAGGATTTCTTTTCATGTAGACGAAGACCCAGGACACTTGTTAATTCGGTGAGGGTATCTTGTGCGGGTTTAAGTTGAGCATTGGAGGCGCCCGCATCACGTGCGGTGTTGATGCTGCGAACCAGCTCGAAGAGCGCCGCCAACCCTCCCGAAGAATTAAAATCATCATCCATGGCATCTATGAATGTCTGCTGGGTCGTTTCAGCCTGCTTGTCAAGTTCAGTTCCAACGTTCGTCGAAGTGCTGGTAGCTCCAGGTTGAGCAGGTTTTAATCCTGACCGCAAGCGGTCCAGCCCCCGTTCTGCCGCGTCAACGATGTCATCTGAATATGAGAGCGGGGCACGATAAGATCCGTTAAGGATCATCATGCGTAGGGCATCCGCCTCATGCCTGGATAGGAACTCGTCTATCGTCACTAGGTTTCCGATGGACTTTGACATCTTCTCCCCTTGTAACTGCAGCATTCCATTGTGCATCCAGTATCGAGCGAACGGTTTCCCGGTGTACGACTCGGTTTGGGCGATCTCATTTTCATGGTGAGGAAAGACCAGGTCGTTGCCACCGCCATGGATATCTATTTGCTCGCCCAAGTGGCTCAGGTTCATGGCTGAGCATTCAATGTGCCAACCGGGGCGCCCTTGACCCCATGGACTATCCCAGGCAGGTTCACCGGTTTTGGATGCTTTCCATAGCGCAAAATCCATCGGATGTTCCTTCTCTTCGCCAACTTCGTTGCGCGCCCCCGCCTGCATGTCTTCAATCCTTCTACCTGATAGTTTGCCATAATCCGGGTCTTTTGTGACGCGGAAATACACATCCCCATTTTTGGCAGGATAAGCGAACCCTTTTTCAATCAAGCCATCGATCATGCGGATAATCTGTGGCATCTCCTGCGTAGCCCGTGGGTTAACCGTGGCAGGCAGGATATTCAGGACTTCAATCTGGCGGCGGAACTCATTAATATACTTTTCAGCCAGTTCTGAAGCATCCACTCCCAGCGAATTTGCCCGGTTAATGATTTTATCGTCCACATCCGTGTAATTGATCACCAGGCGTACATCATAGCCGCGGTACGTTAGGTACCGTCGGACAATGTCAAACACAAGAGCAAACATGGCGTGACCGATGTGAGCGTCCGAATAGACGGTTACACCGCAAACATACATTTTGACAAGGTTTGGTTCAAGGGTCTTGAATTCTTCTTTCTTACGGGCGAGAGTGTTGTAAACGCGCAACATGGAAATCTCCTGATGATAATTCTTCGGCTATTATAAACTACTCACCCACGCGAAGGTATGGCGGAAATACCGGCATCCTTGCTTTAATAGATAACAAAAGCGCGGCTGCTGCCGCGCTCAAAGTGGATAAGTGAGGAAAAATTACTCTTTTCCCTCGGGACGGGCAAAGATCATCCGACCTGCCGCAGTCTGCAGTACTTTGGTCACGGTTACAGTAATCTCTTTATTTAAGTATTTATTTCCGTTTTCGACCACCACCATGGTGCCGTCTTCCATATAACCCACACCCTGGTTGACTTCTTTTCCTTCCTGGATGACGTTTACTGACATCAACTCCCCTGGTAGCACGACTGACTTTACAGCATTCGCCAGTTCATTGATGTTCAGGATAAGAACCCCTTGTAATTCTGCGATTCGGTTTAGATTGAAATCGTTTGTCAGGATTGGACACTTCATTTGTCTGGCCAGGATGACCAGTTTATCGTCCACTTCCCTTACTCCCTCCACATCCACGTCGCTGATGCGGACGACCACTGCCGACGCCTTCTGCAGTTCTGCCAGTACTTCCATGCCGCGCCGCCCACGCTGCCGGCGTAAACTGTCTGGCGAATCGGCGATATATTGGAGTTCGTTCAGCACAAAGCGGGGAATAAGCAGTGTTCCGGGCAGGAAGCCGGTCTTGGCAATATCGGCAACTCGTCCATCGATAATTACGCTGGTATCGAGTAGGATGGTCCGGTTAGTTAATGAACCTCCCCCACCGGTTCCTTCCTCCCTGCGGGAAGTTAATCCACCCAGGATATTGGCAATGTCAGCTTGGCGTGTAGTAAAAACTGCTACGCCAAAGTAACCGAAAAGTACCACTCCTACCAAGGGCATGATTTTGCCCACGGGAGAGGGTAGCAAAGAGAGCGGGAAAGCTAGCAATGCTGCTGTGAGTAGGCCGATCGACAGCCCGATCAAGGCCGAGACCAATGTTTCAGCTGCCAGCCGCCCCAGCATGGCTCGCAACGCACGAATGGGGCGGGTGGTGACGTACGGCGTCAAAATTAGCCCAAGTAAAGCACCGACCAGGGTGAATGTGATTGTATAAAAAAGTTGCTGATCAGGGTTGTAAACCGAGAGTCCATTTCCCACATAAACCCCCACGATCGAGAAGACTGCCATGCCGAAAATTCGAATAAAAAAATCAGCACTCATAATAGATAACTCCTCTCTAATAAATCAGAAAATAAATCCACTGGATAATAGCACGGCTGGAACACCCCGTCAATTGGTGGAAAAGTTGGAAACAGGTATAATTACCCCGCTTTTTATTGGTAATCAAGAGGAAGAATGGCATTAGACAGTTTCGGACGAAAAATCCATTATTTACGTATAAGTCTTACCGATCACTGTAACCTGCGTTGCGTTTATTGCATGCCGGAAGATATGGTCTTTCGACCGCGTGCTGAAATGATGCAGGACGAAGAAGTGTTGTTTTTAGCGCGCCTTTTCGCAGAGCTGGGTTTTGATAAAATTCGGCTGACTGGTGGAGAACCGACCGTACGCGCACACCTTGTTGATATTGTGCGCGGCATTACCACTACGCCCGGTATCCGCTCAGTTTCCTTGACCACCAACGGCATGCTCCTCTCGAAACTGGCTGATCCTTTGGCTGCTGCAGGTCTGGGACGAGTGAACGTCAGTATTGATACTTTGAACCCAGCTAAATTCAAACGTATGACACGTGGCGGCGATATGGAGACAGTTTGGGAGGGAATTTTAGCCGCAGAAGCTGCTGGGTTGACCCCGGTTAAATTGAACGCGGTTGTGGTAAGAGGTTATAACGAAGAAGATGTGGTTGATCTGGCAAATTTGACCCGTGAGCATCACTGGCAGATGCGTTTTATCGAAATGATGCCCTTTGGCGGTTCCTCGGATTTGCAGACCAAGCAAATGGTTTCATCTCAAGAGATTCAGGACCGGATCGAGCAATCGCTTGGTTCTTTGACTCCAGTGAATGGCGGCGAACTGGACGGGGAGGCTCGTCTTTATAGGATTCCTGGAGCGCAGGGTGATATCGGCTTTATTTCGACCGTTAGCGCCCCATTCTGTGCAGATTGCAGTCGTGCCCGTCTCACACCGGAAGGCATCCTGCGAATGTGTCTCCTGCGAGATTACGAGATTGACCTGCTGACCCCATTACGTGCGGGTGCCTCACTAGAAGAATTGCGCAAGCTTGTTTTGGAAGCCGTGTGGAACAAGCCTTGGGGGCACGGCCTCGCCAATGGAGAAATTGCGATAAATCGGGCAATGAACGAAATCGGCGGCTAGTGTTCCTTTTGGGAACGCTTTTGCATCGCTGAAATCTAGAATCCTACCGAGGCATATATGAGCTGGGAAAATAAGTTATTACGTATAGTTCGGGTGGCTAATGCCCATGAGATTGGGACCTTCGTGCGCCTCTTGAGCGCCATTAGCGCTGTTGGGGGAAATGTAGGCGATATCGCGCTCCTTAATGAGAGCACAAACCAGGTGGTTCGTGAAATCACCATTTTTGCTGATGACGATAAGCAACTTGAAATTATCCTGGATGCCATCCGTAAAAACCGCGGCACAAAATTGCTCGATGTGCGCGATGAAGTGCTGGCGCTGCACTTGAAAGGCAAGATCGCCGTTCGTTCACGTTATCCGATTGATTCAATAGCAACTCTTCAAAAAGTATATACTCCGGGCGTGGCCGAAGTGTGTATGAAGATTGCCCAAGACCCTGCTCTCGCTCATACATATACTTCCACCTGCCACCTGGTGGCTATCGTAACTGATGGAACAGCTGTGCTCGGCTTGGGAGACATTGGACCTTTGGCTGGGATGCCCGTGATGGAGGGCAAGGCCATGCTGATGGAGACCCTGGTGGGTCTTTCAGGTGTCCCAATCCTCCTCAATACCAAGGATCCGGATGAAATTATTAAGGTAGTTGCAGCCATCGCCCCCACCTTCGCAGCGATTCAACTGGAAGATATCTCGGCCCCACGCTGCTTTAGGATCGAGGAAGAACTCCAGAAGCAACTGGATATCCCGGTAATGCATGATGACCAACATGGGACCGCAGTGGTGGCAACTGCCGTACTTACTGTTGCCTGCCGGAAACTCAAGATACAATTGGACAAGGCTGTCATCGGACAAATCGGCCTGGGTGCGGCGGGGAATGCCATCGCCAAAATACTCATGCGCATCACCGGCAATCCAGTCTGGGGTGCGGACCTGAGTGAAGATGCTTTGCTCCGCCATGAAGCCAACGGGGGCAAACGAGCGGATCTGAAAAGCATCATGGCAAATTGCGACGTTGTTGTTTCCACCACCGGGGTTCAAGGTTTGATCAAACCCGGGATGGTTCGAAAGGGGCAAGTGATACTGGCCCTATCCAATCCTCGCCCCGAAATCGAGCCCGAAGTGGCCCTCAACCATGGAGCCGCTTTCGCTGCGGATGGGAAGCTGGTCAATAATGTGTTGGGTTTTCCGGGGATCTTTCGGGGTGCCGTGGACACGTGGTCTCCGCGTATTTCGGACGAGATGCTGCTGGCTGCTTCGGAAGCAATCGCAAACCACACGGCCTCCGATGAGTTGGCTCCCAATCCGTTGGATCGCACGCTGCACCAGGCTGTTGCCCACGCCGTGGCTTTGAAGGCTATCGAGCAGGGACTGGCACGCGCTGAATATGTGCCTTATATCCACGAGTGAGCAGGCAGATTAAATGAAGCTCCCGTAGATTTTTTTCTACGGGAGCTTTGCTTATTATTTGTGCCCTGCCACCAGTTCTTTAAGCAGGGTTCCGAGCCGGGTCATTCCTTCCCGGATTTTATCCGGGTTGGAATAGGAGAAATTGATTCGCATGGTATTGTCACCACCGCCATTCGGGTGGAACGATGCGCCCGGGACAAATGCAACCTTGCGTTCGATGGCAATTTTAAAAACTTCGGCTGCATCCATCCACTTGGGCAAAATCCCCCACAGGAACATGCCTCCCTGTGGTTTGGTCCAACCCACCTCGGGTGGAAATACTTCTTCCATTATCTCGAGCATCACGTCACGGCGTTCCTTGTAAACCTGGCGGATGAACTTGACGTGCTCATCCAAGAAACCGCCCTTGCCCACCTCGTAGGCAACCATTTGGTTGAAGGCGGCAGTATTTAAGTCCGCAGCCTGCTTCGATTGGACAAGTTTTCGAATGACTTGCTCCGGAGCGATGACCCACGCCAGGCGGATTCCGGGGGCAAGGATCTTTGAGAACGTGCTCAAGTATATGACGTTCCCGGTATAACAGCCGTCGTCTCCGCGGAACTGGCTGTCCAGCCAGACGAGGGAGGGGAGGTGTTCACCTTCGAAGCGCAGCTGACCATATGGGTCATCCTCCACGATCGGGACTCCATAGCGATCCGCCAGTTCGACCAGTTTTTTGCGTCTTTCCAGGCTGAGGGTCGTGCCGCTTGGGTTTTGGAAGTTGGGCAGGACGTAGATGAACTTAGGCCCAATGCGCAGGGCTTCTTCAAGCTTATCCACTACCATCCCGTTCTCGTCGGAGGGGACTGCGATGTACTGGGCTCCATAAGCATTCCAGGCCTGTAAAGCGCCAACGTAAGTGGGAGATTCGACGACGATATGATCGCCCTGGTTGATAAAAACCCGACCGAGGAAGTCCAGTGCTTGTTGGGACCCGGATGTGATCAGGATGTTATCGGCGGTGATCTTGACTGAATAGCGGCCCGTGTGGCGGGCGATCATCTCCCGCAGAGGCCGATAACCTTCGGTAGTGCTGTATTGCAGTGATTGGGGGCCTTCGTGCTCAAGGACATAATTACAAGCCGCCTGGAATTGTTTAATTGGGAAGACTTCAGGGGCAGGCAATCCGCCCCCAAAAGAGATGATATCAGGCTGTTCGGTGAGTTTGAGTAACTCACGAATGACCGAACTTCCCATCCGTTGTGTCCGGTTTGCATAGCGATATTCCCAGGGTGTCTGCATTCATACTCCTTAGTTATGATATGGATGTCGATAAAAAAAACCTGGCAGGTACGATTCACCTGTCAGGCTTGGCTGACTTTGTAATGCCGTGCAACACGAATATTAACAGGATTCGAAGCATGGCTATACAATATTACCGTGTTTTTTTCATCCTTGCAACCCTCTTTGGTGATTTTACCCTGATAGTGAAATTTGCGAAGGATTAAAGGTGGTAGATTGGTAAGGTGAAAACCCAGTTTTTCCATAACATTGCTCCACATAAAATATCCGAACCCTTCCAGCAAGGTTTTGGCACGTGCTACAATGAACCCCGGAGGACGAAATGAATCACCCCCGGAAGCAAACTTTTTCCTTTACCCTGATCGCTCTGGCAATGATCGGATCGATTATTGCCGGATGCGGACCTGTTTCCAACAGCGCGGCCTCAGTGACTCCGGGGACAAATTGTGGGAATGGGTTCTGCGATAACGGGGAGACCTCCCTGTCCTGCGCGGCCGATTGCCCGACGGGAAGTTTTAGCGGGAAAATCCAGTCCACGCACATCAATTCAGCCGGCGTGGGGGATATCGCCGTGATGATCGCCAGGCCGAAGGCGGTCCGCTACCCGGAAGGGGCCGGGGTGGTGGTGGTTGTCCCTCCGATTTTTTCCACATCCACCAGCTTCATGACGGACCCGGACGTTACCTCGCTGGGGCTCATCCAGGTCAGCTTTATGTGGCCAGGTCAAACCGACAGCATCACCAGCAGCCGGAGTACCGGCACATTCGACTCGGGCGGTGAACAGTCCGTACAAGTATTGCGGGACGTTATTCGCTTTGCGTCCGGTACCGTCCCGGATGTCGACGGTAAATTTATTTCATCCCTGACCCCGGTCACGCCGCTGACCGGTGAAGTGGGTCTGTACGCTTTTTCGGATGCGGGCATCGCGGTCGTCAACGCTTTCAAGTTATACGGAGATCAGCTTTCGGGTGTGCAATATTTCGTCGGGCGGGAAAACCCCACGGTGGATACACTCTCCTGCCTGGAAGCGGGTTACCTGGACGACAACGGGCGACCGGTCTACAACCCATTTTACAGTTACCCTGTAAGTTACAGCACCTCGGCGATCACCTTCTCGTACGCCAATGTGCGCTGGGAGGCTGCATATAAGGATCCGCATACCGGTGCTGTTGGCCGGGCTTATCTTGACCTGGACGGGAACGGAAGCCTCAGCGCCGGTGACTACATCACAAGTTGGAAAGTACCGATAATATTTGGAAAACGCACCTATTCCGCTGCGCTAACCAAGGCATTGCTAGATACGGGTTCGCTTTCCCCTTCGAATTGGCCGGCCGACCTGGCCACCCCGGAGGAGGCCGCCCGGGATTGGCAATTCAGGCAGAGCACGAATCAATACGTCGACCTGCGAACGTTAATGCCCAATCTTAAGGTTATGCTGGTCTTTGCCCAGGTTGACCATGCACAGGTGGCGAAGGACAAGCCAGCCATCCATCAGGCCTACCAGGGATTTCGTTTCGAAGCAGGCCTTTGGGTCCGGTTGAACCCAGACCGGGTATACGTTCAATCATTATTTCCAAATGCCGGGAATGAATTCCCGGATAACCCTGCCAATACGCAGCCGTCTGACTGGTCGCAGATCGGGACGTACGCCTACCCAGGAGAGGGGGCTAGTGGCGGCCTGGTGCCCCTGGCAGCGGTGGCCGAGATGGCCGACCGGACCCACTTCAACCGCTGGGACGAAAACCTTGGGCAGGTTCTTTACATTTATTTCCCAACACCCACAATTCCATAAATCGATTCTCCACCTGGTAGACAAGCAATCCTGTGTACCAATCGAGCTGGTTGAGACGGCTTTTGGAAAAAAAACATTCTGCATAAATTAAAGCTACTGCCAGCCAAATTCCTGGAAGAAAACTCCGGACTGGAAATTTTTTAAGGCCTGCCGAACGTAAGGAATGGTATTCTCCGGCAAGTTGTCCATGCCGACCCAGCGCAGGTCGTCACATTTCCCCGGTTCAGAGTTGACAGGTTCCCTGTCCCACTTTTGAACATTAAAGAAGAAGTCCACGCGCTCATCATCCGAATGCCGGTGAAATACCCCGGCGAAGAACATGTCGTGCGGATCGATCTCCACGCCGATCTCTTCGCGCGCTTCGCGGACGCCAGCCATGCGGACCGTTTCATCCCCGTCGAGGTGCCCGGCCGGGACGCTGTAATACCCGTCCATGTAACCGGTCTGGAAACGGCGGAGCAGGAGGACCTGGCTGCCGCGAAAAAAGAAGAGGTGGATGGTGACTGGAAATTTTACATGCACGGATGCCCCTCCTGCATGGAGTGGACGAACTTCTTAAGGGGGTGAACACTCCATAATAAACAATCCCAGGGAGAAGTTATAGACCCAATATCCCTTTTACCGTTCAATGCTCCAGGAGAACCTCAGGGGATTCCTCCGGTTAAAGGATGAAAAGGAGCAATAATCAAAATCGTTCACTTAGCGCTTTATAAAACCTTCGATAATAATTTTTAGCAGAGAACCAATCCGGCGCAGCGAGTCCCTCCTGGGGATCCGGTGCGCCGGTGAATTTATTTGCCGATCTACTTTGTTCTTCCGCCCGCGAATTTCTGGCGGAGACTGCGGCTGGGGGCGGAACGAGGCGCCTGCCGGCTGGCAGGTTTCCCGGGCGCATACGAGGAGGCGGGAGTGCGCCGCTGGGGTCGGGGTGACGAAGCCGGACGGTCCGGGGCGGGGGCGGAGTAATTGAATCCCTCCAGTTTTTGGTGCACCAAGGGCTTGTCCATGATCTTTTCCAGGGAGCGGACCATGTCCTTATCGTCGGGGGTGACCAGGGTAAAGGCGTCGCCGGTGTGCTCGGCGCGGCCGGTGCGTCCGATGCGGTGGATGTAATCGTCAGCGGTGGCAGGCATGTCGAAGTTGATGACGTGCGAGATGCCTTCCACATCGAGGCCGCGGGCGGCAATGTCGGTGGCAACCATCACCTGGAAATGACCGCTCTTGAAACCGGCCAACGCCGACTGGCGCTGACCCTGCGAACGGTCACTGTGCAGGCTGGTGGCGCGGAACCCCGCCTGGGCGATCTGGCGGGAAAGCTTCTCGGCGCGGTGCTTGGTGCGGGTGAATACCAGGACCGAATTCGTGTCGGTCTGCTTGAGAATCGCCAGGAGCAGGGGGGTCTTCAGGTGCTGGGGGACGGGGTAGAGGGCATGCGCCACGGTATGGGCAGGTGCACTGATACCAACCGCGATGCGCTGCGGGTTCGTAAGAGTCTGGGCAGCCAAGCCCTCGATCTCTTTCGGGAAGGTGGCTGAGAAGAGCATGGTCTGACGTTTGGCAGGGACGTGTTTGAGAATGCGTTTCACATCGGGGAGGAAGCCCATATCGAACATGCGGTCGGCTTCATCCAAAACCAGGATCTCGACTCCCTGTAATTTGGCGTTGCCCTGGGTGAGATGATCGAGCAGACGACCGGGGCAGGCGACCAGGATCTCGACACCGTCGCGCAGAGCGCGCACCTGGGGTTGAGGGCCCACGCCCCCGTAGATGGTGGCGCTGCGGATCTTTGTACCAATGCCCAGGTCCCGGATGGAATCGTTGATCTGTTCAGCGAGCTCGCGGGTGGGGGTGACGATGAGGGCACGGGTGCGGTTGCGAGGTCCGCTCAATAATTTCTGCAAAATGGGCAGGACGAATACCGCGGTCTTGCCGGTACCGGTCTGGGCGGTGGCGATTATGTCACGGCCGGCGAGGGCGGCGGGCAGGGCAGCGGTTTGGATGGGGGTGGCCTCGGTATAGCCGAGACGGTCGATCCCCGCCTGCAGGCGCGGATCAAGGTTGAAATGATTAAAGCTCACGATATTCCTTTTCTTCAGAAGTCCGGGGGTGTTGGGGGGATCGAGCGAAGCTCAAACGAACAACAGCAAAGACTGCTGAAATAATGCGGTTATAGGAGGATAGAGTAACCGAGTATGGCGGGACTGTCAAGGTGGGGGGGAAAAGAAGGAAATGGGTTAATTGAAGAGAATAAGAGGAAACACAAAGGGCACGACCCCCAACGAATGAGGGCTCAGTGGTGCTGACCGGTGTCATTCGATATTGAGGAACAAACGAGGAACAAAAACATCTCGCAGTCCCTTCATATTCATATACCCGTCTGGCGATATTGTTCCGCGGAACAATCCCAAAACGAATATGGGAGACCGGTTTAGATGTCATTTTTCCACCTGGGCGTGGAAGTAGTCGAGTATCCCCAAGTCGGCACAGGCATCGGAAAGGCCAAGCTGAATATCCTTTTCCAAATCGGTCTTATCGCCAAAGAAGCGGCGGCGGGCCCGCTGGAGTTTGGCGACAACGAAAACGGTATAGCCAATGGTGCGCACCGTGAAAAGATATTCCTGCCAGGTGATGGAGGAACGCACGGCGCGCATGGAGCGCCAGGTGCGGCGAGTGAGGATGCGGAGGAGGGTCTCTTCGTGACGCAATTGATCGGCCCCATCGCCCTCCAAGAGTCTTCTTTCTGAAGAAGAGAAAACACCGGCATAGAAACCATGTTTGAAGGCGTTGGAGTTGCCAAGGGGAGCACCCCTTTTTTTCTTCGAAGAGCGAGGGAGAGGATCGGGCGCAGCATCCCCAATAGGCGGGACGATGTGCTGCGCCCCTTGAACAATTGACGGCTCTCCTTCGATATCTTTTGCGTCGTCGATTTGGGATTGTTCCATGAGGGCCAACATGGAATCGACCTGCTGCTCACGGCGATCGGGGTCACCAAAGGCGGTCATGCGGACCTGGATGAGGTTCTCGAGACGGGCAACGGCGACGGAAATAGTCCGCAAGGCAGTCACATTATCATGGAAAGCGAAGGAATCCTCCGGCTCTTTCAGGACAGATTCGGCTGCGTCCAAGATGGCGAGGCGCAGGATCTCCAATTCATCCTTCAATGATCCGACGACGTCCTGATCGAGGGCCAGGAGTTCCTCGGGGGTGTAATGCCGTGAATACACGCCATGCTTGAGGGCGTTGGCATTTTCAGGCTGACCGCCGCGCTTTTTAGAATTCGATTTTGACATGGGATAAAAACCTTTCACGACTTGAAAGCGGGTCAAAACCCTCGATCACAACAACATGGGTTTGGACAACCCATTCAAGAGAGTCAAGGGCAGCGACAAGGGCGTCGGCGAGAAGGATATCATCATGGATGAGCTGACCATCGGGGCCGCGGGCGCCATCGGGGACACCCCAG
>JADGQC010000221.1 GCA_017882125.1 Anaerolineales bacterium
TAAGAAACCTCTGTATTGCTACAAAAGCTCTTCGTTCGACTTGCATGTATTAAGCACGCCGCCAGCGTTCATCCTGAGCCAGGATCAAACTCTCCGCAAAAAAATCACCCTTACGGGTGTAAGTTACGGAATAGAACGACAGGCTTACTTCCTATCACATTTCAGTTGTTAAGGTCCGGTATACAAAGCGGGCTGGATTTTACCCGCAAGACCCACCACTGTCAAGTTTACAGAGACGAAATCGCCGATGTTTTTGATTCGACATCGGCTCGTCAGACTGCAAAACCTGCTGCTTTGTGTCTCTGACGTGAGACGTTGCTGTGTTGTCAACGATCTGTCCAAATGGACGAGATCGGCGTGGGGGTCAATGTGCTTGCCTATTATACGCATTCGAACTGAGTTGTCAAGGAATTTGCACCCCCAATTTGGAATCTTTAAGGTTACGACATTTCCTGGCGCCCGGTTAGTGCACGTAGAATTGTATTCTGGTCTGCATATTCCAGTTCGCTGCCCACCGGTAAACCACGCGCCAGCCTGGTCACCCGCACTCCCAAAACCTGGAGTCGTGGGTGCAGGTACTGCGCGGTAGCCTCCCCCTCCATGGATGGGTTTATCGCCAGGATTACTTCCTGCACGCCGCCGCGCTGGATGCGTTCCAGCAATGGTTTGATCTTCAAGTCGTCCGGACCGATCCCCTCGATGGGCGAAAGGACGCCCTGCAACACATGGTACTTCCCTTTATATACACCCACGCGTTCCAGGGCAACCACGTCCAGCGGTTCTTCCACAACACAAATCATCGCCGGGTCACGCTGACCGCTATCGCAGATCTCGCATCGCTCCCGGCCGGCAGTGGTGATATTGAAACACTCCTGACAGAATGCAATTTTGTTTTTAAAGTCGGACAGTGCTTCAGCAAGTTGACCGGATACTTCAGGTGAGGCGCGTAATAGAAAGAACGCCAGCCGGGAGGCGGTTTTTGGGCCGATCCCGGGGAGTCGTTCGAGGGCAGTAACAAGGGTTTGAATGGGTTCAGGAAGCATGTCTGGTTTCAAGGGAAATGCCGGTTGGGCAGTTCCCATTTGCATTGTTAATGAGGCAATCCGCTAGCCAGAGGACCCATGACCTGCTCCTGGAGTTCGCGCGATTTATCCAGTGCCAGGTTTATCGCCGTCAAGATAATGTCTTGCAGCATTTCCGCATCCGCTTCTTTCAATATAGCCGGGTCGATCTCCACCGCCTGGCATTTCTGGTCGCCGGTCATAGTAACCTTGACTGCGCCACCGCCTGCAGTCGCGGTGACGGTTTCCTGTGCAAGTTTCTCCTGTGCCTCAGCCATCTGCTGCTGCAGGCGTTGAAGTTGCTGCATCATGCCGGATTGACCTCCACCCCCTGCGGGACGATTAAATCCTTTTGCCATAATTACTCCTGGATATCCACGATCTCGCCGCCCTTCTTCAAGGCCGCGGCCACCATACCGTCAGTTTTAACATTCGCAGGCGGAGCCTGCTTGGCATTAGAGACAACACATTTTATGGATAATTTCCCCCCGCACACTTTCGCAACCGCTTTACTGGTAATATCTATTTGTTCTTCGGTATCCATTAATGACCTGAGAACATCAGATTCAAATCCGATCACCAACATTCCCTTTTTAATTTCGAGTAATTTGCAAGAATTTAGTAAGCCATCCAAGGTCATACTCTGAGGTTTGATCAATGCACGAATTTGTCTCCATGCTTTAGTTACCTGATCAAGCGTGACGTTGTCGGAATCTTCCGCGGTCTTTTCGGGTCCTGCTGTTTGATAAAGCACGGTGGGGCCGGCATCTTTGACGGGCTTTTGAGATTCTTTGGAAACTTTGTTCACCGGTTTTTCTGCTTTCGATTCAACCGGCGGTTTCCCGGCAGGCTGTGTCCTGCTTTGAGCGGTCGTTGCAGGTATTTCCACCATTTCTGCCAGCGCCAGTTCCAGGGGCAGGGATGGCTGCCAACCGCCGCGCAGGTCCACCGCCGCATTGTTAAATGCTTTGATCATACGCAGAACATCCGGCTGGGAAAATGCGCTGGCTTGTTTCTCAGCTTGGAGACGCGTATCGGCCGCCAGGTCCACCTGGGAAGAATTGCCCATTTGGATTAGCAGCAGCGCCCGCAGATAGTCAACAACCTGGCGTGCCAGCAGGCGCGGGTCGGTGCCGGAATCCAAGGCGGCATGAATTGCGTTCATCCCGGCTGCCGGTTCGCGATTCCAGACCGCACTGACAAGGTCCAGCACGGTCTGGTTGGTGGCAGTGCCAAGCACGGTTTGAGTAAGACCCAGCGTGATTTCCTGCCCGGTGGAAGCCATCTGGTCAAGCAGGGAGATGGCGTCCCGCATGCCTCCTCCGGATTGGCGGGCGATGAGAGTCAGCGCTTCGGGTTCGGCGGAAAGCTTTTCAAATGTGACAATGTTCTGCAATTGCCCCACGATACTGTCCAGGGGCAGGCGCCGGAAATCATATCGCTGGCAGCGGGACAGGACTGTCGGCGGGATTTTATGCATCTCGGTGGTTGCTAAGATGAAGATGGCGTGGGCTGGTGGTTCTTCGAGTGTTTTCAGGAGCGCGTTAAACGCTTGTGTTGACAGCATGTGCACTTCATCAATAATATAAACTTTGTAAGTGCCTTCGTTTGGGGAAAAGTTGATCTTATCGCGCAGATCTCGGATATCTTCAACGCCAGTGTTGGAGGCTGCGTCGATTTCGATGAGGTCCAGGAAGCGGTTCTCGTTGACCGCTACGCAGTGGGCGCACACGTTGCATGGGCGGGCAGCCGGATCTTCGTTCAGGCAATTGACAGCCTTCGCCAGCAGCCGGGCAGCGGTGGTCTTGCCCGTGCCGCGCGGACCCGCGAACAAGTACGCGTGGACCACCCGGTTGCCAACTACAGCATTGCGCAAGGTCTGGACGACATGCTGCTGACCAACGATTTCGTCCCATTTCCGGGGACGCCATTTGTTATAAAGAGCCTGGGTCATGACCAATATCCATCGTTCTGTCAGGGTATTCGATAAAAAGCACGGGCAATGTTTTGTGTGTCATAGAGGGCCACCAACTCTCCGGATTTCCAGACCGGAGTGGAGAGACCCCAAAAGAGGTCGGCTGCGGTGTTGGTTCCCGGTCTAGAATGGACCTGCACCATCCCACCGGGGTAAAGCGTGATCTGCGGAAAAGTGTATGCGCTCCCCTGGCCATCTTTTAGTGTCCATCCGGTCAGAAGAAGCGCCGTGTTACCGTTATTCTGGAGGGTGACAATCTCAGAGGCCAGCGCACCCGCTCCACCTACGCTTACAATGTCTGCATTAACGCTCCCGGAAGGGAGGGTGGGGATCGTCTCGGTTGTACTGCAATCTGTTTTATGAGTCGCCCGGTCATAGAAGAACAGGACTGCCCCTGATACAAGGATTGAAACCAGGGCGTTCAACAGGAGGTAGAGAACCATGCGACGATGCGACATCGTATGCGTATGATAGCACAAAAATGCTGAACCCCCACCTTAAACCTCCCGCTCAAGTTTTTAATTTCGGAGCCTTTGAAGGAAAAAGACCAATTGGGCCAGTCCCCAAGTCGCCGAAAGTGCGTTTGGATGGTCGCCTCATTCGAAGTGAATTTATCGCTATAAAAAGACAATGGATGAATGAAACCCGTAATGAAAGCTATTTAATTAATACTGGATTTCACAAGGATGTATTAACGTACCAGTAATGCCACCCAATCCCCCAACTGGTGCCTTTCCTCCAATTTTAAACCGTGAGTCTCTGCGGAGGCGATCACCCCTTCTGCCTGGTCTGCCAAAATTCCGGAGAGTATTAATGCCCCCCCAGGTGATGCAACCTTGGCTAGCCCCATGTCAAATAATCTAATGATGATCGGGGCGAGGATGTTCGCCAGCACCAGCGGCGCATTCCGGATCCCGAATTTGCCGGACAAAACTTCAGTTACCGAACCCCGGCCAATGGCAAATTGATCCACCGGGATGCCATTGGCGTCGGCGTTCTCGCGGCTGGCTTTCACCGATGCTTCATCAATGTCGACCCCCAGGGCAAAACCTGCGCCAAGTTTCAGCGCGGCGATAGATAGGATCCCGGAACCACAGCCGACATCAATTACCTTGCGACCGGTAGGTACAAATGACTCCAGCAGTTCCAGGCACAACTGGGTGGTGGGATGTGTCCCCGTTCCGAAAGCCATGCCCGGGTCGATTTTGAT
>JADGQC010000059.1 GCA_017882125.1 Anaerolineales bacterium
CCGCGTCCCTGAGCAGGGAAGCCATTCTTTGCATATATGAGGTCGGCTCGACCTTCAAGACTTGCATTTCGATGAGGGTGCTGTAGGCATAGTCGAGCACGTCGTCAATCGTGCGGGAAAGGGAAAAAATATCTTCGCGATCAAACGGGGTGATGAAGGTTTTATTCAGCTCATAGATCAGGATGCGGCGGGCTTCATCAGCTTCTTTTTCTTTTGAGATAAGGGTCTCAGCAGCAGCAGGGTCCTGGCTGACCATGTAGATCTTCAACGCGTCCAACCCAGCCAGCGTGAGGGAAGCCTGGTCGTGGATCAAATTGATAAATATGTTTTTGCGTTTCTTAAAAAGTTTGAACATCCTAATCCTCCAATAATTATTAAGTCAGTGTAACACAACCTGCAATTTTTTATTTGTTCAAGCAGGCCCGTTTATTTACACATCGGGTTAAACCCGTGGTTTCCCATCGACCAAGTGCCGGGTTGCCCAGCGCTCCCATTCAAGAGTCAAATGGGAAAATGGCATAGCTTATAATTATATCCTGCCAACCTGTTCCCAATAAATCATTAAATATCCCCTCAGATGCATTTTTGGAGAGAGAAAATGGATTTCACCCAGTTGTTCCTGCAACGCCATGACGTACTCCACGATTTTTTTCTCGAAGATTATTGGAAAACCGTGCCGGAAGATTTGATGCGAAAACGACCTCATCCAGGCGTCAACTCGATCGCCTGGATCTTGTGGCACCTCACCCGCGTGGAAGACGCCGGTCTGAACCTGTTTGTCACCGAAGGCACCCAAATATTAGATGAGGGGAAATGGATGGAACGATTGAATATTCCCTGGAGGGATAATGGCGGGGGCATGAACTTTGGCGAAGTGGATACTCTCAGCCAGCAGATCGACCTGCAGGCTTTACACGACTATTCCAAGGCAGTAAGGGAGCGCACTCATGATATCGTTAGTGAAATAAACAAAGTGGACCTGGATGTTACCCTGACCCCTGAACGCGCCAAGGTAATCGCGATCGATAAAGGGCTGGCCCATTCAGGCGCCGACGAACTTGCAAAGTGGTATTCAGGCTGGTCCAAAGGGAAGTGTTTGATGATCTTTGGACTGACCCACACATTTCAGCACGTCGGTGAGATGGGCGTCATCGCAAGCCTGCTTGGAATAGTTTTTGAATAAAGCGGGGTCGGTTTGATGCATCAGTATTTTTTTCATAATTCTGACCAAGAGACCATGTGATATGAAGAAACTCATTGTTTCAATCCTGGCTGGTTCACTGTTAGGATTTATTGGATCCCGGGTGTTGTTTGTTGGATCCTGGTTGAGCCTGATTCCCTGGGGAATTGTGGGGTTGGCAATTGGGTATTGGAGTCAAAAGCGAGATGCGATGATTACCGGTAGTTGCTATGGTTTTGCATTGGTCTTTTTGTTCATGATCGCAGGGTACGCGGGGAGTGCTTCCCTGGTCAGCCGGCTGCCATTCTTTGCCATCCTGGGGATATTCGGTGGATTCTGCGGACTTATCCTAGGTTTGGCAGGATCGGTAATTCATAGTTTGGTTAATCCACGCAATAAAAGGAACGACGCCTGATGTTTTGGTTTACCTTGATCAAATAATATTGGTAAAGGATAATAATTTTATGCGTAATATGAAAAAGATTCTGATCATCGTTGCTTTTATTATTGCGCATGTTTTCATCCTGAGAAATGTCTTCCTGCTGTCCAAAGATATGCTAAATGGGGACCAATCAGCGGAGAAAATGATCCCATTACCCAGGTATGGCTTTGCCAGAATCCCCGACAACCCCTTAACCGAGCAATACCAGGCACAAAACCGATTGGCAGTGGATTTTGCTCAAATATATTTCCCGGCACAACAGATGGCCTCCCTGAGTGAGAATTATCAAAGTGGAATACTTGACCCGCTGCAGCGACCATCAAGATATGCTCCACTGGTCCATTATCTTTGTTCGATCACCATCTGCAAGCTGGATTATGGGCTCGCGAGCGTGCTCCATATGGCAATCCAGGTTTTCCTTTTTTACGTGGTTTACATTATTTCATTTAAATCCTTGAAAATAGGGAAATATATCCTTCCCGGGCTGCTGCTGGCAAACATATACTTGTTTCTTACTCCCGCAGGGCTTTCATGGTTTGAACGAGGCCAATACTCTCTTTACGTCGGGGCTGCAATCCTCCTGATGATTTTAGGTTTTATCAAAATAAAGCCAATATTTGTAATAATATCGGCATTGTTTGCATTTATTAAATGGACATCTTTTCCAACTCTCTTTGTGATATTTTCTGCAGCCTTGCTGGGCTCCAAGAGCCTGGCAGAAGGAAAGAAAAACTTATTATTGGGAGGAGGCTTTCTGCTGGTCGTTTTGGCGCTGACTTTTTCGTTTCCCGCCCAAAGCATCGAATTTTTAAAAGGACTTTTGCAACAAGAACGATTCGCGGCACCCGGAGGGGTCAGCCTGGCAAAGGTTTTGCCGGTTTGGATCGCCAAATTATTACCAATACCCCTCATCATTATTGGATATATCCATTTCAAAATAAACCTGAATGTGGTTGAGCGGACCATTCCTTTCCTGGCGGGGGCGGCAATCCTTTTGCTCACCTATCCCACCCTGGCTTACGAATATAACCTCCCCTCTTTGCTTGGCTTCATCCCACTGTTGATTTATTGGACTACACTGAGTGACCACCCAATTAAAGAACCAATGCGTGCGATCCTGAATTATTCCTTCCTTGCCTTTGTCTTGGTAGCCTCATTTTCAAATTTTATAAACCAGGGTGCAATTATCATGAGTGAATACCTGGTAATTTCAGCGTTCTTTTTCATCGTCCCCCTGGTTTATTACTGGAATGATACACGGGGTCCAAATCGACCCAGAAATCCGCAGATCCAATAGTTCCATCGATTGTCAATAGTTATAAACCAAGGTTGATTTCTCATTCAGAGGGGGATATGAAAAGAAACGACAATGCTGATTCCAGTCGTGATTTCCACCCATAAAATAAATAAACCGCATCTTAACTGCCCAACGGTTGAAATCCCGTTCGGTTCTGCAGTATTAAAGGCAGATTAAACGAGTATTAGAACCATTCCCTATCCGCAACTAAACCCAAACGAGGGCGTTATAATGTCAAATACTCCCCCAAATAGCACAACCTGTCTAGTCAATCTCGAGCAGTACAGTTGATAATCTGATCTGCAGCGGAGACGTATGCCCATGAAGGCCAATTTGAAAAGTAGCAAAGCACCATCAGAACAAAAATTTCAGACCACCCCGATCGCCATAATTGGTATGTCATCCATTTTCCCCCAAGCGCACAACATTAAGGAATATTGGGACAATATCCTCAACAAGGTTGATACCATTGTTGATATCCCCGCTTCGCGCTGGAGCATCGAAGATTATTACGACCCGAACCCCGCAACCCCCGATAAAACATATTGCAAACGAGGCGGATTCATCCCGGACATGCAATTCGACCCGGCAGAATTTGGATTACCCCCCAATATTCTCGAAGCCACCGATGTAACCCAATTGCTGTCGCTCATGGTTGCCAAAGAATGTCTTGAAGATGCCGGTTACGGAGAAGGAAGGGATTTCAACCGGGAAAACGTGGGGGTGATCCTCGGGTTTGTGGGAATTGGCAGCAAGCTGGTAATCCCGTTGATGGCGCGCCTTCAATACCCGGTGTGGGAGAAAGTCCTGCGCAGCTATGGGATCCCGGCAGAGGACATTAAAAAGATCACCGAAAAAATGAAGTTGGCCTATCCAAAGTGGGAAGAAAACTCCTTCCCGGGCTCGATCGGGAATGTGGTTTCCGGCCGGGTCGCCAACCGGTTCGACCTTGGGGGGACCAACTGCGTAATTGATGCGGCCTGCGCCAGCTCGCTGGCTGCCATCCACATGGCGGTAAGTGAACTCATCGAAGGCCGCGCGGATATGATGATCACCGGTGGTGTCGACCTGGATAACTCGATCGGTGCGTACATGTGTTTCAGCAAGACCCCAGCCTTTTCAAAAAGCCAAAACCCCAGTCCATTCGATAAAGATTCAGACGGGATGATGGTGGGGGAAGGGATTGGCATGGTGATGTTGAAACGGTTGGAGGACGCCAGGCGTGATAACGACCGTATTTATGCAATCATCAAGGGGATTGGCACATCCAGCGACGGGCGGTTCAAATCCATATATGCACCGCGTCCGGCGGGACAATCACTCGCCATGCGGCGCGCGTACAAGGAAGCAGGTTACAGCCCGGCATCGGTTGGATTAATTGAAGCACATGGGACCGGAACAATGGCAGGGGACCCGGCTGAATTCGAGGGGTTGAATGAGGTGTTCTCTGAAAACAATCAAAATAAGCAAACCATCGCTTTAGGCAGTGTAAAGTCTCAAATTGCGCATACCAAGGCAGCCGCGGGGATTGCCAGCCTGATCAAAGTATCTCTGGCCTTGTATCACAAGGTCCTGCCTGCCACAATTCACATTAATACACCGAACCCTAAACTTGAAATAGAGAAGTCGCCTTTCTATTTAAATACCGAGGTGAGACCGTGGGTGAAACCAGCCAGTCATGCGCGCCGGGCGGGAGTCAGTTCCTTCGGGTTTGGTGGGACCAACTTTCACGTGGCGCTGGAAGAAAATGAAAGCGAACAAAACGGACCCTATCGCCTGAATTCTGTCCCGAATGTAATCCTGGTCTCAGCCTCGACCCCAGAAGAATTATTAACGACCTGCCAGAAATGGTCCGAAAAAATCCAGGGACCGCAAGCTGAACAAGAATATCTGAACCTGGCTTCAGGCTGGACAGAAAACGCGATCCCGCTTGAAAATTCGCGAGTAGGGTTCGTAGCACGCAATGAAAGCGAGGCGGTCAGCCAGCTAAGCACTGCCATGGAGTTGCTGAAGACCAAGGGAGCTCTGGAAAGCGCTGAACATCCTGCCGGAGTGTATTACCGCAGGAGTGGAATCGACCCGAAAGGCAAACTGGTGGCTTTGTTCCCCGGGCAAGGATCGCAATACGTGGATATGGGCCGGGAATTGGCAGTCAGTTTCCCGACCATACGCCAGGCTTTTGCCGAAATGGACAAAGCCTTCGACACCGATGGAATAAGACCCCTTTCGAGCGTGATCTATCCGATCCCGGCTTTCGACAGCGCCCAGAAAGAGTCCCAGTCAACCCTACTGACGAGCACCGAGAACGCCCAACCCGCGATCGGGACGTTGAGTGCCGGAATGTTTAAATTATTGCAGCAGGCAGGCTTCAAAGCTGATTTCACCGCAGGACACAGTTTTGGCGAACTGACAGCGTTATGGGCGGCAGGCGTCTACGACGAAGATTCCTATTTCGTCCTGGCAAAAGCGCGCGGCAAGGCCATGGCGCCACCCACGGACCCTGACTTTGACGCAGGAACGATGCTGGCAGTAAAAGGGGACGTGGCAGCACTGCAAGAAGAATTAAAAGTTTTTCCCGAGATCACCCTGGCTAATTGGAATTCCAACAACCAGGTGGTATTGGCAGGAACCAAACCAGCCATCACTGCCGTGCAGAAGGTGCTGGTTGAAAAAGGATATTCGGTGGTTGGATTGCCAGTATCTGGTGCTTTCCATACCAAACTGGTAGGTCACGCCCAGAAACCATTTGCCGAAGCGATCAAGCAAGTGGATTTCAACAAGCCCAACATCCCGGTATTTTCGAATACCACCGGGCAGGCTTATGCCTCGAACCCCGAACAAATTCGCGTTAGTTTAACCCAGCATATCCTCAACCCGGTGCGCTTCAAGGACGAAATTGAAGCCATCCATTCCCAGGGTGGGCAGATTTTTGTCGAGTTTGGTCCAAAGAACGTCCTGACCAACCTGGTTAAAAACATTTTGGAAGGCAAACCCCATTTTGCTGTGGCAATAAATCCAAACGCAAAAAAGGACAGCGACCGCCAGTACCGGGAAGCCGTGGCGCAACTGTGTGTGCTCGGACTTGATTTGCGAAAATACGATCCTTATGCGCTGCCTTCCAAACCATATCATGAAGAAAAGAAGTCAGCCATCAGCGTGATGTTGAATGGCGGACTTTACCTTACTGAAAAGACGCGCACTGCTTTTGAGAAAGCCGTGGCGCAAAAGGACAGCCTCGAAATGAGTACTGCAACACACCCGGAAGGGAAAGCAACCATGCCTGCAGTAGAACAGTCGCAGATCCCCGACGCAACTGACCGGTCGCCCCAAACGAGCAACCAGCCGGGAACAGGTCAAATGGCGGAACGACTTCAGGCTTGGCAGGACGAAACGTTGAAATCCCATAACCAGTTCCTCTCGAACGATGGCGAATATACCCGTCTTTTTGGTCAGATCACAAAGCAGGAACTTGACCTGCTCTCCGGCAACCCATCCAAGCAAAACCTCGAGCAAATAAATGCAGCACTACAAACGCTTGACCACAGCATGGCACAATTCCACCAGCACCAGGCTGAAACCCTGAGTGTGCATGAACAATATTTACACAGCCAGGCGGAACTTATCAACAGCCTGATGCAAATCCAAAATATCAGCGGGGTGGTACCAGTAAGCAGACCCAGTGAGGTGGAACCCTTCAAGCCTGCGTTGCCGGAAGAAATTGTCGAGAACCCCAGCAAAAGGGACGCTGCCACATTTGAACCAGTTTCTGTTCCAGAAGCCGTAATACCAACTGATACCAAGACGGCGATCAGCGTTGAGATTTTGACCAAATCCTTACTCGAGATCGTCAGCGAGAAGACCGGCTATCCAACCGAAATGCTTGAAATGAACATGGACATGGAAGCAGACCTGGGAATCGACTCCATCAAGCGGGTAGAAATCCTCGGTGCCATGCAGGTCCGTTACCCGGACCTACCCAAGGCTGACACGGCCCTGTTGTCAGAAATGCATACCCTGGGACAAATTGTTGACCAGATGGTGTCATCAGCCCCTGCTACGGGAGTACCCGCAGCAGCACCCAAACCGGTTGAAATAACGGCCCCAACGATAGCAGTCATAAATGAGGTCCAAACAAGCATTGATCTTAAGGCCATCAAACAGGCTCTACTGGAGATCGTCAGCGAGAAAACTGGTTATCCCACCGAAATGCTCGATCCCGGGATGGATATGGAAGCCGACCTGGGAATAGACTCGATCAAACGGGTCGAAATTTTAGGCGCCCTGCAGACCCGGTTCCCCGAGCTTCCCAAGGCAGATACGGCTGCATTGGCAGAGCTGCACACGCTCGACCAGATTACTGAGTACCTGACATCCGCCAAGCCCACAGTAGAGCCACTTGCGCCAGATATTCCGGCGGTCAAGGAACCCTCTCTCGAGATACCACGGGGGGTGGTGGCTTTGAAGTTCCTCCCCTCTCCAGATCACCTGGACATGGTGTTTCCGAAGGACCATACCTGTATCCTGATGGATGACGGTACCGGTTTAACCCCAGCTCTCGCCGAAGCCTTATCCGGGCAAGGGATAAAAGTAGTTGTGCTGGGGCTAAAGGACACTCCACCCAGCGATAAAAGCAAAATGCCCAAAAACATCCGGCGCATTCTGATGGAAGATTTGACAGAAGCCGGAATACAAAACACCCTGGCAAACATTCAACAAGAATTTGGCCCGGCAGGGATGTACATCCACCTGGACCCACCGGGAACAGCTGCAGCAACATATTCCGAGGTTGAGAATACCATCGCCCGGACCACTTTCCTGGTGGCGAAATACCTGATGAAAAACCTAACCGAATCTGCCCGTTTGAATTACGCCGCATTTGTAACCGTCACCCATATGGACGGCGAATTTGGCCTGACAACTTCCGGGTTGTTTGAACCAGTCAGCGGGAGCCTGTTTGGTCTTGTAAAAACGCTTAACCTTGAATGGGAAAGAGTCTTCTGCCGTGCAATCGATCTTTCCCCCGACCTGAATGTTGCGACCGCAGTTGAACACATCATGGCTGAACTTTACGACCCGAACCGGTTGATCAGCGAAGTGGGCTACAGCAATAAGGGGCGTTTTACCCTGGTGGTAGAGCAGCCCGGAGCGGAGAACTGATCGTCATGGTTGGAAAAACATTGATCACCCCTGAAACAGTCGTACTGGTGAGCGGCGGAGCAAGGGGGATTACCGCCCAGTGCGTAATCAAACTAGCCCATTCAACACCCTGTAAATTCATCCTGTTGGGGCGCACACCGGTCAACGAGCCACTGCCGGATTGGGCAATGGATTGCCCGGAAGATGCTGAACTGAAACAGCGTGCAATGAATCAGCTTAGCAGCGAGGGTAAAAAGGCAACGCCACAGGCTGTGGAAAAACTGTTCCGCCAAATACGGGCTCATGAGGAAGTGGAAGCAAATCTTGAAGCGATACGCAAGACCGGCGCGGTCGTGGAGTATATCAACCAGGACGTTACCGCACCTGCGTTGACATTGCAGAAGGAACTTGCCGGCCCAGTCCAGCGGTTGGGAAAAATTAACGGCATCATCCACGGCGCCGGTACATTATCGGATCGGAGAATAGAGAAGAAAACCCTGCAGGATTTCGAGACGGTTTTTGCACCCAAAGTGGAAGGGTTGCGCAACCTGTTGAAAGTTGCCCCGGCAGGACAACTTGACTTCCTGGTGCTGTTTTCGTCGGTGGTAGGTTTCTTTGGAAATATCGGCCAGGCTGATTATGCCATGGCCAACGAAGTGCTAAACAAAGCCGCCTACCAGATCAAACGGGATAACCCCTCGTGTCATGTAGTTTCCATAGACTGGGGTCCGTGGGATTCCGGAATGGTGACGCCCGAACTCAAACGAGTTTTCGCCGAACGCGACATGACCGTCATCCCTACCGACGCCGGAGCTGAAATGCTGGTTAAAGAAATCACGGCGAGGCACAGCGTTGACGACCAACCCGTGCAGATTGTGGTGGGGCAGCTCCCTACTCGAAGCGCAAGCGACATTTCGGGTGAATTGCATAAATTCGAGATCAGACGTCACCTCAGCCTGGATGCCAATCCGTTCCTCCTGGACCATCAAATTGGATTGCATCCGGTGCTGCCGGCAACATGCGCAGCTTCCTGGATCGCAAGTGTTTGTGAACAATTATTCCCGGGGTACACATTCTTCCAGCTTGAAGACTTTAAGGTATTGAAGGGAATCGTTTTTGATGAGAACCTGGCCGATGAGCACATCCTAGAATTGAATGAGATCGAGAAAGTCCCCGGGGAAATGGTGAAATTCGCGGCGCGAATATTGAGCAAGAATAAAAACGGCCGGCCCTTGTACCATTACAGTTTGAATGCGACGCTGGTAAGTGAATTGCCGCCCACGTCCATTCATAAGGTGGACATGAAGGCAGCGGCTGGGCCGACGAGCGAAGGGATTTTGGGAAAAGCATTATATGAAGATGGCACACTTTTCCATGGACCTTCATTCCAAGGAGTGCAGCACGTTGTCAGCATGGGCGAAGATCGCCTGGTCCTGGAGGTGCTGCTCCAACCGATCCCACCTGACAAGCAGGGACAGTTCCCATTGCAAACCTACAACCCTTTTGCATATGATGCGATCGTTCAGTCACTGCTGATCTGGGCGCAGCGTTTTTACAAGGCACCCTGCCTGCCTTCGCACCTCGTCAAATTGGAGCAATTCAGGGCAATCCCCTTTGGCGTATTAAGCATCGTGGATATGAAAATCGTCTCTCATAATCTAACGTCGGTCGTTGCAGATATTATCGTTACCGATACGCAAGGCACGATCCTGGCAAAATTCACTGCGCTGCAAGGCACGATCAGCCAAGCACTTAAGCGTTTCATTGGGGGGGAAGCCGCGCCTGTACCAGCCGGTGAAAAATGATCCACCGACTCAGTTCTATAACAAACCTGGCTATTGTCGGGATGTCGGTCGTTATTCCAGGCGGGGGGGACATAAACGAATTCGGCAGGCGCGTGTATCGCGGTTTGCCACTGACCGGTCAATTCGTTGGCGGGACCTGGCTTGAATCTGCAATCGACCAGGTGGTGAGACAGGTATGTGGAGATACTCGCCTGGCTATTGAGCGGCTGCCCATCATCAGCCTGTCCACAACCGTCACCGCGACGCTCGAAAAAAACGGGACCGGTTCCCAGGTGAGGGAAGTTTTAGGGGTGGTGCCTGGACTTTGCGCGGCATCCGACATACTCGAGAGCAGTGGTGAAGACGCGGTCATGCTAGTCGAAAGCCAGGAGGATGGAGCCCTGTTATGCGCTCTCATCTTAGTAGAGCTTCAATCAGCTCTGGACAACGCCAGGCCGATTTTTGCTGTGATAGCAAGTGCTGCAGAGGTGGATGCCCCACTTAATGCTGCAGACATATCAGACGCCATGAAATATGCCCGCCTGGCGTCGGGTATCGAACCGGAAAGCATCGGATTAATTTTGGCGGCAACGCGAATGGGTGGAACGATCAGCAACGAAGAGGCAGAAGGCTTGCTGAAGGCTGGCAGCGCCGGACAAACCCTGACATGCGGACTAGGCAGCGCCCTGCAGGGTCTCCCCGGGATTGTGAAAACCGCATGGTGCCTTTCACGACGCGTAATCCCCTGCACTCCAGCCTGGAGTGAACCCGAAAAGGCGGATGCATGGAATCAGTCACAATTCTATGTGGAAACGGAATCGCGAGCCTGGTTCCTCCCGGCAAACCAAAATAAGCGCTTCGCCGGCCTTAATTTCCTGACGCCAAATGGCAGTTTTATCCACATCCTTTTTTGTGATACCCCCGCTTTTGCCGCCGATTGCATTGAAGCACCGAAACTGGAGAATTTGCATCTTTTTCCGATTTCGATCGACTCTGCCGTGGATTTGAATGAAAAGTTGTCGTTACTACAGACGAAACTTGTGCCCGGATCGAACCTGGGCGTGGCAGCGAGGGACTCATACAAACAATGCCTTCAGGAGATGGCTGCTGCCAAGAATGTGGTGTGCCTTCTAGGCGGCAGCCATGAAGAACTCATGCGCGAGATCGGGTTTGCAACCAAAGGCATCCCAACTGCAATTGAAAAGCAGTCGGACTGGCAAACACCGCTGGGTAGTTTTTTTACACCGCATCCGCTTGGCAATGAAGGCAAGTTATCATTCGTATACCCCGGTGCATTCAATTCGTACCCGGGCATTGGGCGCGACCTCTTCTATCTATACCCAAACCTTTACGATCAACTCTCCGAAATCAGCGAAGACGTTGGCGGGTTGTTGAATGAACAAATGCTGTATCCACGAAGCATGACAGCGCTCACGCCTGATGACCTGAACGCCATCGAAGCCCAATTAAGCGCGGACCCGATCACCATGCTCATTTCGGGCAGCTGCCTGGCATTCCTTTATACCGAGGTGCTCCGCAAAGTTTATGATATCCATCCAGCAAGCGCATTCGGCTACAGCCTGGGCGAAGTGAGTATGCTGTTTGCCAGCCGGGTCTGGACCGATGCGGATGGAACCAGCAAAGCGTTGAGGGCTTCCCCGCTCTTCCGCACCCGCTTAACCGGACCTCAAAACGCGGTACGTGAATATTGGAAGCTGCCAACCCGCAACGAAAATGATCCACCCGAGGCTCTATGGGGAAATTACCTGTTGATGACCGGGCCCGAAAAGGTCAAAGAGGCCCTGGTGGAAGAAACACACGTTTATTTGACGCATATCAATACTCCCCGCCAGGTGGTCATCGGCGGCGATCCCGCAGCATGCCGGAGGATGATAACCAAATTGAAATGCAAGAGCCTCCAGGCGCCATTTAATTATGCCATTCATTGCGAACCGATCCACTCGGAGTATGAAAGCCTGACGGACCTCCATTCTGTTCCGGTAAGTAATCAGCCAGGCATGACACTTTACTCAGCCGCCACTTATCAACCGATGCCGATCGACCGGGAAATGATCGCGAAGCAGATTGCCCAAGAGCTATGCCATTGCCTGGATTTCCCACGTTTGATCCAACTTGCATATAACGACGGGGCACGGATTTTCATCGAATTGGGGGCAGGCAGCAATTGCGCCCGCTGGGTCAATGAAACCCTGCAGGGACAGGTGCACGCGGCCTATTCCATCAACCGCAAGGGAGCAGACGACCACACTTCCATCGTACGCCTCATGGCGCGATTGGTTTCCCACCGGGTCCCTACGACCTTAAAAGTCCTCTACCAGGATTGACAGCATGCAAACCATTACCTCTGCAGAAATTACTGCAAATTATCTGAAATGGTGGGATGAGCACGTGGGGAAGACCGGACAAATCCACGACCGCTTCCTGGAAATGCGACAAGTGGGTCTTCGCCAGCTTGCAGGCAGTATCGAAAAACAGGTGGCTGCCGCGCTTCCGCTAAATTCCGGAGCTGAGCATGTTCTTTTCACCCTGGACGATCTTAATGAATTTGCAACCGGTTCCGTGGTGAAATGCCTCGGGCACGAGTATTCAGTCTATTCCGGGCGCCGCAGCCTGAGGATCCCAAACGGCGACCTCCTGTTGATGAGCCGCATCCTTGCCATCGGAGGCCGCAAGGGAGAGTTCGACCAAACTTCCTCTATTGTTGCGGAATATGACGTTCCGTCAGATGCCTGGTATTTTGATGGTGAAAAACGCGGCCGACTGCCCACTTCCATTTGTATCGAACTAGCTCTTCAACCGTGTGGAGTCTTATCCGCCTATTTGGGAACACCACTTCGTTATCCAGAGGTCGATTATTCCTTCCGGAACCTGGATGGGGAAGCGACATTCAACCGTCGGGTGGATGCACGCGGTAAAACAGTCCGCGCCGAGGCGCAATTACTCAAAACCATTTTTTATGGCTCCACCATTATCCAGCATTTCTCCTTTGAATTACTTTGCGGCAATGAAATTTTCTTCGAAGGTAAATCTTCTTTTGGATATTTCTCCGCAGAAGCGATGGCGGCCCAAACAGGGCTGGATGGTGGCAAAATCGTCCTGCCCTGGTTGAAACAGGCCGGGCTAGATCGCCAAATAGTCCCCCTCCAAGGGTCAACCCTGGAATCTGGCCTGCCTCAGGGAAAACTCCGCCTGCTGGACGGTGTTGCAATTCAGAATGGTGGAGGCAGCCAGAAGGAAGGATATATTTATGCCAACCGGCATAACTCACCCAAGGACTGGTTTTATGCCTGTCATTTCCATGAAGACCCGGTGATGCCAGGCTCCCTGGGAATAGAAGCAATTATGCAGGCAGTAAATATTTTTTCCCGGCAACTGTCAAAATCCACCACGCGTCCCGACCTGGTCACCGGGCAGAAAATGAACTGGAGTTACCGCGGGCAGGTGCTGCAACATCACAAGCAAATGCAGGTGGAGGTCCATTTTCATAAAACAGAACAGCAAGGAAACATGAAGATATTCTCGGGCGACGCAAGCCTGTGGGCAGACGATTCCAGAATATATGAAGTGCGAAATATGGCACTTGCAATAGAAGATTATCGAGAAAGCCAATGAGCCAGACCCTGACGAAGAATTCAACATTGCAATTTGCATTTACCCCCAAAAATCTCCCGGCGATTGGTGTTGTGGACTTAAACCAAGCCGCCTTTGAACCGCAGGCCATTAGAGCCTGTTTGCTGGATGTCAACCATCCACTTTATGTGATCGAGCAGGAAGGCAAAATTGGTCTCATCTCAGCG
>JADGQC010000222.1 GCA_017882125.1 Anaerolineales bacterium
TATCCCCAAGGAGGATAACCCATGCCTGATCAAGTTTGTTGCGTTTGCGGAGATCCAGGCGTCAGCATGATCGGCCGGCGTTGGTTCTGCGAGAAACACTTCCAATCGGCTAAGCGTGAACGACCACATACCTGGAGGACTTCAATCCTGCTGGTGGTGGGGTTGGTTGTGTTTGTCGGTATCGTCTATGCGCTCGACCTGGTTTTGAAACCTGCCTTGACGGGCACCGGTTTGATCCTGGCGGGTGTGCTGCTGGCTCTTGTCCCGGCTTTCATCTGGCTGGTATTTTTCTACTTCCAGGACCGGCTCGAGCCCGAACCCAAAGGGTATATTTTGGGCGTTTTCCTGCTGGGAGCAATCCTGGCATCTGCGGTCGGGATCCCGCTGGTTGATAACTTCTTCCACGTCTCAAATTGGATCTTCACCGATACCGCTGCAACCATACTGGGGAGTATCCTGGTGGTTGGCTTTATCCAGGAATTCCTGAAGTATGCTGCGGTGCGCTACAGTGTCTATCCATCGGCTGAATTTGATGAAGCCACCGACGGAGTGATTTATGCAACCGCAGCCGGTTTGGGTTATGCCACCGTACTTAACATCCAATTCGTGATCGCCAACGGAGGGGTGGCACTGGGTTCCAGTGTTATCCGGATGGTGGTTGTGGCACTGGCACAAGCCAGCTTTGCCGGTATCACGGGTTATTTCCTGGGTCGTGCCAAGTTTGAAAAGAAAGCGTGGTGGTGGATGCCGGCTGGTCTAACCCTGGCCGCGGTTGGCAATGGCCTTTTCAACTGGCTGCGCGGGATCATCGTCCAAAGAGGGATCAGCCTCACGGCTGCCTCCACAAATCCCTGGTGGGGCCTGGTGCTGGCTGCCGTGGTTGCCATCATTACCCTGGGGATGATCCTATGGCTGATCCGCCGCAATATCCGTACCGCGCTGGCTGAGAAATAGGAGCATGATATGAATGCATCTTCCTTACCGTCCAAAACCTATTCCACCAGTTATCGGTTAGCAGATTGGGCGGTGATAGCTGTAACCGTAGTTGCCTTGCTGGCGGGATGGCTTATCAAGAACAGTGTGGAGAGCCGGAGCGTTCCTTTTGAGGCTTCGGGGATATCCGCTCAAATTCCCCAGGGCTGGTTGATGGCCAGTGCTGAAGGGAATGGAATCCTGCACGTAACCGATCCGCTCTCAAGCGGTTTCGGAACCACCTATAGCATCGATAATATCCCGACAGCCTCGGATGCAACGATTGGTCAGACCGTCAGCCTACTGATCTTGGAGCGCGGCCAGGCATTGACAGCCTTCCGTGTGCTCGACCAGAAACAGGTTACTGTTTTTGGGCGGGCGGCCTACGAGATTGACTATGTATATGTTGAATCCAATCCCAATCTGACACACAATCAGATCCCCAATATTGTTCGGGGGTTGGATTATATTTTCCTGAATGGCGATCATGCCATTGTAGCGACCTATTGGGCAGACGAAAATGCATTCGAATCTGACCTTGGCCGCTTTCAACGATTTCTTAGCAGCTTGAAGTTTTAGTGGAGATGAACATGAAACTTCATAACATGCACCGCATCTGGATTAGTCTTACTGTACTGACCCTGTCCATCCTGGCTTGTATTTTTGGAACTCCCACCCCAACGGTACCCACCCAGGTGCCCACCCAGGTGCCTCCAGTACTGACGCCTCCGATCCCTCAAAATCCGCAACCCAATCCAATTTCCGTCAGTCGGGCTGACTTGATCAAGGCAACCGTTCAAATTTATGGCCTCTTTGATGTGAATGGAAAGTTGACACCTAAGTATTCCGGGTCGGGAACCATCCTCAGCTCCACGGGGTTGATCCTGACCAATGCGCACGTTGCCAGCCCGGCATCCCAGGGTGAAGCCGACATGGAACCGGATGCATTGGCAATCGCTCTGATGGATCAGGAAGACAAACCACCCGTCTTCTTGTATTTTGCCAAAGTAAAAGCAGTGGACGGATATCTCGACCTGGCAGTGATCCAGATCACTACAACCATGGACGGGGCTAACGTGGACCCCAACAGCCTGAATCTGCCTTATGTCCAGGTGGGTAATTCCGACGAACTGCACGTGGGAGATCATATCAATGTCTTCGGGTTTCCCGGCATCGGCGGTGATACCATTACCTACACCGATGGAAATGTTTCCGGTTTTACACCCGAAGAAGGTCTTGGCGATCGCGCCTGGATCAAAACCGATGCAGGAATTGCAGGCGGAAATTCCGGTGGGTTGGCTGCCAATGATGCGGGTTTTATCATTGGGGTCCCAACCCTCGCTTCAGCGGGAACCGGTGGCAGCACCACGGATTGCCGGGTGATCCAGGACACCAATGGCGATGGTGTATTGGACTCAAAGGATACCTGCATCCCGATCGGCGAGTTCATCAATGCTATCCGCCCGGTGAATTTTGCTTTGCCGTTGATCGACGCGGCCCAGTCCGGGCATGCGTATGCCAGCCCCTATGGAGGACCATCTCAGCCAACAGCGCAGGGGAGTGGTAGTGAATCCTTCGGCGCAATCACCTGGTATACCGCTGGTTCAGATTGTAAGATGCAAGATCAGGTCAATGCCTTCCCCTCGGGTATCCCTTCCATGGCGGGCGCGTTCAGTTTCTCCGGCATGACGGATGGTGAACCCTGGGCGGAAGAATGGAAGGTGAATGGCGAAGTATTATACAGCAGCCAGTATGCATGGAATTCCGGCAGCCAGGGAGACACCTCTACCTGCCTGTATAACAGCCAGTCAGGTATGCCTGATGGAAACTATCACATCGAACTATATGCAGGCCAGGACCTCAAGCTCCTGACCCAATCGGATGTTGTCGTCGGTGGAGGCACGAACAGCGGCCCAAGCCAGCCCTCCAATCAGGGCGTGGTGACCGTTTCCGGCCAGGTTGTGGATGCTGACAGCAAGAACCCCCTGCCTGGTGCTGAAGTCTATGTGCTCAACCCGGGCATCACTTTCGACCAGTGGAAAACCAATAATTTAGCCAACGCAGATATATTCTCCTACGCCAAGGCCGATGATCAAGGAAATTACGTCCTGCCCGACAAATTGGCCCTGAATGTTGGTTATTCTTTCGTGGTCTATGTGGATGGTTATTCAATCACTTATGGAGATAACCTGACCTGGACCAGCCAGGACCCGATCAATTATCAGATGGATATTAAAATGTCCAAATGATCTCTTTCGGGGATCTTCATTAAAAAAACAGAAACGTCCAGATGCCTGGACGTTTCTGTTTATGTTTCAGTTACGGTGACAAGGGGTAACAATGGGATCAACACAGGGAGCAGCATCCCCGTTATTTATTCCTGACTGTGCGATAGCCAGCTTTCCCTTCGGCAATGGCGGGGAGGCGGTATTCCCGATCTATTCGTTCGCGCAGGAAAACCTTGATGAGCGATTGGTATGGCACATCACGCTGGTTTGCCAGTTGGCGCAGTTCGTCCAGCATGGACTCGGGCAGACGCAGTGAAATGGCGCGCGTGGTTGGTTTAAGGTTGGGGAAAACGAGGTGTTGGGCTTTACTCCAATCCACGTATTCGCTGGAATCGTTTTCGGCCCAGAAGAGGCGCTCTTCGTCTTCGTTCTTGAACTCAGGAATTGGTTTGCTCATAAAAGTCTCTCTCTTTTTGGTTCATATCCCGTGCTGAGATGACACGGATTTTTTTCTGCCGGATCGTGAAAGCGATGAACAAGTTCCGTCCCGCAGCGGTCTGACCAAGTACCAGGAAGCGCGGTTCTGCTTGCGAATGACCGGTGTCAGCCTGCAGGAGGAGGGGCAGGTTGAAAAAGACTTGCTCGCATTCACCGGTTGAAACGCGGTGGGTCTGCCAGTTCTTTTCACGGTTCCCCAAGTCCCAATCAAAGCCGGTGAGTTGATGCAGGTCAATCACGATTGTATATTACTACAATATACACATAGATGCAAGACCCATGTCCCCCGCTCTAAAAATCCCCTACCTGACGACTCCTCGCCCCAGCCTGACGCGGATGCCACCATTGACCAGCGATAGCGACGTATCCAGCTTGACCCGCATCTGGCCGAGCAGGGCCGGGTCGCTGCACAGCACCGATAGGTTCCAGCCGGGGCATTTCTCACGGAGTACATTCCCAAACTGGGCGTACAGGTTGCGCAGGTCTTTGCCTTCGCTGAGGCGCAATCCATAGGGTGGATTGGTGACAACCCAGCCCCGTCCTG
>JADGQC010000223.1 GCA_017882125.1 Anaerolineales bacterium
ACTCACGCGAACCGCTCTTCCTTCCAAATATCCGCGCTGTTGCTGTACCCGGCCTTTTCCCAGAACCCCAGCCGGTCCTGCCGCATGAACTCCAGCCCGCGCAGCCACTTGGCCCCCTTCCACAGGTAGGGACTGGTCAGCTCGTCCCGCCCGGGGATGGCTCCCACCACTCCGCGCAGCGGGGCGCCGTGCTCGGGGGTGAGCGGCTCCCCGTTGAAATGGGTGGCCAGCAGGAAGTTCTCCTGCAGCACCACCTTCAGCGGCAGGTTCACCGTGAACCCGTACTCGGCGTGCTCCAACACGTACTGCGCCGCGGGCTTGAGCTTGATGAAACCCTGCTCCACCAGCGTCCGCACTGACACGCCTTCCCAAAGCGTGTCGGCCTTGCTCCAGCGTGTCACGCAGTGGATGTCCATTACCACCCTGGAGCGCGGCAGCTTGTTGAACTCTTCCCACGTCCAGGCCTGTTCCTGCTCCACTTCGCCCCAGGCGCGGAAATCCCAGGTGGCCGGGTTGAAGCGCGGCACCGGTCCGTAGTGCAGCACCGGGAACTTCACCGTCAGGGACTGCCCGGGCGGCAGGCGTTTTTCATTGCTGATCCGTTCTTCTTCCTTGCGCCGGTCGGGACCTTTAAAGTTGAACATATGCGACAACTCCTGTCCAAATTATAACACCGCGCCTTACGGTATAATCTTCGGCATGAGGCGTGATGTTTACACTTCTCTTATCTACGCCCGGTCTTCACCTATATTTGGGAAACTCGCCTACTTCATTTTGAAATTTCTCGGCGCAGAGGTCCCCCTGCGGGTGAAGATCGGGCGTGATTTTCTGCTGCTGCACGGCGGATTTGGCGTGGTCATCCATCCGCAGACGGTCATCCATGACCGCGTCCGGGTTTACCCGGGCGTCACCCTCGGACGCGCGGACGTGCAGCATCCCATTGAAAAATCCGCCTTCAAGGGGCTGGAGGTCGAGGATGATGTTATCTTGGCGTCCGGCGCCAAAGTCCTCTGCAAGGAGGGCGTCCTGCGCATCGGGCGCGGGACGATCGTTGCAGCCAACGCGGTGCTGCTCGAATCCACCAATGAAAACGAGATCTGGGCCGGAGTTCCGGCGCGCTGTGTCGGGAAACGTGATTAATGCGTATCTGCATGGTCCCGAAGGTTCATGGCGTTGGGGGCATGGTCTCTTTCCAGGCCAAACTCGCCGCCGGGCTGGCGAAGCGCGGCATCCAGGTCTGCCATGACCTGGACGAGACCCCATACGACGCAGTCCTGCTCACCAGCACCACCCCGAACCTGTTCGGGCTGCTTCGCCAGCGCAGGCGGGGGGTTCGAATCGTCCAGCGCCTGGATGGGATCAACTGGCTGCACCGCCGCCTGCACACCGGTCCGCGCCACTTCCTGCGCGCCGAGTACGGCAACCGCCTGCTGGCCCTGCTCCGCTCCCGGGTGGTGACCCGGATCGTCTACCAGTCCGAATTTGTGCGCGGCTGGTGGAAGGCACAGTTCGGCGCGGAGCGCGTCCCCACAGTGGTCATCCATAACGGCGTGGACCTTTCAGCCTACACGGCCGATGGTCCCCACGACCGCCCGGCGAAAGCATTTCGCCTGCTGGTGGTGGAAGGCAGCCTGCAAGGCGGTTATGAAAACGGGCTGGCAACCGCCGTTGGCCTGGCAGAACTGCTCAACGATCGGCTGGCCGGACAATCTCCGCTCGAACTGATGGTGGTCGGACGCGTGTCCACCGATTTGCAGAACAAATCCCAAAAAGTGAGCCGGGTGCCCATCTTATGGAATGGGTCGGTACCTGGCGACCAGATCCCCCGCCTCGACCGTTCGGCGCACCTGCTTTATTCTGCCGACCTCAATGCCGCCTGCCCCAATTCGGTCATCGAAGCCATGGCTTGCGGGCTGCCGGTTGCCGGGTTTGCCACCGGGGCGCTCCCCGAGCTGGTCACCGGCGACGCAGGACGGCTCGTCCCCTATGGCGGCGATCCCTGGAAGCTGGAAAAGCCCGACCTCCCCGCCCTGGCAGTTGCCGCGGCGGAAATCCTGCAGGACAACGATCGCTTCCGCCAGTCCGCCCGCCGCCGCGCCGAAGAAGCCTTCAGCCTGGACCTGATGGTGGGCCGTTACCTGGATGCCTTGGTTGGATAAGTTTGAGGTGTGCCGATCAATCTCATACTTCTGTTTTCTCCGCAATTTCGCGGTTAAGCTCTCATGCAAAATTTCCTTCTGAACTTCGCGGCATTCACCGCCCGGATCCTGCCCAATTCATTCAAGCAGGCCATCTATAAATTCAAGCCTTTGGCGCGCCTTATCCGCGGCGGGTTGAACCGCGCTGCCCCCACCGGCCTGGTCGAGGTCAAGGTGGCGGCCGGAGACCTGGCGGGGTATACCATCCTGCTCGACATGCAGGTGGACAAGGATTACTGGCTCGGCACCTATGAGCCCGAACTGCAGGCAGCCCTCCGCCAGCTCATCCGCGCGGGTGCGGTCATTTTTGACGTGGGCGCCAATATCGGTTACGTGTCGCTCCTGCTGGCAAAAGCCGCCGGGGAGACAGGGAAGGTTTTTGCCTTCGAGGCGCTCCCTGCCAACGTCGAACAGCTGCGCCGCAACGTTGCGCTGAATGCGATGGATGCACGCGTGTCAGTCATCGACCGCGCGGTCACGCAGGTTCCCGGTCCGGTGCGCTTCCTGGTCCACGCTTCGGGAGGGATGGGCAAGGTTGCCGGGTCCGCCGGGCGGGACGACAGGGTTGAATCGGAGATCACCGTCCCTGGAATTTCACTGGACGAATTCGTCTACGGGCAGGGCAACCCGCCGCCGCAGGTGGTCAAGATGGACATTGAAGGCGGCGAGGTGCTGGCGCTGCCAGGCATGCGGCGGGTGTTGACCGAAACCCGCCCGTTGATGTTGATGGAACTCCACGGACCCGAATCCTGCCGGGCTGCCTGGGAGACTCTGACCGCCGCCGGTTACGAAATTTGCTGGATGCGTCCCGGCTACCCGGTCATTTCCTCGCTGGAGGAACTGGGCTGGAAGGCTTATATCGTGGCGAAACCGTTGCCTACCTTGCGAAATTAAATAATATGAACCGATATCCCGGGAAACTTGCCCTGCAGCAGCGTGTGCTCACGCCCTACCGCGCAGCCTTCTTCGATGCGCTGGCAGCCGCCTGTGACGGCGGGTTGAGCATCTTCGCCGGTCTGCCGCGCCCCGCGGAATCGATCGCCACCACCGCAAGCTTGAACATTGCCCATTTCAACCAGGCGCGCAACCTCCATTTCCTGCGCGGCCCCTTGTACCTGTGTTATCAACGCGGCCTGCTGACCTGGCTGTCAGAGTGTGACCCGGATGCGCTCATCGTGGAAGCCAACCCGCGTTACCTGTCGACGCCCGCCGCGGTCAGCTGGATGAAGCAGCGTGGCCGCCCGGTGCTGGGCTGGGGCCTGGGGGCCGCCGCTCTTTCGGGACCCTTGTCCGGCTTGAGAAAATCCCGCCGGGAAGCTTTCCTGCGCCGGTTCGACGCGCTGATCACCTACAGCCGCCGCGGAGCAGACGAGTATGCTGCCCTCGGTTTTCCCGCCGATAAAATTTACGTGGCTCCCAACGCGGCCTCGCCGCGCCCAACATCTCCGCTGCCCCGCCGGGCTCCCACATTCACCGGGAAGCCATCCGTGCTTTTCGTCGGGCGACTCCAGAAACGCAAGCGGATCGATGACCTCCTCCAGGCTTGTGCCGCCCTTCCCGAAAACATCCAACCGCACCTGGTTATCGTGGGCGATGGGCCCGAACGCACCGCTCTGGAAAGCCTGGCAAAAACAGTCTACCCATCTGCCGAATTCCCTGGCGCCAGGCACGCTTCGGAACTGGCTCCGTATTTTTCCGCGGCCGACCTGTTTGTGCTGCCCGGCACTGGCGGGCTGGCGGTGCAGGAGGCCATGTCCTACGGGCTGCCGGTCGTCATGGGCCAGGGGGACGGGACGAATGACCACCTTGTCCGCCCAGCGAACGGCTGGCAGATAGGAGGCACTGAAACTCTGTCAAAAGTGCTGCAGGAGGCCCTGTCAGACGTTTCCCGCCTGCGGAGGATGGGTGCGGAATCCTACCGCATTGTGTCGGAGGAAATCAATTTGGAGCGGATGGTGGAGGTTTTCACGGGAGCGCTAAACCGTCTGAATCCCGGAGACGCCCGTTAATCCATGCGCGCAGGTTACAACTTTTTGAGC
>JADGQC010000224.1 GCA_017882125.1 Anaerolineales bacterium
CATCAGAGCAGGCCTGTTACCCAAATCAGCACATATCCCGCTGCCGGAATTGGAGACAGGTCCATTACCTGGGCGTCCCCCCGTTTTGTGTCCCGGTTGTCCACACCGCCCGACGTTCTATATCCTGAACAAATTGAAGGTGCCGGTCAATGGGGATATCGGGTGTTATACACTGGCATTGACCGCACCGCTAAATGCCATCCATACCTGCGGGTGCATGGGCGCCGGAATTGGGGTGGCGCACGGCGCAGCGAAGGCTGGCAGCCCCGAGCACCACGTGGCGGTCATCGGCGATTCGACATTCTTTCATACCGGCATCCCTGCGCTGGTTAACGTTGTATACAACCACAGCCCGGTGACAACCATAATCCTGGATAACCGCATCACCGGCATGACCGGGCACCAGGAAAACCCGGGAACAGGCCGCACCCTGCTCGGAAAGGATACGACACAGGTATTGCTCGAGCCACTGGTGCGTGCCCTGGGTATTCAGCACGTACTTTCTGTGCCTGGATATGAAGTAAAGGCCATCGAGAAGGCACTCAAGGAATATGTTAAATTGGATGAACCCTCGGTGCTAATCGTGGTGGAACCCTGCGCCCTGCTCCCAGACGTTCGAAAACGGTGGGTACCACTGGAAGTCCTGTCGGAAGAATGCAACGGTTGTACACTTTGTTTCCGCCTGGGGTGCCCGGCCATTTTAAAAAGCGATGAACTGGACATGAAAACCCAGCGCCCCAAGGCACTGATCGACGCGAGCATGTGCACCGGCTGCGAGGTGTGCGCAGAGATTTGCCCGCGTGACGCAATCCCGTTCCGCCCGGTGAAGGTCACGGAAGGTGATTTATGAAAAAACACATTGACTTCCTGCTTGCAGGCGTGGGAGGACAGGGGACCATCCTGGCAAGCGATGTACTGGTAAATGTCGGTCTGGCGGCGGGTTTCCAAGCCAAACAGGCTGAAGTGCATGGCATGTCACAGCGGGGGGGGAGTGTGACCAGCCATGTGCGCTGGGGGGAGGTCGTATATTCCCCACTTATCGGTGCAGGTGAGGCAGATGTACTGCTGGCATTCGAAAAACTCGAAGCATTGCGCTGCGTGAACAGCATGCGTCCCGGCGCCCTGGCGCTGATCAATATGCAGGCCATCGAACCGCTCACTGCCATCTCGGGCGACCAAACCTATCCAACCGACGAAACCCTGCAAAACGTCTTTGCTAAACTCAGCTCAAAGGTTCAATACATCAACGGTGAGGAAATTGCCGAGTCGTTGGGAAACGTGAAGGCTGCCAATGTGGTATTGCTGGGAGCACTCTCTGCATTGCTTGAACAGGGAGGACAGGCTGGAGTGAGTCTAACCTCCGAAAACTGGTTGAATGTGATCACCGCACGCGTCCCACCCAAACACGTGGAACTAAACCGCAAGGCTTTCCAGGCCGGGCGTGAAGCCGTCAGTTAAAACAAAACAATTTATCCATCCTGGTAAATGATAAATTAATCTGAGGCTATGCAGGGATGCATAGCCTCAGATTAATTTATCAAACCGTATGTTCGAGTATATTCCGCTGGAATTACTGCGCTTTATGAACGTGTTGTTTCGCGTACTCCGCGCCGCGCTTCAGGGCATCAACGTTCTTGGGCAGCAGATTCTTATGACGGCCAGGCATGTGGGCGTTAAGGGCAGCTTCGATATCATCCAAGGAAAGTACGGGCAACAGCGCCAGGAGTGCGCCGGTGGCAACGATATTCGCCATGCGCTTGTCACCAGCCTCTTCGGCAATATCATTGCAAGGGACGGAGACCCAGGTAATATCGTTGCGTGCCACATCGCGATCCACCATCGAGGAATTAACAATCAGCACTCCGCCCGGCTTGACCATCGATTCATATTTATCAAGAGACGGAAGGTTCATAATGATGGCGGCAGGCGGATTTTGGACCAAGGGTGAACCGATTTCTTCGTCAGCAATGACGACAGTACAGTTAGCAGTGCCGCCGCGCATTTCCGGGCCATAAGATGGAATCCAAGTCACCTCTTTACCAGCGTCCATGGCGGCATATGAAAGCACCTGACCTGCGAACATGACGCCCTGTCCACCGAAACCAGCCAGAAAAACTTCAGTTTGCATGGTGATTCTCCATTATTTTCTTTACATTCAAAGTGCACCTGCCTTCTACCTTCACCCCCATCAGACAGGGAGCATTGCGGTAAGCAAGGGTTGGGTCACTTAGAATGTCGGAAATTCTAGAATTTCAAGGCGGCTACCGCCGGCGCAATCTTGTAATCACCAAGCGGGAAGGCGGGGATCATGTGTTCCTCCAGCCAAGTGAGCGACTCGACCGGTGTCACACCCCAACCGGTATTGCAGGTGGAAAGGAGTTCGACCATCGAAAACCCTAACCCGTGCACCTGGGTTTCGAACGCGGTGCGAATCGCTTTTTTCGCCAGGCGAATATTTTTCGGATCATGCAGACTGCGGCGAACTATGTACCCGGCTCCGTCCAGGGTTGCCAACATCTCCGATACCCGGATGGGGTAGCCCTGCGTCTCCACGTCACGGCCGTTGGGAGAAGAAGTGGTTTTCATACCAGGTAAAGTGGTAGGCGCCATCTGACCGCCCGTCATTCCATAGATGGCATTGTTGATAAAGATGATGGTGATGTTTTCCCCGCGGGCAGCGGCATGGACGGTCTCAGCCATGCCGATCGAAGCAAGGTCGCCATCGCCCTGGTAAGAGAAGACCACCCGGTCAGGCAGAACACGCTTGATTCCGGTTGCCATCGCTGGGGCGCGTCCATGGGCAGCTTCCACGAAATCCACATCAATATAGTTGTAGGCGAATACAGCACAACCAACCGGTGCTACACCGATCGTTCTATCCAGGATGTTCATTTCTTCCAGGACTTCCGCAACCAGGCGGTGCGCCGTTCCATGCGTGCAACCGGGACAATAATGGGTGGGGGTGTCAGTGAAACCCTTAGGGCGGGCGTAAACCAGGTTTTGAGGATTAACAATAGTGACAGCCATGGATACCTCTCATCTCAACGTGCCATCATTCGCTGATACCACAGGTCGGCGGGATCATCGTCCGGTTTCCCGGGGTTTTTGATCATTTCCTGGATCTCCTGGATGAATTCATCAGGGAAAGGCATTACGCCACCCAGACGTCCATAGAAGCGCATTGGGATCCGGTTCCTGACTGCAGCCTGTACATCCTTGAGCATCTGCCCGGTGTTCATCTCGACCACCAGGAAGGATTTTGCCTGTTTGCACAATTCTTCAACCCGCTTATATGGGAAGGGGTTGACGCTGATCGGGCGGAAAAGTCCCACCTTGTGACCCTGGGCACGAGCGGCGCGGACGGCCGAAAGGGCGATCCGTCCGGCGGTGCCAAACCCGATCACGACATATTCGGCATCGTCCAGGAAATATTCCTTGTAACGAATTTCGTTAGCCTGGGCTTCCCGCCAGCGTCCAAGCAGGCGCAAGTTGGTTTTTTCCTCGGTGGGGACGTCGAGGTAAATCGAAGTGAGAATGTGGCGTTCGCGTCCTTTTGCTCCACTTACCGCCCATCCGTATTCCTTGCGTACGACAGGTTGCATTTCGGGAAGTTGTATCGGTTCCATCATCTGACCGATCGATCCATCAATCAGGATGGTACAGATATTGAGATATTTATGCGCAAGCTCGAATGCAACCGGCATCAAATCCACGGCCTCCTGGATCGAAGCCGGTGCAAGTACGATGGGGTGGTAATCCCCGTGACCACCCCCCTTGCAGATCTGGTTGTAATCGCCCTGCGATGGAGCGATATTCCCCAGGCCGGGTCCACCACGCATCACATTGACCAGCACCATTGGGACCTCGGTCCCGGCGATGTATGAAAGTCCTTCCTGCATCAGGCTGATGCCCGGGCTGGAGGAAGAGGTCATCACGCGTGCTCCCGTGCAAGCAGCCCCGTAGACCATATTAATGACCGCGGGTTCACTCTCAGCCTGGACAAAGGCACGTCCAAGTTCGGGCATGCGATGGGAGAGGTATTCCAGAACCTCATTTTGCGGGGTGATTGGGTAACCAAAATAAGCCTCCAGGCCGGCCCGAACGGCAGCCTCGGCGATGGCTTCATTGCCCTTCCACATTTCGCGTGCCATGCTATACCCCTCCTGCAGCCACGGGGGCCTGAGTTTTAGTGACTTCGCGGTAGACGGTGATGGCCGCGTCAGGGCACACCA
>JADGQC010000060.1 GCA_017882125.1 Anaerolineales bacterium
CCTCCAGGGATGACAAGCCCTTCCGCAGCGCATACAAAGCCGCCTGGACCCGGTTCGCCAGGTGCAGTTTAAGGAGGATGTTTCCGATATGAGTCCTCACAGTGGCCTCACTGATCACCAATCGTTCGGCGATCTCCTGGTTGCTGATACCCTGACCTACCAGTTGCAGTACCTCAACTTCCCGTTCTGTGAGTGGATCGGTGGCGGGTGGATTCCCGGTGGGATGGCTTAATTCCTCCAAAACCTTGCGGGCAATATTGGGATGAAGGAATGGCTGGCCCCTCTGGACATTTTTGATGGCGGTGATTAAATCTTCAGGATCTGAGTCTTTCAGCAGGTATCCCAGCGCCCCGGCTTTGATGGCTGGAAAGACTTTGTCATCGGCGGCAAAACTGGTCAAAGCCAGGATTTGCACATCCGGCAGCTTGATCTTGATGCGGTGGATGGCCTCGATCCCATCCAGCTTGGGCATTACCAGGTCCATCAGGATCACATCGGGGTGCAGGGCTTCCGCCTGGTCAATTGCTTCCAGGCCGTCGCTGGCCTCTCCCACCACCAGCATGCCTTTCACTTCGGCCAGCAGCGCGCGGATGCCCTTGCGTACGATACCCTGGTCATCCACCACCAGGAGCCGGATTGGTTTTTTTGTCATGTCGAGTCCCTTTTCAAAATTTCTTTCATGCTTTGATCGCCTTGCGTGCGATGTTTACGGATAATCTTGTTCCTGCGCCTGGAGTGCTTTCGATCGCCAGTACGCCGCCAATTTTCTGCGTCCGTTCCTCCATCCCGCGCAGCCCCATCCCGCCGCTGGATCTTGCAGCTTCCAGGTCGAACCCCATCCCATCATCTTTGATTTCCAGGCAGACATTTTCCTGGCTGACCTTTAGATCGATCTGGACCATCGTCGCCTGGGCGTGCTTGGTAATATTGTTCAGTGCTTCCTGGGCAATCCGGTAAAGTTCTTCTTCGATTGCGATCGGAAGCCGCTGTTCATCTTCCAGGCGGATTTCTGTTTTTAAACCTGAGCGTCCTTCCACAGCTGCCAGGCGTGCCTGTAGCGCTGCAACCAGGCCTTCCTTTTCCAGGATGAGCGGGTGCAGTTCGAATACCAGCAGGCGCATCTCCCGCATGGCCTCGTGCGTCATTTCGCGTACCTTTTGCAGGTTTGACAGCGTCGTTCCTTTTTTTCCTGCCGAGAGCGAACGACGGGCTGCTTCGGCATACAGGTTTACACTGTAAAGCGCCTGCGTAACCGAATCGTGAAGTTCACGCGCCAGTCGCTGACGTTCTTCCATCACGGCCATCTGCTCCACCTTTTGATGGAGTTGGGCCTGGTCGATCACAATGGCTGCCTGGTCGGCAAACAGGTTGATGATGCGCACATCATCCTTGGTGAATCCTCCCACTTTATTGATTACATCCAGCACACCGATAACCGTGGACTCAACCCGCAGCGGGGCGGCGATCAATGATTTGATATCAATATCCCGCAAATAGTCCAATTCGAGGCTGCCCACATCATTGACCAACAGGGCTTTTCCGCTGCTGGCGGCTCGTCCGGCCAGTGACCCTTCAACCGGCAGGCGGTCCAGCGCAGACAGGGTCTCCCCCACCGCACTCGTCACCCGCAGGATACTATTGTCTTCCAGCATTAAAACCGCGCTCCCGGTTGCATCCGTCAGGTTCAACGCTTCGTTGCAAATGATCTCCAATACTTCCGGCAGGCTGTTTTTTCTTAACAATCCGGTCATCACGCGTTGGATGCCCTGGCTCTCTGCCAGCCTTTGGCGCGTTTCTCCATATAGTCGCGCATTTTCAACCGCCAGCGCCACAGACTTGGCAATCCCACCCGCCAGGTCCACTTCTTCGCGTGTGCTCTTGTAACCTTCCCCCATCGTGTAATTCAGGGCGACCCCCAGGACGCGCTTCCCCAGCAATATTGGTACCACCAGCATGGAACCAAAATCGAACGGTGGCAGGATTTTGAGGTTGACGCGCGGGTCCGACCTGGCATCCTTGCTGATGACCGGCCCTTTGAGCTCCAACGCTTCTTTGACCAGTGGAAATTGCCCGGGATCGATTTGCAGGTTTTTCGTCTGTTCCCGTTGCTTCTTATTCAAATTGCTGGTCCCGGCCCGCCGCACAAGCAGGTTTCGCTCCTCGTCGATCAAATATATCCCACAGTGAGGCATCCCACTGGCGGTTGCCAGCATTTCGGCAATTCTTTCCAGCACCTTGTCCAGTTCAAGCGATCCCCCAGCCATCTGGACGGAACGCAGCATCAGGGTGGTCTGTTCCTGGGATTTCCTGAGCTCTGTATTCAAATGCTTCAGGTCTTCAACCACCCGTTCGTGGACTACTATTTCGTCGATCAGGGCTTTCTTGGCTTGGGCAAGTTCAAGAGATGCCTGGCGGATCTCTGCTTCTGGATCCCTTGTATTCTTGGGCAATTTTTTACACTTTCACATGCGAACGGGAAAAATCAATCTATCTTGAATGATACCGTAAAAGTTGTACCCAGGCCCAGGGAACTCGTTACACTGATCTGACCTCCGAACCGGTCCATTAGCTGTCGCACAATGCTCAGGCCCAACCCGGTTCCCGTAACACCCGAAAGGTGGGCATTCTTCGACCGGAAAAACTCTTCCCAGATGTGGGGCAGATCCTCCTCGGGAATCCCCATGCCGGTATCTGCCACGCTGATCTTGATATGCCCGGCTTCTTTTGCGGTTTCAACTTCCACCCTGCCTCCGGCGGGCGTATATTTTATGGCATTCCCGATCAGGTTTCTAAAAATGCTTTCCAATCCCTTTTCGGTTGCCAAAACCGCACAGTGCTTCCCTGAAAGTGGCGCCTTTACAGTCACCTGCCTGTTGTTTGATTCCTCTGCGAAACTGTCAACAACTCGCCGCAGCAGCGGCTGCACCTGGACATGGGTCAGTGGAGGTTCGGTTTCGATCGATTTATTGGCTGCCAGGGTTAATAGATCGTTGACCAGTTCCAAAAGGAAATCCAGCCTGACCTCCACCCGTGTCAGCAGCTCGAACTGTTGCGGATTGAGGCTGCCTGCCAGCCCATGCAGCAGGGTCCGCACCAGGCTCTGCGCACCGCTGATTGGGGAGCGCAGCTCGTGAGTGACCATCCATAAAAAGGAGCTTTTGAAATCATCCAGTCTCTTGGCTTCATCTCTTGCGCGGGTTAATTCGGCCGCCTGGCTCTCGATGGCCTGCAGGCGTTTTGTTTCCAGGGAAAGACGCTTTTTTTCAAGTCCCTGGTTGACCGTATTCAGGAGCATGTCGGCTGTAAATGGTTTGGAAATGAAGCTATACGCCCCCTGCTTGATGCTGTCCACCGCCAGCTCAATCGTGGCGTATCCGGTGATGATGATCGGGATGGTCTCGCTGTTGCGCTCCTGGATCGTCCCGAGCAGGTCCACTCCGCTTCCATCCGGCAGCATAACATCCAGCAGGATGAGATCGAAGGCGCCAGCCTGGATCTTTTGGAGGCCGTCTTGAAAGCTCTCGGCAGTTTCCACCATGAACCCCTGCGGCTGTAAAGCCCGGTAACAGCCCTGTCTGATCCCCGCCTCGTCGTCGATTACCAGGATGCTTCCCTTATTTTCCATAATCCTCCAGGGTCACTATATCACCATATCCGATTAAGAAATAGTTTGGGTTGCGTGCGTATCCGGCAGCCGGACCGGTAGGGTGATGATGACGGTCGTCCCGGTGCCGATGTTGCTTTGAATATTGATCTGCCCCCTGTGCAGCTTGATGATTCCATACACGATGGAAAGCCCAAGCCCGGTCCCTTTGCCGGCTGGTTTGGTTGTAAAAAAGGGAGTGTATAACTTATCCAGGGCTTCCGCGGGGATACCTGAGCCGTTATCGGACACCCGGATCTCCACCGACCGTTCGTCCAGCGGTCGGGATAAAATGGAAATCTTTCCCCCATCTGGCATTGCATCCACCGAATTATTGAACAGGTTAAAAAAGACCTGCTGCAATTGCGAAGGATCGGCCTGGATTACAGGCAGGTCCGGGCTGTAGCTGCTCTCGATCTTCACCTTTTCATACTTCGGTCGGCTGGAGACTTTACGAATCACATCTTCAAGCAGGGCATGGATGTCGGTTTCCTGTGCAAGAACTTCCTGCTGCCTTGCAAAATTCAACAGGTTGGCGACGATATTCTTGCAGCGATAACCTTCATCGATGATCATCTTCAAATCGTTTTTTCGGGGATCGTCTTCCGCGGCTTCCTTCTGCAATATGTCGGCAAAAAGCAGGATCGTTCCGAGCGGATTGTTTAGCTCGTGGGCCACTCCGGCTGCTAGCTGACCCATCGAGGCCAATTTGGCCTGGTGCAAAAGCTCCTTCTCTGTGTTTTGCAGTGTCTCCATCATGTCGTTGAACGACCTGCTTAGCAAAGCGATCTCCCCATTTCCGTCTGATTCAACCCGCACGTCCATGTCCCCTTTTGCCAGGCGTCTGTTTGCCTCAACCAGCCTGTCGATTGGGTGGGTGATCCAGCGCGAGATTGGGATGGCAATGACTCCTGCAATAAAAATGCAAATTATCCCGATCGTGATTGCTTGCGCATTGAAGGTGTGGATCAAGGTCGCGAAAATGCTCTCTCGGACGCCCACGTATAGCATTCCCACGATATTCCCGCCCAGGTCGCGCAGTGGTTCATACGTCCCGATGTACCAGTCATTGACTGCAAATGATCTGCCCACGTAATCCTGGCCTTGACCGATCACTTCCTGAAAAACGTCCCTGGAAACGAGGGTTCCCACAGCCCGGCTGTTGGATTGATCGAGGATACTGGTCGACACCCGCATATCGCCGAGGAAAATGGTCATCGTTTCGATCTTGGCAAAGTTTTTGGCGTAATCGACCAGGGTGAAATCGTTATTGAATAAATAGGCGGTCAGCACCTCCCCCACCAATCCACCGCTTGCGTCCTTCAGGGGATAGAGCCCCACCAGCGCCAGGGCAGCCGTTCCCTCCCGCGGGTCGTACAAATTCTGCGTGGTCGGCGCAGTCGCGGGGTGTATCATTGCCAGCTTGTCCAGTCCCACCTGGGCCAGGTAGTCGGCTGAAATGACTTCAGTACCTGACAATGGCTGACCCGATGCAATCGCTGCGGCAACAAGGGGGATTTGGTTCCAATTCCCGGCTGCATTTGGAAGCACAATCTGCCCGCTTTCCGGACGGACGTTTCCCGTCAAAACATTTCCCTGGGTATCTAGAACCAGGATCATGCGCGTTCCATCCAGGATTGGGGCGGTGATCATCCGGTTGGTTACTTGCCCGATCGCCCGGACCCCCTGCCAGTCGCCATTGAAGGCTGCGGACATCTGATCGATCGTCTGGGTATCCAATGCCACAAACTGGCTGATGCTGAGAACATCATTCAGCTTTTGTTGGTAGAGCCCATTCGCCAGGTCCATGTCGCGGGTCATTCGTTCGGCTTGGGCATTTACAAGGTATCCGTTGATTTCCCGCGAGATGACCAATGTATTGAGGCCTCCTGCCAGGACGGCTATCAAGGCAAACGAGGCGATTAATACATTCTGCAAACGCCTGCCCAGCATCCATGACAAGAATCGCTTCCCAAGTTTCATCCTTGCCAACCAATGTTTGTTAACAATTTGGTCCCTTGCCTGTATCCGTTCCATTATCAGGCATTCTTGCGCCCGAGGATCCACGCCACCTTTTTGATCAGGTCATCCGGGTTAATCGGTTTGTCCACGAATAACTCAACCGGCAGGTAGTCGATATCGGGTTCATAACGCATGGGGGTGGTGCTGTGGATGGCGGTCAGCATTAGGATGGGCGTATTTTTAAATTCCTTCAACTCTGAAGCTGGGTCTGGGCTGTGCAGCTTGAGTGCCAGTTGGAAACCCTCCGTGTGTGTTTCCAGCATCACATCCAGGATGATCAGGTCTGGGTGTTCAGCCTTGATTTTCTCCAGCCCTTCCTGACCGCTTGAAGCAGAGACTACCTGGTAACCGGCGCTTTCCAGAGTCAATTGGACCGCAGTGATGATATCTGGATCGTCGTCGATGGCTAAAACTTTCACTTTCTTGGTTTCTTTGTTCATTTTGTCATCCTTTCGTGTATATGGTTTCAATATTAAATGCATCGATGAAAACTTGGCTGATCTCTTCGGCGGCCTGCCGGACCTCGGGGGTAAGCTCCGCGCCGATATTCAACGTAGCGGGCTGGATCCCGATCAACGTCACCTCGCAGCCCATTTCTGATGTGATATAGGCAGCCAGCAGGTGCAAAGGCAGGGTATGCGTCGAGGCGCTGAAGCCGCTCGTATCCTGCCAGGAAAGCCAGCCGATCTCGCCCGCTTCCGCATCCATGAAGGCTGCATCCACCAGCACCACCAGGTCGGGTTTAAAACTGCGCAGCATCCCGGTAAAATTTTCGGGCGCCGGGCCGGTCTCAACCGCCAGGATTCTATCGCACCCGGCAGCCATGGATCCCAGCCGGTTTGCCAGCAACAAGCCGATGGCATCGTCACCGCGCAGCTCGTGACCAATTCCGAGCACGGCCACCTTGAAGGCGGGATTACTTATCTGCAGGGATTCCAGCTTCGCCCGCAGGCTCAGCCGCCAGGACTGTTTTGATATCATCCGGATCTCCAAAATAGAGCATGAAAGGTTCTTTATTCAAGGCCGCCAGCTCCCAGCGGTCATTTGCCATCTCCAGCGCGCCTTGCCGGCAGCTTTCCACGCATTGGCCGCAGAAAGCACACCGGTCCACCTGGTAGGCGAAAACGAAGCGTTTCGCCTTCCGGTCGAGTACGTTCACCTGGATGGCCTCCGCCGGGCAATCCATTGCGCACAGGCCGCAGCCGGTGCAGGCTTCGGGGTTCCATTTCAAAAGGCTGCGCAGGCGCGCGGTCACTCCCTGTCGTTGGAAGGGATACTTTTCGGTAGCCGAATGACGCATTAGGGCTCCGGATACATCTGGGAACATTACTCCAATTCTCATTTCAAGGCCTCATTACCAGGATAATAACCAGCCACTGTGCCAATACCACCAGCGTGCCATACCGCCACCACATTCCTACGGTTTGATCGATGCGCATGCGCGTCAGCAGGGATTGCAGGCCGATCAGGACGAATAACAATGCCAGGGTCTTGACCAGGAATTCGAGCGGGTTGGCAAGTCCGCCCAAATAGAATGCCGAGACCAGGCTCAACCCCACGATCAGTTCCACCGCCTTGGCAAGATGAAAGAAAGCCAGGCCGCGGCCGCTGTATTCGGTTAGGGCGCCTGCCCCGATTTCCGTATGAGCTTCCGGGGCGTCGAAGGGAGGCATGACCAGCTTGCCCATGAACCCGATCACCGCCACAATGAACCCCACTGGCTGGGTCAGGATCAGCCAGTGCCCGCCCGCATATGCATTGATATCACTGATCTGCCAGCTGCCTGCCACCAGCGCCGGACCCAGCATCGCAAGCAGGAAGGGGGCTTCATATGAAAAGACCTGGGTCAGGGTGCGCGTCGCGCCGATCAGGGAGAAGCGGTCCAGTGTGTTTGCCCCGGCCAGTCCCATGCAAAGGGTCAGCAGGCTGAGCAGGTAAAGTGTCACGATCAAGTCACCCGGGAAACTGTAAACGGGTGTCAGCCCTGCCACCGGGACATACAGGGCAGCCGTCAACCCGCCCGCCAGGGCTGCGATTGGCAAACCGATGAACAGGATTTCGTTAACCTTGTCGGGAATGATTTCTTCCTTTATCAACAGCTTCACCGTGTCTGCCAGCGGCTGGAACCAGCGCGGCCCGGCGCGGTTCTGGAAAACTGCCAGCATTTTCCGGTCCACCCATTCGTATGCCATACCGCCCGCCAGCAGGAAAAGCCCGCCGGGGAAGACCATCAAACTTAAAAGAACAAAAAACCAATTCATTTTTCGAGTCTCTTATAAAAATCAATGCCGTGCTGGCGCAGCTCGTCCCAGCTGAGCATCCGCCCATCCGGGTCGTTTGAGGTCCTGATCTGCACGGAGCGGTCGTTGCACGAAAAACAGGGATCGATGCCTGCCAGGATCATGGGCACATCCGCGAGCTGGTGCCCAATCGCCAGCTTGACCACGGAGGTCAGGTTGCAAATGGTAGGGGTGCGGATCTTCAATCGCTCGGGTTTGTCGCTGCCGTTGCTCCGGATGAAATAGAGCAGCTCCCCGCGCGGTGCTTCAACCCGCATCACCGCCTCACCTGCCGGCACTTTGCGCGGCATCCGCGCAGTCAATTCACCGCCCGGGAGTGTGTCCAGGATCTTGCGGATCAGGTGGAAGCTTTCGAACAATTCCTTAAGGCGCACCTCGAAACGGGCTTCCAGGTCCCCGCGCTCGTCCAGGATGATATCCACCGGGTATTCCTTGTAAGCCGCATAAGGTGCATCTTTTCGTACGTCACGGGCCACGTTGGAGGCGCGTGCCGTCGGCCCCACTGCTCCCATGATCTCAGCCTGCGCCCGGCTCATCACGCCGATGCCGCGCGTCCGCTGCAGGAACATGAAGTCAGTCGCAACAACGTCCAGGTAATGCCGCGTGCGCTCCTCCAGGAAGTCGATCCCGCCGCGAATCGACGCAATTTGCTCTTGGTCCAGGTCGAACTTGACCCCTCCCAGCACGTTGGCCGAGTAGTTGACCCGGTTGCCGGTCAGCTTCTCCAGGATGTTCATGACCCTTTCCCGGTCCCGCCAGGAATACATGAAGAAGGTGTCGAATCCGGCTTCGTGACCGGATACACCCATCCACAGGAAGTGACTATGGATCCGTTCGAGTTCTGCCACCAGTACGCGGATTGCCTGGGCGCGCGGTGGCGCTTCCACGTGTGCCAGTTGTTCCACCGCCAGGCAGTACGCCAGCGCATGGATGTGGGAACAGATACCGCACACTCGTTCGATCAAATATAGGTCCTGGATCCAGGTGCGTTCCTCGGCGGCTTTTTCGATGCCGCGATGGGCATATCCGAGTCGCACGATTGCTTTTGTGACGATCTCCCCGTCTACCGTAAACTGGAAGTTTCCCGGCTCTTTCAGGGCTGGGTGCTGTGGACCGATGGGGATGACAAATCGTTGTGGTTCCTGTTTTGTATTCATTGAAGTTCTTTCTGCCTTGCGAAATATCCACCGTTAATGGGAGAGAATTTGCGGATCGAAATCCTTCCGCATTGGGTAAACTCCGTCCGGCCAGTCATCGGGAAGATACAGGTGCTCAGTGGTGTGCAGACCAAGCATTTGGATGCCGAACATTTCCTGCAGTTCGCGTTCGAAGACCTCCGCGCTGGGAATGATTTCGCACAAGCTTGGGAGCATGGCCTCCTGGCGCGGCACGCGCACCCGCAGGGTGATCACGACATCCCCCGGGCAGAATTGATAGAGCACGTCCATTTCGCCAACCTCGGGCCCCAGGTCGATCCCGGTGATGGCTGCCAGGTAACCCAGGCGCTTCACGCGCAGCCCCACGATGATCGGGACTAATTCCTTTATCAGTTTCACCTTCACGTCCAGTTGTTTCGGCAAGGGTCGGGATGTCTCTGTGGCCCAATCCCAAGACTTCACCACACCGGTCGCAACTGTAATGATCTCTTCTGAATTCATGCTGCCACCTTTTCAGGGTCAAGTGCCCCTTCAAGGATATCCGATGGAATTTTATGCCCTGGTGAATGGATACTTGCCAGCACTTTGACCAGCCCATCGATCACAGCTTCCGGTCGGGGCGGGCAGCCGGGGATATAGGCGCTGACCGGGATGACTTGATCGATGCCATCCATCACGTTGTAGCAGCCTCTGAAAACTCCCCCCGAAATAGCGCAGGAGCCAATCGCTACCACGTACTTTGGCTCGGGCATCTGCGCATAGATCCGCACCAGGCGTTCACGTGCCTGGCGAGTGACTGGCCCGGTGCACAATAAGATATCAGCCTGGCGCGGGCTGGCTTGCAGCTTGACCCCCAGACGTTCCAGGTCGTAGCGCGGGGTGAGCGTCGCCAGGATCTCGATGTCACAGCCGTTGCACGATCCGGTATTGAAGTGCAACACCCACGGGCTGCTCACTCTTGCCCAGTCCTTAAGGCTCTTCAGCAGCTGTTGCCCAAAATTCTGATGGGATTTCATAAAGTCGAACTCCTTTTAGCCCAATATCAATGCCAGTAAAGCCAGTATCAATACGGATAAATAGATGATCATCACCGGGGAGAATCCACCGGTGCTCATCACCAGGGTGCCCAGGTGCAGGATGGCGAAGAATAATGCCACAACAAAAAATGGACGATAACCTGGTGCCGCCAGGCGTGTGGGGGCAGCCTCACCGCTCGAATAAGTACTGTTTTTTAAGGTTGTCTGCCCGCCGCTTGGTGCCAGCTTCCTGCCGAGCAGGGAAACCAGCCCCACCAGGATTATGTAAATCAGGAAAGCCAACGGGGGAGTGAATAGGATTTGCATCATCTCTCCGAAAATCAACCACCAATGGAAGACAGCAGGATGTGGCTGGCCGGGATCGTTAAACCATTCGCCAGGCTGGGCCACACACCGAATACGATCAGCCCCGCAGCCAGGATCACCAGCGGGATGCTCATCAGCACCGGCATCCGTGTGCCATCCTGAACCCTGGCCGAAGGCTTCCGCCGGTACATGGCATTGATCAGCGGAACGTAATAGGCCAGCGACAGGACGCTGTTGAGGGCGGCAAAGATGACCAGCCCAATGATCCAGGGATTCTGCGACTGGAAGCCGGCCGCGAAGATCTGCCACTCTGACATGAAACCTGCCAGGGGCGGAATGCCGCCCAGTCCGAGCACCGCCAGGCTCAGGGTCAGGGCAGCCAGCGGGTATCGCTCCGCCGCTCCTGCCAGGTCGTCGATCGTCAACGCTCTATGGCTGCCCTTGGTAATGTGCAGTGAATACAACAATACTCCTGCAGATAGGAATCCCAGTCCCTTCATCATCGCATGGTTGAACAGGTGAAAGAAACTTCCCTGTGCGCCGCCGTCCACTCCTGTCTGTAACGTGATTCCGATCCCGAGCAGGATGTAGCCCATCTGGGCCACGCTTGAGTATGCCAGCAGGCGCTTGACCTGCCTCTGTTTGAGTGCCATCAGGTTGCCCACCAGCATGTTAAGCGCTGCACAAATCATCAGCAGCACTGGCCAGGATTGGGTAACTGCGAACAGGGCGGAGCATGTTCGCAGCAGAGCCACCAGGCCGGCCTCGATCACCACTCCCGATAACATTGCGCTGATCCCGCTGGGAGCCTGCGAATGCGCATCCGGCAGCCAGGTGTGCAGCGGTACCAGGGCGGCCTTGACACCGAAACCAATTACGAAAAGTGCCCCGGCTGCAATCAATCCTGCCGATGGAACCACCCGGTTCTGGATCTCCGCCAGGCCCAGGCTGCCGGTCTCCGCAAACACGAGCGCAATCCCAACCAGGATCAACATTGAACCGGCCGCACTCTGCACCAGGTATTTGATCCCTGCTTCCAAAGCTGCCGGTTGTTCCCGGTAAAATGTGACCAGCAGGTAGGATGTGATTGCCATGGCTTCAAACCAGATCCACAGGTTGAACAGGTCCGTTGCGCAGCCCAGCCCCATGATCATGCTCACCATCAGCACCAGCATGGCGTAATATTTTTCCTGGCCGGTCTCCTTGGAAAGGTAAGGACCCGAGAAAATGGCAACCAGGATTCCCAATGCCAATGCCGCTGCTGCCAGCAGCAAGCTAAGTCCATCCATACGCAGTGAGACCGAACCCAGGCTGAAATTCAAAGTGCCCGTCTCGTTCAACTGCCGTGCTGTCAGTGCGAAGATAATCCCATCGCCAGCCAGAGCCGCGACAGCAGTCAGGCAGGGGATCCACCAGCGCCCGAGACTCCTGGTCAGTCGTCCGGTCAAATAGATGACCGGTGAGGCCAGGAGCGGCATGAGCATCAGCCAGATAAAGAGGGGAATATTCATACTATATGCCTCGTACCAGCACCAGTAAAAGGACAACCAGACCGGCCAGGATCCCCAGGATGTTCCAGTTTAATTGACCGGTCTGCGTGACCTGCAACCGGGTTCCGATGCCCACGGTCAGATCGGTGACCTTCCGGTTGATCCAATCAAAACCAAGACCACGGCTTAGCACCGGTTCAAGCGCCTGGCTCAAGCCTTTGAATAGATCCCGTTTTATCCAGGCTGCGAATCCCACGGCAACCACCCCCAGCGTGATCCAGGTTGCAGGAGCCAGGACCACCTGTTCCACGATTTTCAGCGTTCCTTCCACTTCGATACTGTGGAAAGGCAAGGTGGCAGCCAGCAGCTGGCTGAAACCGCCTGCCAGCAGCCAGCTGGTAAGTGTCCCCAAGGCTAATAATCCCAGCGCGATCCGCATGGCTGGCAGCCCGTCGTGAGCGGGTTCGCCCTCATTCGATTTTCCGTAGAAAACTTTCCGCACCAGGCGCAGAGTATAGAGCGCGGTTATACCCGTCCCCGTCAACATAAAGAGGTACGCCCAGAACGGGCCGTTCTTCAACCCGCTTTCGAGCAGCAGGTCTTTGCTGAAGAACCCGTTTGCGATCGGCAGTCCTACCAGTCCCAGTGCACCGATGATGAACGCTGCCCGTACGAACGGCATCTTTTTACCCAGCCCCCCCATTTTAGTCAAATCCCGGGTTCCGACCGCCGTGATTACTGCACCGGCACCCAGGAAAAGCAGCGCCTTGAAGATGGCGTGACTGAACAGATGGAACATTCCCGCGAAAATCGATCCCGTCCCGATCGCATACACCATGTAGCCCAACTGGCTCACGGTGGAATAAGCCAGGACCCGTTTAATGTCGTTAGATGCAAGTGCCATCAGCCCGGCCAGGAAAGCCGAAAGCATCCCCACCACGATCACGGTCGTGCTCCAGCCTGGCACGCTTTTGAATGCTGGGTAAAAACGGGCCAGCAGGTACACCCCCGCATTGACCATCGTGGCAGCATGGATAAGAGCAGTGACCGGTGTGGGCGCTTCCATCGCATCCGGCAGCCAGCTGTGCAGCGGGATCTGCGCAGACTTGGCAGCCGCCGCGGCCAGGAATCCAAATGCGATCACGCTCAGGATGCCTGCCGGGATCGTGTGTGCCTGCGCCAGGAAAGTGCTGATCTGGGTATTGCCCAGGTACGAATAAGCGAGCAAAACCCCCGCAAGCAGTCCCACCCCACCGAGCTGGGTCATGATCAGGGCCTGGATGCCGCCTTTAACCGCTTTGGGGTCATCATTGTGGAAAGAGATCAATGCATAGGAACAGAAGGCAGTGATTTCCCAGAACAGGAACATCAGCAGCAGGCTGCCTGCCAGTCCCACTCCTGCCATTGCACCGATGAAAAAAAGGATGAGAGCATAATAACGAGCCAGTTGCTCCCCGGGTTTCATGTAATCCAGGGAGAAGATCACCGCCAGGCAGCCCACCACGGTTGCGATCACAGCGATAACGGCGCCCAGCCCATCGGGCACAAGTGTGAGATCTCCAAAGACTCCTCCAAGCGGGATGCTCACCACGGTTCTCTGTGTGGCAAACGGCAGAATTCCCAGCGAGGCCAGACCGGTGGCAACCGCAAAGGACAC
>JADGQC010000225.1 GCA_017882125.1 Anaerolineales bacterium
TCATTGGCCAGATCCTGGACCTTCCAGGCACGCGCATTTTTACCAAACAGGGTCAACTTGCCTCCGCCCGGTTTGAGCAGGCCAACCAGGAGCTTGCTCAACGTGGATTTCCCCGCCCCGTTCTGCCCCACAATGGCCACAATTTCACCCTGGCGGATCTCGAAGGATACTCCACGCAGCGCTTTGACCCGGGAACCATAGGAATATTCGAGGCCTTCCGCTTTGACCAGCAGCTCTTCGCCCGTGGCAGGTGCGCTGTATGCAGCGCCTTCCTTAAATCGAAATTGGCTGAAAGCTTCGACCGCTTCCAACACGGTCAGCGGCACCGAACTGGCCGGGAGTTTACCCTGGGATTCCAATAGCAGACCAATCTCGGTTGGTTCCGGCAGCCATACGCCCAGCTCGATCATTTTCAACCCGTGCTGCTCAATGACCTGGCGGGGAGAGCCCTGGGCAAGGACACGCCCTTCATTCAGCAGGATCAGGTGGTCAGCCTCGGCCATGAACTCGTCGAGGTCCTTGGTTACCAGCAGGACGGTTTTGCCCTCGCTGCGCAGGCGGAGGATTAATTCATGGACAGCATGGGTGGTGGCCGGATCCAGGTTGGCAGTCGGTTCATCGAGTACGATGAGCGGAGGCTGCATTGCGAGGACAGAAGCCAGGCCAAGTTTTTGAATCTGGCCACCCGAAAGCGCCCAGACCAGGTTCTTGCGCAGGGGAGCCATCCCGACGTAATCGAGCGCGGCGGTCACCTGGCTGGCAATTTCCTGCGGAGGCTGGCGCAGGTTCTCGGGGCCGAAAGCGACTTCGTCCTCCACCTGAAGGGTGGCGAACATCCATTCGGGATCCTGGAAAAGCAGTCCAACCGAACGTGCCAGGTCTTTTACCTGCGTCCCGGCCACATCCTGCCCGTCCACAATGACCTTTCCGGTTAATTCCCCACCGAGCAGGTGCGGGATGATCCCATTAAGGAGCATGCACAACGTGGACTTTCCGGAGCCTGAAGGTCCAACCAGCAGGGTGAAAGAACCGCGCTGGATGGACAGATCGATATCCACCAGGGTGGGCGAGGTCCTGTCAAAGTGCGTAAAACTGACGTGCTCGAAAGCGGCAAGCACGTCAGTCGCTGATGATGGATTCAACAAGGGTTAACTGACTGTTGCGGAACGGACCAGCCTGGTTTTGGCGATCATCTTGCCCAGCCACCAGCCAAGCAGGCCAGAGAAAACGAATCCCGAGAGCAGGTTGATTGGAGTGGCCAGCCAGTACTGCTGAACCACCGCGGCGGAGGCATCCCAGCCAAACAGGTAAGCTGTCCAGACCGTGCCGAATTGTGAAGCCGCCGCGCCAGCCAGGGCGAATGCCAGCCAGCCAAAATTGTCATAGTTGCAGATGGCCATGACGATCTCGGCGCCGAGACCCTGGGTCAGGCCCCAGCCGAGGGTGGCCACACCGGAGGGGTTGCCCAACAAGGCCTCGATGGCGGTCTCAAGCAGTCCCACGATCAGCATGGAGCCCGGCTTGCGGACCAGGAAAAAGGCCAGCAGGTAGCCCCACATGAAGGCACCCTGGAGGATGGCTCCAGCCAGCGGGCCTCCGGCGGCATTGACCGCATTCCACACGATGCCGGTGCCGGTATTGACCACTCCGGAGATGGCGCCGATGACCGCCAGCAGGATCAAGTCACGGGTGGTAAAGTTGAAATTCCAGCCGCCTTTTTCCTGCCCGCCGCCGACTTTCACGAAGCGGGCGATCAAACCGAGCAAGACGATGATGATGAGGTTGACAACGATCATTAGGGGTAAAGTCATTCTGGTTCCTCCTCGTGAAAAGAATTGGGTTGGATTTGACCGTCACCGGCTGCGTCGTCCGAAGCGGTTTCCCGCCTGGGTCAGTTTGCCGGGCAGTCTATAGTAATAACCCTTCAGACTTCAATTCGGTTTTCACTTCAGCATACATTTTCTGCCAAAAGTCGAGCGGTTGAACCTGCTGCACGTCATATACCTGGTCGAAGGGCAGACCCGGGTTGCCATCCGCCTGGGTGAAGATATGCTCGTAGTGCAGCAATAGTTTGAGCGCCCAATCGTTTGCTTCTTTAAGTGTCATCTTCATTCGAAAAACAGCGAGACCGACCTCAGCCATGAGCCGGGCTTCCAAACCAGAGCAGTTGGGAAGGGTGCCGTTTGCCGAGCCGCAGCCTTCGAGGTGACTGGCTGACACGGAGTTGACGATGGCATTGGCAGCGACTTCATAGAGCAATTCTTTCGTCCCTGCTCCAGACTTGGGGTAAATGTCGGCGACGATGATGGCGGGGGCGTTGCGGGCAAAAGCCTGCCCCACGCTGCTGATCACCCACAAGACCTCCCGGGTTGAGGTGGCGGCGTGGCGAACATGGATCGGGTGCAAAATATGGTAATCCGCCAGGCAGGTAAGGTTGGCGACAATGAATGACGCCACGTTGACGACCGCAGATCCGGCCGGACCGCCGCCGAGCCCGCCAACAATGACGCAGGCGAGTGAAGCGTTGATCATGCCGTATTCAAGCGAGTTGACCGCCCGCGAGATGTTTCGGAAATCCATTTTCAATTCATTAAGCATCGGGACGAGGTGCGAATCGCATGGACGGAGATAACGCTCCTGGGCCGCGGCAAGGTCACCCAATTCAGAGACACTGGACTGGGCTGCCAGCATGCCCATACCGGGCCGTCCCACCTGCCGGATGGCGGTGCGCATGTATTCCAGTTCGCGGCGCGTGGCAACGATCTCCATGGGGTGACCGGTGCGGACGGTGCGCCCGTCCACCTCGGTCAGCGTCCCGCAAGTAGCCAGGTCAATCAATGGTTCCTGGACATTCGAAATGACGTTTGCCAGGAAAAAACGTTCGGGGACGGCTGTACCGGGAGTCCCGCCGAAAAAGAGGGGGGGATGATCATCGCCCAGCCGGCGCGCAACCAGGGTGCGGGCATCCTTTCCTTCCCCCATGACCAGCGACTGGCGCATACTCTTTAATCCATCTTCAATTTCATCCTGCCGGAGTTTGATGATGCGTTCGGTCGAGCGGCAGTAGGCCCCCAATTCAACCGCCATCTCGAAACCTGCCTGGAAAAGGGCATCCGCCAGTGCGGGATCATGACTGATGATCTGGCTGCGGTCCCACTCCAGGTGGTATTTTTTTACCAGCCGCCGGGCTGTGGCGCTGATTTTTTCCAGGTCCCAGTTCTCTTCGGATATATAAGTGCCGTCGTTCGCGCGGTCGAGCAGTTCCAGATAGTTTTCCATAAGTCGCCTGCTTATCCAGACCCAAGCAGTGAGCGGACAAGCACAACGGCATCGGCGGCATTGCTGGCAGTCCCATCCGCGCCGATGCTTTCCGCCCAGGCCTTGGTGACAGAGGCGCCGCCCACGAGCACTTTGTATTTACTGCGCACGCCGCGTCCTTTCAGCAGCTCGATAAGGTCTTTCATGTAGGGCATCGAAGTCGTCAAGAGGCAGGAAACCGCGATGATGTCTGCCCCGATCTCCTCAGCCTTGTCAACGATGGATTTTAGTGGGACATCCACACCCATATCGGTGACATCGTACCCAGATGCGGTCAACAGGGAGGCAACGATATTCTTGCCAATGTCATGAATGTCGGTTTGGATGGTGGCGACAATGATCTTCCCGCTTACCCTGCCCACGCCCATGGATTGTTGTTCCAGCAGTGCCGGTTTGATCACCTCCATGGCAGACTTTAAGGCACGGGCGGTCAAAAGCAATTCAGGCAGGAAGTACTCGCCCTGCTCAAAGCGCTTCCCGACCACCTCCGCTCCAGCCATTAATCCCGAATTCAGGATGAGCAGCGGGTCTGTGCCGGATTCCAGGGCGAGGCGGGTTTTCTCAGCGGAGGCAGCGTCATCCCCGTCAATCACCGCCTGGCTGATCTGCTCGATAATATTATCTTTATCCATATATTGCCTGTTACTGGGGATTTTTTATCGTAATTAAACTTAAAAGTCTCATGGAGCATTGTAGAGGATAGCTGGGAAACTGTCAATAAATTAGATGAAATGACGTTCGGGAAAAAGGCAAGCGATAAAAAAAGCATCCTAACCGCTGGTGCTTACCACAAAAAAGGGGAGGAAGCCGCGTAAGTCAATACTGG
>JADGQC010000061.1 GCA_017882125.1 Anaerolineales bacterium
TTAACACCCACGCCGGATTCCCCTCATTACCAGACCGGGGGGATTCAAGGTCCCGAGACCTATATAGTTCGGTCTGGGGATATCCTGAGCGCTATTGCCGAGCGATATTCAGTGAGCGTTGAGGCTTTAGTTCAGGCTAACCACATTTCCAACCCGGATGCACTTGAAGTTGGTCAAACCTTGACTATTCCAGCAGTGACACCCCAGGCTCCTGGACCGGCTTTCAAGCTTATTCCTGATTCTGAACTAGTTTATGGACCATTGAGTGCTTCATTTGACATTGCAGGATTTATCAATGACAAGGGCGGCTATCTGGCAAGTTATACCCAGGTCGTGAACGGAGAGACCCTTGATGCTGCCCAGGTTGTTCAACTGATCGCCCAGGATTACTCGATCAACCCACGCTTGTTATTGGCTGTATTGGAATATCGCTCAGGTTGGCTAACAAGACCCAATCCCGATTCGGCACTTGGGGATACCCCCTTTGGTTTTAACGATGGGTGGTATGTAGGTCTCTATCGGCAGTTAGCCTGGGCTTCCATCCAACTCAATAGCGGTTTTTACCGTTGGGGGGCAAACAATGTGACTAAATGGATGTTGAAGGACGGCTCAGTGATCCCGATTGATCCGACAATAAATGCCGGGACTGCAGGCGTCCAAAATTTCTTTGCCCAATTGGATGATTATTCCACCTGGCTCCGGGATGTATCTCCCGGTGGTTTCTTGGACACATTTTACGCGCTATTCGGCTATCCTTTTGAAAGAACTGTTGAACCGCTGGTGCCGGTCAACCTGTCCCAACCGCTTTTGTCACTTCCATTTCGTTCTGGAGAAATTTGGGCATTTACTGGAGGGCCTCATCTCTCCTGGGACGCAGGTTCTCCATTTGGCGCGCTCGATTTTGCTCCACCGGGGGAAGCGCTTGGTTGCGTTGAATCCAATGCCCTTGTTATTGCTGTGGCAAATGGATTGGTCACACGAACTGGCGTAGGGGTTGTAATTCTGGACCTGGATGAAGACGGGAATGAAGGCACCGGGTGGGTGATAGTTTACATGCATGTCGAGAGTCGTGATCGGGTTCAGCCTGGTACGTATTTACACGTCGGGGATACGGTTGGCCATCCTTCCTGTGAAGGTGGAGTATCCAGCGGCACACATGTTCATTTGGCGAGAAAGTTTAATGGAGTTTGGATTCCTGCGGATGGTCCGGTTCCCTTTAACCTTGGCGGGTGGCTTGCCTCCGGGACGGGGGAGGAATACGTCGGCACATTGACTCGTAATGGAGTAGTGGTTGAATCTTATGAAGGGAATAATCCGATCAATCAGATTCAAAGATGAAAATTGGATGGGTTTCCACAGAATTTAATGCCACCATCACTGTTTTTCTTTGGAAAATGGTTTTCCAGGAGAATTAATCTAAGAAAAGTTTATGGCGAGACAGGTGCGGTATAATCTGCCCGATGAATTCTGGCATACGTAAAGTCGCGATATTATTCTTACTTACCGGTATACTCCTCTCTTCATGCGGCTCCAACCTGTGGGGGACTTTTGCTACGACCCCTACAACGATTCCCACTAAAATTGTGACAGTATTCACAGATCCACAACCTTCTCCAACAAGTTTTGTGCCTCCCATTTCAACCTCACAACCCACCCCAATTCGACCATCTCCAACGGTAACTCCAACCATTCTGGCAATTACCCCGGGAACGCCGCACCCTTCAATTATTTATACATCCCAATCCGGTGACAGCCTTGAGGCAGTTGCCTTGCATTTTGATGTTGCAGTCTCTGAGATAACCTCAACGGTTAATTTACCCGCTACCGGCTTTTTGAACCCTGGAACTCTCCTCATTATTCCTAACAGCTTGTCACAGGTCACTACCACTTCTTCAATGAAAATCATTCCGGACTGCGAACTTGTTTATTCGCCCTGTGCGCAAAGCTTTAATATTGAACAATACGTGAGTACAAAAGGTGGATATTTGAGCACCTTTCATGAACCGCTGAGTAATGTCACAATTACCGGAGCGGAAGGCGTCAAGCGGATGGCGTTTGGGAGTTCCATCAACCCGCGTTTGTTGTTGACATTTATCCAGTACTACACTCGCTGGGTAATGGGTCAGCCTAACCCTGACGTGGATAAGTCTTATCCTCTTGGATATCAAAACCCTTCATTTGTCGGACTTTATCAGCAATTACGGCTGCTTGACCGGGATCTGTTGGCTGGATATTACGGCTGGCGCGACGGGACGTTGACCGTGTTGACTTTCCCGGATGGCTCCACTATGCGGCTGGATCCGACCTTGAATGCCGGGACCGTCTCCCTGTTATATTTTTTTTCCAAACACCTTAATTATTCGGATTGGCTGACAGCCTTGGATCCAAAAACCGGCTTCCCGGCTCTCTTCTCCGAGATGTTTGACGATCCCTGGGTTCGAGCCCAGGAGACAGGACCGCTCTTTCCTCCAGACATGACCCAGCCACCCTTCATTCTTCCATTTGAAGTCGGTGCCTTGTGGGCATTCACCGGTGGCCCCCATCCTGCTTGGGAACAGGAAAGTGCCTTTGCTGCACTCGATTTTGCACCAGCTGCGGATGCCTCGGGCTGTGTAGATTCCAACGCATGGGTGGTGGCGGTTGCTCCTGGACTGATTGTCCGATCCGGCGACGGCTTTGTGGTGCTTGACCTTGATCGGGATGGATTCGAGCAGACCGGCTGGGTGGTTCTTTATCAACATATTGCCACCAAGGATCGTATTTCAGTAAACACCCTGGTAAACGCCGGCGATCATATCGGACACCCGTCCTGCGAAGGGGGCACAGCCACCGGTACGAATCTCCATATCGCCCGTAAATATAATGGCGAATGGGTATCCGCAGGTGATCAACTTCCCTTCGTCATGAGCGGTTGGACTGCCCATGCAGGGATTGCTGCTTACAAAGGCACGCTTACCAAAGGCGGCCAAACGATTACCGCCAACCAGACCGGTACTGCCGTGTCGCAAATCAAACGGCAGGCGGGTGAATAACCCTTCATCCCGTGCTAAGTCATAAGCAAGCCTTACTAGTCCTTCTTGTCCTCTTACTGACGGCCTGCCTGCCTCAGGGTGGGAACTTGTTGCCTGCTGCCTTATCGGCCACCCAAACTTCGAGTCCCATCCCCACCCCATCGCCGTCACGCCCGGAATATAATCCCGGCGAACTAGTGGATTATGTGGCCCAGAGTGGCGATACACTCCCGGCCCTTGCTGCCCGTTTTAATACCACCGCCCAGCAAATCCGGGAGGCCAATCCGGTCATTCCCTCCGATGCCACAACCATGCCTCCCGGAATGCCAATGAAAATCCCGATTTATTATTTGCCTTTTTGGGGGACTACATTCCAAATTTTGCCCGATAGTCAGTTCGTCAATGGTCCAGCTGCCGTCGGCTTTGACACTGAGGCTTTTGTAGACAGCCACCCAGGCTGGTTGAAAGACTACCGGGCATATGCAGGGGACGCAAATCATTCCGGGGCTGAGATCGTTGATATGGTGGCAACCAATTATAGTGTCAGCCCGCGGGTGCTGTTGTCGATCCTCGAGTACCTGACCGGGGCACTCTCACAACCAGTAGCTCCCAGTGGAAGCTACCCGCTTGGCGAGGTGGATTACACACATACCGGCCTGTATATGCAACTTATTTGGGCAGCCGATGTGCTCAACAATGGCTATTATGGATGGCGCACAGGAACTCTAACCGAGCTAGAGCACTTGGATGGGAACATCGAACGTCCCGATCCATGGCAAACCGCAGGTTCGGTGGCTTTCCAATATTTCTTTTCCCTTCACGATTCGCTTGAACAATATACTCGAGATATCGGACCAACGGGAATAGCTCAAACATATGCTGCTCTTTTTGGCAACCCTTGGGCGGTTGACCAGCCTCACATTCCGGTCAGTCTAAAGCAGCCAGAATTGACTTTTCCATTCGCGAAGGGTGACACCTGGGCCTTCACTGGCGGGCCCCATACAGGCTGGGGGAGTCTTCTCCCCTGGGCTGCGCTCGATTTTGCTCCGCCAGATGTGAAAGGCTGTTCTCCCACAGATCTCCCGGCTCTTGCTGTGGCAAAGGGGGTGGTGGTCCGCTCGGAACCTGGAGTCGTGATGCTTGACTTGGATGGTGATGGCAACGAACGCACCGGGTGGGACATCCTCTATCTCCATATCGCTGCATCTGGCCGCGCCAAAGTGGGCCAGATTCTCAATGTGGGAGATCCTGTCGGTTTTCCCTCTTGTGAGGGGGGGACAGCCACCGGGACACACGTTCACATTGCCCGCAAATACAATGGAGAATGGATTCCCGTGAACAGTGCGATCTCCTTCGCCATTGATGGTTGGATCGCTCATATTGGGAGCGCCCCGTATCAAGGCACCCTCACTCAAGGTGATCAGGAGATTATTGCTTGCGATTGTTCCGATGCAGCAAGCCACGTTAAGAACGGAAAGTAACTAAAAGAAAAGCACCCGGTTTGGTTATTTCCGGATGCCAGTTGTCCATTAGCCCAACCTAATTTCAGGGGATTTATTTGAATGGAACGATTACTTGTTATCTTATGCTTCGTGGATAAGATCTCTTAAATCGCGTCTTGGCCGAGGACGTGGTTCTTTGCCGGCATATCCAACCGGGAGCAGAATGATCGGCCTGAGTTCCGGAGGAAGGTGCAGGGACTCACTGACAGCATTTTCATCGAATGCACCCACCCAGACCGAATCCAATCCTTGTGCCTTGGCAGCCAATTGGGAATATGCACATGCAATCGTTGCGTCCTGGATGGCGTATAAGCTTGTTCCGCGTTCCCCGTATTTCTCGACAGAGCGGGCAGGGTTGGCACAGAAGATCAGCACTACCGGTGCTTCTGCCAGAAATTCCTGGTCCATTGCAGCCTTGACAAGTGCCTTGCGCTGCTCGAGTTTCCGGACTATGTAAATCTCATAACCCTGTAGATTACCAGCGGACGGAGCTTTGTTTGCTGTTTCGAGAATTTTGTGCAGCTTCTCATCCTCGATCGGCGTGTTTGCATATTTTCGCATGGAGCGGCGATCTTCAACGATTTTGAAAAAGTCCATGGAGTCTCCTGGAAGGTGGGAGGTTTGCTTCCGCACCCAGATACCCACCAGCCCTTTATTCTACCCGATTTTATTCAGGATGCGGAGAATCTTATACCTGAGCTCAAATAATCATCCAGGAAAAGATGCAATTATTAGCCCCTTTGACTGGTCAAGGTTTATGCTATAAACTACTTTCAGTCTGATCGGACTTAGAGTGAATTTTCCTGCCAACAGTTGCATTCCTCGGTGTGGTTGTGTTAATCCATTATGGACCGTTCTAGACTTTACAGAGAATATCAGACTCCTGACAAAATAAACAATGTCTAAATTATTCGCCTACAATTACACAGGTGGACCTTTCGTCCTTTTCGGTATTTGGCACCTGGTCGCACTTTTGGTCATTGCCCTACTGAATGTCGGCATGCTGGGTTTCCGGAAATCATCCTTGAAGACTCGGACATTGGTCCGCTGGATGATGGCAACAATCTTGTGGACAGATGAAGCTTCTTGGCATATCTGGAACCTGTACTGGGGACATTGGACAGTTCAGACGATGCTGCCTCTTCATATCTGCAGCATTTTGATCTGGCTGGCCGGATTCATGTTGATTTTCAAATTCTATCCGATCTACGAGTTCGTCTATTTTATCGGTATCGGTGGAGCTATACAGGCGCTGCTTACCCCTGATGCGGGAATCTACGGTTTTCCACATTACCGCATCTTTCAAACCATGATCTCCCATGGATTGTTGATCACCTCAGGGATTTATATGACCGTTGTGGAAGGTTTACGACCCACATGGAAATCCTTTTGGAGGGTAGTGATTGGTCTAAATATCTATGCAGCGATCATTTTTCCGATTAATAAACTCCTGGGTACGGACTTCCTTTACATTAATGCAAAGCCCTCCACCGCCAGTCTTCTGGATTTATTACCGCCTTGGCCGTATTACCTCATTTACATGGAATTGATCGGGATCCTGGTATTTTTATTGCTTTATTTGCCTTTTATCATCAAGGATTGGCGGGCCAACCATAAGGAGAAAGGTAACCTTCATTCCTAACACGACCATCCCAATTTCCATACAATGGCAGTATCTTATTTCGCAATATCTCCCAATTGTTAGTAAAGTTTCAGCCAAATAATAGACTAAATTTGTAGATGAACCATATAATGTATTGGTAAGAGATTTGGCGCAATCGATTTGTTCGCAGGTGGAAAAAATCCTGTAACTTTTTTGTGTCCGTGGCGTACATATTCTTGAAAGTTAAATTATTCGGAGGAGAATAAATTTATGGAAAAGAGAAACCGCACACAATTGGTTTTCGGCTTGCTGCTCATCCTTGCAGCGGGCTGGTTAATTGCCACCCGCATAAACCCGAACCTGGCAAACATCCTACACCTAACGTTTGAGTGGCCGATGTGGGTCATGCTGGCCGGAGCTGCCCTCCTGGTCATTGGCCTGCTGGTGGGCGCACCAGACATGGCCGTCCCAGCTTGTATTGTGGCAGGGGTAGGTGGAATCCTGTATTATCAAAACGCCACCGGCAACTGGGAGTCCTGGTCATATATGTGGACTCTGATCCCAGGCTTCGTTGGAATCGGACAAATCCTTTCAGGGATTATCGGGGGAAATTTTGTGGCGAATCTTCGGGAAGGGTTGAAACTGCTGGTGGTTTGTGCCATCATGTTTACCATCTTTGCCACCATATTTAATGCCTGGACAATTTTCGGGTCATTTAGTGCATATGTCCCGATTGGATTGCTCTTTATCCTGGGTATTTGGTTAATTGTGCGCGGCATCATTCGGCACAAGTAAGAAAGGAATTCATCATGATAAGACGAGGTAGTCTTTTTTGGGGCGGCATACTCATTGTCCTGGCTGTTCTGCTCCTATTAAAGCAAGCAGGCATAATAGTAGGAGATATATTCGGTTATTTCTGGCCACTTCTGATCATTGCGTTTGGAGTTTGGTTGATCGCCGGCTTCTTTGCCCGAAATCGGCCGGTTGAAGGCGAAAAAGTATCAATTCCCCTGGAGGGTGCCAAGAGCGCCTATATAAAGCTTGACCATGGTGCAGGCAGACTTACACTGCATTCCGGCGCCGGCACAAATGAAATATTAAATGGGACCTTCGGCACCGGCCTGAACTATAAAAGCCAGTTGGATGGCAACCGGATCGAGGTCAAACTACGCACCTCGCAACAATTCTGGGCCTGGTGGCCGGGTGAAAGCCTGGATTGGGACATTCACCTTAATCGAGATATCCCACTGAATTTGAAAATCGATAGCGGAGCGAGTGCCTCGGTCCTGGACCTAAGCGATCTAAAAGTCACCGACCTGGATATTGACACCGGCGCGAGCAGCACTGACCTGACCCTGCCCACCGGGGCAGAAAATATGCACGTGGATGTTGATACCGGTGCTTCGTCACTAAGAGTCAATATCCCGGCGGGTGTGGCAGCCAGCATCCGGGTCAAAAGCGGGATCGCAGCCGTGAATGTAAATTCCCGCTTCGCGCGCCAGGATAGCGGCTTATATCAATCCAGCGACTACGCGACTTCCACCAACCGGGTGGATATAACCATTAATGCCGGTGTTGGTTCCATCGATATAAACTAGAGGTGAATAAATGAAACGCTACGATTATCGTATCGTGATCGGAGTGGTGCTGATCCTGGGCGGGATTTTGATGCTTCTTGACAGGACAGGACTCTTAAAAGGTGCGGCTGATTTCTTTTGGGCTGTGTTACTAGCAATCGGAGCAGCCATTTTCCTTTATTGGTTCTTCAGCGACAGCTCAAAATGGTGGGCTGCCATCCCTGGTTTCACGCTGGCTGGCATGGCAGCTTCGTCCCTTTTATTGGATAAGATTGGTTGGGGCGGCCTGGCTTTCCTGGGCGGTATTGGCGTTGGATTTTGGGCTATTTATATCCGACAGCCGGCGAGGTGGTGGGCCATCATCCCAGGAGGTGTTTTACTCACGCTGGGATTTACCTCGGCCCTAAGTGAAGTATTTAATATCGGTGAAACCGGAGGAGTTTTCTTTGTAGGCCTGGGACTCACATTCCTCTTGCTGACTTTGTTGGCAAAGATGAAATGGGCGATTATCCCGGCTGCCGTGCTGCTCCTGTTTGGGTTCTTTCTAGGCACTCCCTTTGTTGGTGTCCTGGAATATGCCTGGATTGGAATCCTGTTGATCGCGGGTATAGTGCTGGTCGTCAGTGCGATCAGATCAAACTAGCATCTCCCCCTTCAAGACAGCAACTCCTCGACTTTTCGGCGAGGAGTTGATTTTTTAATCATGAAGCATTTTCTATACCGATTCGACACTCTTGATATCCGGAAAAAATTGCCGTACAGTTCCTTCCACCCAACCGTGCAGGGTAGCCGGGGAGAGCGGGCAGCCGAGGCATGACCCTCCCAAATGCACTTTCAACACGTTCCCATCAAAAGAAATATATTCAGCAGAACCTCCATGGAAGGTCTCGATATAGGCACTTAATTGTTCGACCAATGCCTTCATTTGGATTTCTGTTTTCGGATCAACCTGGCTTTCAGTCATTCAATTTGCTCCTCAATTCTCAGACTGCTGGCGCATCCCATTTGTCAACATGGTATTTACCCGGCTTTGCTGGCCTCGCTGGCGTTCAGCAATGATGGCTGACAACCGGTCAAGGATCACTTTGCCCAATTCAAGATGCTTCCCACATAACATGCGCAGGTCCGCGCCGCGAATTCGCAACACCTCGCTATCCAACCTGCAAACCGCGCCCGAAGTGTAAGTGGGGTTGCCCATGGCTGCGGACCAGCCAAATATACCCCCCGGCTGGATCCGGGTCAAGTTCATAATCGGCCCATCGTCAGGTTTGTACCGGATGGTCAGCTCTCCAGACACCACGAGATAAAGATATTCCGCGCAATCACCTTGCTCGAAAACCACCGTCCCTGCCACCCAGGTTTGGGGAGCAAACAGCGGTACGAGCAGCTGGATATCTGCGATGCTTAATCCAGAGAAGAAGGCAAGGTGAGTATACTTTTCCAAGTCCATGATTATGTAGGATATTAGTCAAATAGGTCATTCCTTTCTAGTGGCAAACATCCTAAAAGACCAGACATTTATCCGTGTGTTATGTCATGAACAAGAGGTGATTCGAGTATACTTTGAACAGCAACTTTTAGCACGAGGAAATCATCTAATGGTTGAGAGCAAAACAGAAATCTCCGTCGAAGCCCTGCGTTCCGGAAACCGGGAAGAATTCGCCAGGATGGTGGATGCTTACTCCGGTCCGATTTACAGGCTTGCGCTCAAAATGCTGGGCATCCCAGCGGATGCCGAGGATGTGCTCCAGAATACCTTTTTGAAGGCATTCCAACATGTGAAAGATTTCGAAGGGCGTTCCAGCCTTTCCACGTGGCTTTACCGGATCGCTTCCAACGAAGCCCTGATGTTGATCCGGAAAAAACGACCTGAAGTCACACTGAGTGATATTTCACCGGAAAACGATGATAACAGCGATTATTCTCCAGCCCAATTTATCGATTGGCACCCTCTTCCGGAAGCCGAATTCCTTTCCTCCGAATCCCAGTCTATCATGGACAGTGCTGTACAACACCTTCCAGAAAACCAGCGGATTGTTTTTATCCTGCGTGACATCGAAGGGCTATCCATCCAGGAAACCGGCGAAGCGTTAAATTTAAGCGAGGCCGCGGTAAAGACCCGGCTGCTACGGGCACGTTTACGTCTGCGGGAAGAACTTAGCGTGTATTATGGCGAACGGCTCAAAAAAGGAGAAAAGAATGAGCGAGGTTAAGGATCCCAAATGCCACGCACTGCTGGGTTCACTGTCAGATTATGTGGACGGGACACTCAGCGAAGAGCTGTGTGTGGAAATCGACCGCCATGTTGCCGAATGCCAGGATTGTCATATTGTGGTAGATACTTTGCGCAAGACAATTTCCCTTTATCATGATTCAGCCTCAGGGAACCTTGAATGTCCTGAAGCGGTACGTGAGCGACTCTTTAAAACCTTGAACTTGAATGATTACATCCGGCACTAACCCGAACCACTGTGCAAACGCTGCAGTAACAGTAACATCCCGTTACCATGGGGGACCTCATTAAATCCAACCGACGCTCGACCGTTTTCGTCACCTTGCTTGCATTAGGTATCTTCCTGATCGGTGCAGGGTTGCTTCCCCTGCTAATCAATGCCCAACAAAAAGCATTGGAGAGGGCGGTTCCGATCCTTCCACCAGCAACCACGAATTATCCCGGACCGCAACTGGCATTGACCGACCCAGAAAGCAACCCTGTTTCATTGGAGAGTTATCGCGGGCAAGTGATCCTGGTCAATAACTGGGCCACCTGGTGCCCGCCGTGCATAACCGAAATGCCCGAACTCGAGGCCTACTACACTGCACATGTCACAGATGGGTTTGTGGTGATTGGAATAGAAGCAGGTGATCCTGCCGACCAGGTGGCGAGCTTCGCGAAGGAAAATAGGTTAACCTTTCCAATCTGGCTCGACCCTCAACACGAATCAATGGGATTTTTCAACAACTGGGATCTCCCCAGTTCTTATGTCATTGACCGGGAAGGGATAGTGCGCTATTCCTGGATGGGCGGAGTCAACCAGGCAACCCTCGAACAATATGTCACACCACTTTTGGAGGCAAAAAAATGAATGCATCCGTGACCTGGCAACAGGGATTGAGTTTCACAGGCAAGGCAGACTCCGGGTATGAGGTGCCACTCGGCGCGGAACCGGAAGTAGGCGGCGCGAGCGATGGATTTGAACCGATTGAACTGATGGCCGTCAGTCTGGCCGGATGCACGGCGATGGACGTCATTTCCATCCTGACAAAAAAGAAGCAAAAGGTGACCGGATTCGAGGTCAAGGTGAAAACAGAACGGGCGACAGAATTTCCCAAGGTATTCACTCATGCGGTCATCACCTACCTGGTTACGGGTCACGAAGTGGACGAAGTCGCGTTAGTACGCTCGATTGAACTGAGCGCCACAAAATACTGCCCGGCGCAAGCTATGCTTGCAAAGGTATTTCCAATCGAACTGGTCTACGAATTATATGAAGACGAAGGAAGTGGAAAGAAGAGGCTGGCAAAGAAGGGGGAGTACAAGTTGCCAGACGTAATTGCCAAGATGTAAATCAGTATCATCGCGGATGAGCCATCGATAGGACCAAAACAAGCGGGTTGATTTCCGGATCGTCAACCGGGGACACAAACCCCTACACGCGCCTAATCATTGGAGGGAGGGATAAATACCGCCAGAGTTTATCAAATCCCATCTGCCAAAAAACCTGCGCGAAAACGATTACAAACGAATGACTGATTTTGGAGCAGTAATTTTAGATCACGCCTGTGTGTTCCAATCAGTCGGGAGTTCCCATCGACGACTCCTCCCCATGGGGATGCTTCCCGGAAGAACACCCTCCCCAAGGGAGTGCTCCGCGAGGGACAATGTCGCGATGTCGCCAAACCTGACGATAGCGGCTAGCAGCCGCTTCCCCATAGGGGACAATTTCGTCTTGTGGCGGTTTGCCCCTAAGGGGTACTACGCGAACGCTGCCTCAGTATGTGAAACAATCCATTTTGCCACATTACCGCGCCAGAACGATTACAAACGAATGAGAGGATTTGAGGCTTTAATTTTAGATCATGCCGGTGTGAAACAATTTAGCCTGGTGCCTACCACCGACGCCCCTTGGCGTCGACACCTGCACTGCACCAAACGCAGTGCGGTGCAAGTGTGTGGCCGCCCACCAGGTGGGTGCTTCGCGAACGGCGGCTTGAGGCCGCCTCGACTCAAAACGAGTGAGAGGATTTATGCATCTTTATTGAGATCGTGCCTTGGGCTTCGGACTTTCATAAGTCCGAAGCGGTCTGTTGCGGCGTGATGCCGCACAGACCGTGAAACATTTTGTACTGGCAAAGCAGTACCTCTAAGCCCACACATCGACGATTCACCTGCACCATTCGAGGGCAGAACCCCTGGCAAATACCCCGAAAGTACTTTCAATTGTTAAGGTTCGAAAAAAGCGTGGGCAGGATTCTCGCGAAAAATCCCGACCATGCTAATTATAGAACAAACTTTCTAATAAGTCAAGCAGAATAGCCACAGCCTGGTAATTTGCCCCAGCTAAAAATATGGGAAGAACGATTGACTTTTGAAGTCCGCCCTTTTATTTTTCTAGATCCAATGTAAAACGGGGATAAACACGATCAAGGCGAGGATATCCAGTCCCCAGATGCTCCCGACGGTGATCAGTTTGGTTTTCATCTTTTTCATGTCAAATACCAGGAAGGCAACGATGAAGAAAGTGAGGTATCCGAACAAGAAAATGAGCCAGGGCGCGCTGCGACCCCACCAGGAATAATCCCATGTAAGGGCGCCGACAGAATTGAGCAGATATTCCACAAAGACACAGAAGGCGGAACCGGCCAAGGCGATGAAAACCCGGTTGGGAATTCCAAGGATTTTGGTCTTTTTGTCCGGCAGGAGCATTTTTGTCCAGATGATGCCCGAGACGGCAAACATAAACATAATTTCAATATTCAATCCGATCAAAATGAGGAAGGCGGTTTTGCCGGGTGCACCCCAAACAGGGGCATAATTCGTAAAGTGGAAGGCCAGGCCATTCCAAATTTCATTAAACCAGTCCATGCCCCAGAAAGCCAACCCGGCAAAAACCAGGTTCCAGTTGCGTTTTTCCACTTCCACCGTGTAGACATAAAAGACAAAAGAAAGGAGCGGGATGACGTACCACTGGAACGTCTCGCTGCCTTTACGAAGGATATCGAGAGCTAGTTGTGCAGAAGCGGTGGGCATATGATTCTCCTCCTTGAAAATCAAGTGATCGCAAAGCCGAAATATTAATTGAATTTCTGGATGGCTGAATATATTGCCTGCGTCCCAAACTCCAACGCTTTCACCGGGACACGTTCATCGGCAGCGTGAATCGTTCCGATAAAACTGAAATCGTCCGGCAATTGGAGCGGGGTAAAGCCATAGGTTTGGATGCCAAGTTTGGTGAAAAAGCGGGCATCGGTGACGCCGCTCATCACGTAAGGTACAGCAATACCCTGCGGGTCAGATTCTTTGATCACTTCACCAAGCGTGTCAAAAAGGCCCATGTCAGGAGCGGAAGGCCCTGGGTCGTACTCAAGCACTTCCAGGTCGTAATCCGTACCGAGCAGGGTGTGCATCTCGTTTTCCATGTCTTTCGGTGTGAACCCA
>JADGQC010000226.1 GCA_017882125.1 Anaerolineales bacterium
TTTGCCGTCCTGGAGGGCAGCCACCACGTCGAGGATGCCCGAGCCGCAGATGCCCACCGGCGGTTGATCCCCGATGGTCTGCCACAATATTTTCCCATCGGACCAGCGGGCACGCTCGATGGCGCCAGGCGCGGCGCGCATCCCCTCGCGGATGTGGGCGCCTTCAAAGGCCGGACCGGAGGCGCACGAACAGCAGGTAACCTGTCCGCGGGTAACCAGGCTGATCTCGGTATTCGTGCCAATATCAAGGGCAATCAGGTTGCGGTCGGATTTCCAGGCTTCGGTGGCGATCAGCATGGCGATGTGATCCGCACCCACGTAACCGGCAATGACCGGCGGGAGGTATGCCATTGCACCGGGTGCGAGAGCCAATCCCACCTCGCTGGCGGGAATAGTCATTGGCTGGGTGGTGGCAGGTGCGAAGGGAGCGTGCCCGAGCTGTTCCACGGGCAACCCGGCAAAGAGGTGGTGCATGGTGGTGTTACCGACCAGGACCGAGTCCAGAACAGAATTGAGAGAAATTTGCGCCTGCGAGCAAAGATCTAGCACCATTTTATTGAGCGTTTCGACCAGCACCTGCTGGAGAACCTTTGCCCCGTCAGGTTTGCGCCCGGCGTAGCTGATGCGGCTGATGATGTCTTCGCCGAATGCGATCTGCGGGTTCATCGCACCCGCCATGGCGACCGTTTCGCCGGTATCGAGGCGGACGAGATATGCAGCCAGCTTGGTGGTGCCGATATCGACTGCCAGACCGCAGGCACCTGGCGTGTGGACGGCTGGATTGACCTGGACGCGGGTCTCCAACCCTTCGACCTGCAGACGCTGGGAGCTGGTGAGGGACTCGGGTGGGATGTCGAGTTTTACATCGCTGAGCGGTTCAGCCTGGCAGGCCAGGCGGAATCCAGCCGCGAGCTCCGCGGGGGTAAGGGCGTCCAATTCCACCCCGGTGGGTGGAGTCAAGGTCCCGGCAGCCAGTCGTACGCGGCACTCGTTGCAGGTGCCCACCCCGCCGCAAACAGCAGCCAGACCCACCCCAGCTGATTGGGCTGCGTCCAGGAGGGTGCGTCCAGCCGGGATTTGAGTGCGCCGACCGAGGGGTTCAAAGTCAATCCGGAGGAACTCAGGCATTGCGGTAGCGGCACCTTTCGTTTAAACTGCACAGTTCGCAAAAATCCTCCCGGCTCATATCCGGTCCGATGCCGACCACGAACGAAATGGATTTTTTGGGGATCATCATCCCGCTGGAGGTGAGGGAAATCCCAACGCGGGCGGGGTCGAGCAGGGCAAAAATCTGCGGCTGACCAATCTCGACCGGCCAATCCGGCTCGCCGGGGCTGAGCGGGGAGGAGGCGGTTAAGCCGAACCCCTGTGCCTGTTTTCCGATCTGCAGGCAAACCTGTTCGCCGAGGATTTCCACGGCGGCGTTCCCAAGACCGTCGAGAGCCATTCCGAGCAGCGGATCTTTCGCCATCCGGGAGGAAGCGTAATCTTCCAGTTCCAGTCCGATGGTGGTGAGTGCCAGGACCACCTCCTGCGCTCCTGCCAGGTGGTGTGCCACCAGGGGGCTGGAGAGTTCCCTGCCATCCTGCAGGAGGATCCGTTCGTGGCGATGTTCCAAAACGCTGGATCGTTGGAGGACGGCGGCCGCGTGGAGCATGGGACGTCCTCGCTCCAGTGCCAAAGCAGCGGCGTTCAGCAAGGCAGGCTTTTTTGAGCGGACAATAACCGGGTCCGCACCTTCGCCGCGTAAAATGTCGTCGACACCAATCTTAAGGTCAAAATCCTTCAGTAATTCCATCAGGTTGATTTTACCCCATAGCCGCCGCCACCCGGTGTGTGGATGGAGAGGATATCCCCTTTGCGAAGCTCGAGACTGCCTTTGCCAGGCAGGGGGATCTCCTGCTTATCCCGGATGAGCAGGTTCCTGCCGGTTTTGCCAGGCTCACCACCATCCAGACCATAAGGTGGAAACTTGCGCCTATCGCTGAGCAGGGTAACCTGGCAATCGGTGAGGACCTGTATTTCACGGATGATGCCATCCCCGCCGTGGAATTTCCCGTCTCCGCCAGATCCAGCCCGAATCTCATAGCGAATAACGCGCAATGGATATGCATATTCAAGTGCTTCCACCGGGGTGTTCAGCGTGTTGGTCATGTGCGAATGGAGGGCGGAAGGCCCATCGGAAGCCGGGCGCGCCCCCATCCCGCCGCCGATGGTTTCGTAATATGCGAAAGGCTGACCCCTCCCTCCCGCACTTTCATCAGCAGGGGATGGGGGAGTCTGACCGCCAATGGAGAGATTGTTCATTGTCCCCTGGCTGGCGGCGGGTATCTTTTCCGGGCAGGCCTTAGAGAGGGCGCCGAGCAATACGTCCACGATGCGCTGGGAAGTCTCCACATTTCCACCTGCAACCGGAGCAGGCGAAAGGGCGTTGACCACCGTCCCGGGAGGGGCGATGACTTCAATGGGAATGAGACAGCCGGAATTGTTGGGGACGTCCAGCCCGAGCAGGCAGCGGAAGACGTAATAAACCGCCGAAAGGGTGATTGCCAGAACCGCATTGACGCTGCCCGCCTGCTGGGGTGCGGAACCGGTGAAATCGACCGTGGCCGAATCTCCGTGGATTGTCACGGCAACTGTTATCGACACTGGCAGGTCAGCTACCCCATCATCGTCAAGCCGGTCGGTGAAACGGTAAACACCGTCAGGGATGGATTCGATCAGGTGACGGGTCATACGCTCAGTGTAGGCGAGGAGCTGTTCTTCAACCGCAATGACTTCATCCACCCCATACCGGGTAAGCAAATCCACAAAGCGCTGGGCACCGCGCTGGTTTGCAGCAATCTGCGCAGAGAGGTCACCCCGGCGTTCAAGAGGGGTGCGCACGTTGGCCAGGATCAATTCGAGCAGATCCTGATCCATTTGGCCGGCGCGAACCAGTTTCACCGGCGGGATGATCAGACCTTCCTGGAAAATCTCACGTGCAACCGGCATGGAACCGGGGGTCATGCCACCCACGTCGGCATGATGGGCGCGGCTGGCAACAAAACCGATCAGTTCGCCCGAAGCCCCGGAAGTCTTTTGGGAAGGGAGGAAAACAGGCGAAACCATGGTGATATCCGGAAGATGCGTGCCGCCGCGGAAGGGATCGTTAAGGACAACCACGTCACCGGGAAATAAATCTCCGCTGAAATGTTCGACTGCAGCCTGAACGGATAAAGGCATCGAGCCCAAATGGACGGGGATGTGAGCAGCCTGGGCGATCATTCGAGCCTGGGCATCGAATATCGCGCACGAATAATCCCGGCGCTCCTTGATGTTGGGAGAGTAGCTGGCTTTACGCAATACCGTGCCCATTTCTTCGGCAACGGCTGCGAAGAGGTACTTGAAGATCTCGAGGCGGACCGGATCGTATGTCATGGTCCCACCTCGATGCGCAGATTATCGTATTGATCCACTTCCGCCCGGTCGGTGGACCCAAGCAGGATGGTTGTATCGGACCGGACGATAACGGCTGGACCCTGGATGCGATTGCCATGCTGGAGCAACTCTCCACGGTAAAAAGAGGTTTCAAGAGTCCCCGCGGAGAAAATCACCGGGCGGGCTTCGAGGAATGCCAGAGCAGGGTCAGATCCCTGGAACGGCTGCGGGAACAGTGGGGGAGGGTCGCCACGACCGATGGCACGCACCCGCAGGTTTACCACTTCAACCGGAGCAATATCATTCGCATAACCATATTGTTGTTGATGATGGCGATGGAAATCTGCATAAACAGTATCGCTGAACGGGACGATCAATTCATAAGATTGACCGTGATAACGCATGTCGAGAAAACTCTCGATGCGGATACGATCGGCTGAAACGTTCTCGGCCAATATTTCCCTGAAACCGCGGTCGGCGAGCGGCTTAAGCCGGGCAGCCAGATCGTCAACGGGAGTGCTGCCGGGAAGCATGACCGTGAGGGTGTAGTCTTTAATAACGTCTGCAGCCAGCATGCCAAACGCCGAAAGGGTGGAAGCGAGGGGTGGGACAAGGACAGCCGGGATGCCAAGTCCGCGGGCGAGATCGGCAGCATGCAGACCGCCGGCACCGCCGAAAGAAAGCAAT
>JADGQC010000227.1 GCA_017882125.1 Anaerolineales bacterium
GCGTATGACCGATATTTCCGCTCGTCCATTCTTTCTCTCCTGATGATCGTAGTCTACTCCATCAGGACATTTTTTGTGTCCATTATTTCGGGGGAAGTCTACCCGTACAAAAAATGGGGGAGGATGATTTAACTTTGATTCCTTAAAGACATCCCCTGAGAATGCTCCTCAGGGGGAGTGCTTCGCGAGGGACAAAGCCCCCCAAGAAAAGGGGTTGTTTGCCTCATACATAATAATAACAACGACTAACCCTAAAGGGTCCCTACGGGATCCCCAAAAGGCGGGGACAATGTGCTCCCCCTTCACCCTGCGGGTTTCGGGGACGATGTCGCGAGGGACGATGACGCAAAGTCGTCACTACATAAATTCGTTCCGACGCAGAGCATCGGAACGAATAATTATTGGACGTTACGTAACGCTTGCGCTAGTTAATTCTTTCACCTGCGATGTGGGTCAAAGCCAGAATCTCATTTGCGATCATTGGGCCCCCATCAAAGAGGGACTTAAAGTTGCCATTTTCGAACCTGCCGCGCAATTGTTTCGCCCTCTCACGGTCAGGCTCTTTGCATCTCGGCCAAATGGCTCTTTCCCAGGCATAATAATGGCCCAATATTTTGCTGTAAGTTTCTTCCGCCGGACGGCCGGCAGCCTGGACAATATTTCCACTTCTAAACTGAGAGAGAATTCCGAGCAACGCGACCGTCTTTTCGTCAATACTTTGCAATTCATTCGCATTGGCTTCCCGTTTCCATTTGATGGAATCGTTTATGAGACTCAAAAGAAAGGGAGCAAGAATACTTGCCATCGCTACAAGTGCCAATGAAATTACTGCGATTATCGAAATTACGCCAAAATCAGTATTCATCGTATGCCCTCCCAAATCATTATCGCACTTTTTGGGCAATATATTCTTACACTGTCCCAACAACCGGATCCGTTAAAAAAAAGAAATCCCCAACAGGATGGGCAGGTGGGATTATTCGGGAAGTAGGTGTTATAACGACTGACCCTAAAGGGTGCTCCGCAAAGTCGTTACTACAAGTCGTTACGCCGCTAAGTCGTTACTACAAGAAATTGTGGTAAGGATTCTAGAAAATCAGGCTGTTTTAACCTTGCGCAGGGCAAGCAGTGCGAGAAGATTGAAAGCAACTGCGCCCAGCACGACAAACCAGAAGCCCCACAGGTAAAGGCGAGGGGCCAATAAGTCGCCGAGAGCACGACCGAGGGAAAGGGAGGCGACATTGAAGGCCATCAGGGTGGCGCGGGCGGACGGCAAGACTTCGGTCATCATGGGAATGACGCTGACAAGGGTGAACTCGAAGGAAATATAGAAGAAGAAAAGACCCACCAGGGCGCCGGTCTCAGTGCGCCCAAGGAAAAACAGAGCCACGGCAGCCAGGCAGTTCGCAACCAACCCAAAACCGATGGCACGCGGCTTGCCCAAGCGGTCGACGAATGCGGCGACAAGTCCCTCCCCACACAGTTCGGAGAGCCCGATCACTGCCGAAGCCGCGCCCAATGCGGCGATCTGCAGACCAAACGAGTCACCCAACCAGACTCCGAAGATGAGATTGACCACCTCGTTGGCAGCGCTGGCAAACAGTCCAACCGCCAGCCCTGCCAGGGCAGGCGCAAAAGTGAGCACGGTGCGGAAGTTAGCTGAAAAAGTGGGGTTATCGGCGGCAGGCTGCCTGTCCTTCGGCAGCATCCAGGATAGACCAGCGAAAATGAGCACCCCCAGCACCGCCAAGAGCGGGAATGGAGCCATCCAGCCGCTGCGGGAGATGAGAAAACCCACAAGCGGGATCCCGAGGACAAAGGCAAGCGACCAGCCGAACTCGGTGACTGCAATGGTCCGGCCGCGGCGGGCGTAGGGGACACGGTCGCCAAGGTAAGCCTGCATGGAAGGGTCGAAAATGTACTTGCCAAGCGTGGAAAGAATGATGGAAATGACCAGGGCCGGGAAGACGGGCCAAAAGACCACAACCGCAGCCCCGAACGTAAACAGAACGATCCCAAAGAGCATTCCAAACTTGCGCCCCCGGCGGTCGGCGACAGCAGCGGCAAACGGGCCGACCGTGCCGACCAGGCTGCGAGCGGTGAGGGCATAGGACATGGTAATCAGGTCGACACCCACGCCACGGGCCAGCACTGCCAGGAAAGGGTAGACCATGCGATGCAGGGTATTGATAACGGTGCGGGAGACGGTGAAGGCAGCGATCTGTAAAGCAGCCCCGGTTTCAGGGCGGGGCGCAGTTTCCATTTTTGACCGATTGGAAGCAGGTCCAATTTTCGAAGGAGGGATGGAATTCGACGTCACCGGGAGTGCCACCAGCGGGTAAGGAACCAGGCGGCAATCACGGTGAGGAGGATGAGCCCAATGAAAAACAACTCCAGCGATAAAATCCCGGAACCAAAGATGGGGGAGGGCGGCGGATGCAAAACGTACCCGGCTTCTTTTAACCCGATCCACAGGGCGACGAAGAATAAAACATTAAAAAGGGAGGTGAAGGCTGGTTTGGCAAGCAGAGTCAGGCCGACCTGGAGCAGGACTCCAGTGACGGCAAAGATAACGGCAAGTCGGAAACGCGGTTCGCTTAAAAACAGTCCATTCCAATTGGCTTCCATGGCCCAGACCGAAAGCGGCAGATCGACCACCCAGAAAACGAGGCCGGTGCGACCGAGGGCGGAGGACCATTGATGCAGCCGGTCGCTGCGAGCTAAAATGCCCAACAGCCCAACAAGCGCGGAAACCCCAAGGGCTGCTTCGGCGGTCAGCACCCAGGCACCATGGAGGTAAACAATGCGTACATTCGAACCGAGGGATTGTTCCTGAGGGCCGAGAGCGGTCAACCCGGCAGTGGTCAGGAGAGCCAAAATAAACCAAAAGAAGGGGGATTTCAAACCGGACACGCAGGTTATTGTACCCGATTATGAAATCCAGGACATGACCTGCTGATCGATCCCCCAGGCTCCATTCACCTTTTTGAGCAGGACAAAGTAACCCGCGCCAGCCAGCCAGTGGCTCATGGTGCCGACATAAACCAGCGCCTGGTCAAAGGCAGCATTGAAGCCGACCCGTGAAAGGGTGGTGATGCCCGGAGCACCCGGGTACTGCTCGTAGAACAGCTGCCAGCCGTCCTGGTTCTGATTGAAAAGCCCCGTCATCTGGTCACGGGTGAGGAGGACATAAGGGACGCCGAGGTCCATGCGCGGGCTGACAGGGTAGGAGGCGTCGTTGCGCGCCCGGAAATTATCCGCAGTATGCGCGTCAACACCGTGCATATTTTGGAGGATATTGACGAGTATGGAGGCGGTATTCCCCACTCCGCCCGGACTGGTGGCAGAGGTGTCCATGATGACGAAATTCGTTGACGAATAAAGGCCATGGAGGAGGGCGGCATAAACGGCCTGCTGCTCAGCATCCACCTGTTCAGGCGCGGGCGTGGGAGCCGGTAAAGGGGTACCAGCACAGGCGGCGAGAACGACGGCGAGAATAAATACAAGACATTTCTTGAACACGGCTGCCTCGAGGAGACGATCCATCCTTGAGATTATAACGAATTGCAGATGGATTTGTTCCCCTCTAATAAATCCGTATTCACCACAGGGATCACGAAAAAACGAGTGAAGAGGAAAAAGGGCGAGGCATCCTTTACAGGACGATGTGCTTCGCCCGTATTTAAGGATACTTACCGGAGAGATACCGGAACAACATCGAAAAGCTGAAATTAAGAGTCCATTCTCATGATTCCGCCAAGCGTGCCACTTTTCCCTGAACCAACCAGGGCGGAAGGAAGGCGCAAGCTGCAGTGACGAGGGTGCCAAGGATTGCCCCCGCCAGATACCCATAAAACTGGGGGAAGTTAAAAGCCGAGACGAGCCACAGAGGACCGATGAACAGCCCAAAGGCGAGCGGCAGGTAAAGCATGGTCAGGAACTGCCCAAGACAACCCAATCCACCGGCGGACATTTTGCGAGGGTCTTCCCACTTGAAATTCGCTCCCAGCACCCCAAATGCCAGCAGGATGCCATTCATCCCTGCCAGGCACATGGC
>JADGQC010000228.1 GCA_017882125.1 Anaerolineales bacterium
GCTTGCGCTTCAGGCGGCGGCCCATTCAAGGAAGGCTATAACGTTGTTTCAGGCGTGGATAAATTTATCCCGGTAGACGTTTACGTCCCGGGCTGCCCGCCCACTCCGCAAGCCTTGCTGAACGGTCTGATGAAGGTGCAGGAGAAGATTCGTGGTGAACCCATCAAAACCGCCCGCTGGTATAAAAAAGGACCAGACCTGGCAGAAATTCCAGTCCCCATGCTCGGCCCGGACTTGATCGACCCCCGCAAAATAACACTCATTCAGAACGGCGACAAGAACTAGGAGACAGCCTTGAACACTCCTGCCCCTGTCCAATCCCTTGACCTGGAAGCACGTTTCCCCGGAACTGTCCATCCTGATACCCGCCCGGGTTATTCCGGCTGGATGGTGGAGAACGCAGCCCTGCTTGAATTTGCCACTGCCCTGCGGGATGAATTTGGGTACGACTACCTCTCCTCCGTTACAGCCGTCGACTATTTGCCTGATGGCAAAATGGAAGTAGTCTACCAAGTTTACAAAACAACCGGTGGTTCAGGAGTGATTTTCAAAGTGCAGGTACCGCGGGTTGACCCGATCGAAGTCCCTTCGCTGGTGCCCCTATATCCGGGAGCTGAACTGCAGGAACGCGAAGCCTGGGACCTGTTTGGGATCAAATTCACGGGTCACCCCGACCTGCGCCGCATCTTCATGTGGGAAGGCTTTGCCGGTCACCCCATGCGGAAAGACTGGCATGAACCGTACTTCGAAGAAGAGGGAAAACCATTTAAATCACGCTGGCCGGATGGCAAGCTGGTGATGGCAGAGAGCAAAAACCTGTATGCTGACAATATTGCCTACCCTAATGGTTTTAACCCTGCCAGCCAGACATTCGATCCGGAAAAAGCTCTCTATGATGCATTACGTGTTTACCAGAAAGAAGAAGTCGGTTTGGATACCGACCATATCATTATAAATATGGGTCCCCAGCACCCTTCCACCCATGGGGTATTCCGGGTGGCTGTCATGCTGGATGGGGAAAAGATTATCAACCTCAAACCGGTGATGGGTTACCTGCACCGCAACCATGAGAAGATCGGGGAACGCAACACATATATCATGAACATGCCTTACACCGATCGTCTCGATTATCTCGCTTCGATGAGTAATAATTTTGGCTATGCGCTTGCCGTGGAAAAATTGATGAATGTCAAACCCACCGAACGCGCCGATTACATCCGCGTCATGATGGCTGAGATGACGCGGATTTCCAATCATTTGTTTCTGATCGGCAGCTTGTTAAATGATTTGGGTGCCTATTTCACACCCATGCTTTATGCGTTGGAAGAGCGCGAACTAATCCTCGACATCTTCGAAGCGGTATCTGGTTCCCGGATGATGTGCAACTACTTCCGCTTTGGCGGCGTAGCACGCGATCTGCCGGAGGGTGTGCTGCAAAAGATCAAGGATCTGTTCTTCGAGCGCTTCCCGCGCAAAATCGAAGAAATCGATCGGTTCCTGAGCGAGAACGAGATCATCCGCTCGCGCGGGATCGGGCAGGGTGTGCTGACTGCTGAAGACGCGATCAAATATTCAGCCGCGGGTCCCTTCCTGCGCGCTTCCGGCATCCCTTATGATGTACGCCGGGCTGAACCCTATTCCATCTACGACCGGTTCGAGTTTGACGTGGTTGTTCGTTCGAATGGAGATATTTACGACCGGCTGATGGTGCGCTTCGACGAGATCCGACAGAGCATTCGCATCATTCAGCAGGCGGTTAAAGGCCTTCCAGAAGGACCTATCATGGCTCTTAAACCGATGTACCAGGTGCGAGTTCCACCCGGGGAAGCCTATGGAAGGGTGGAAGGTCCCAAGGGGGAACTTGGTTTCTACGTCATCTCGAACGGCAAACCCAACCCCTGGCGCTATCACGTACGGGCTCCATCTTTCATAAACTTGACCGCATTTGGCCCTATGTGTGTGGGACAAAAAGTTGCGGACCTGGTGGGCGTACTCGGCTCGATCGACATTGTCCTGGGTGAAGTGGATCGTTAGGAGAACCCCATGAGCGACATGTATGGTAAAGGTATTTTGAAAGGTCTTAGCGTCAGTCTTAAACGATTTGCTGAAACCTACCTCGACGACCTGGTCTGGCTGGGCAGGAGGTATAACAACGATAAGGGCATTGCACACCGGTCCAGCAAGGAAGGACGCGGCATTTTTACCGTGCAGTATCCGGAAGAAAAGATCCCAGTCCCCGAAGAGTTCCGCTTTGTACCATTCCTGGTCTACGATGAAGGCGCGAATGGGGAAAAGACTCTGCGCTGCACTTCCTGCGGCATTTGCGCCAAGGTGTGTCCGCCGCAATGCATCTGGATCGTCCGCTCCACCGACCCAGCCACCGGGCGTCCGATCCCAGACCCTGCCCAATTTTATATCGACGCGGATATCTGCATGAACTGCGGCCTGTGTGCTGAATTCTGTCCTTTCGACGCCATAAAAATGGACCATGATTACGAACTGGCCTCATTCAAGCGCAGTGTCTATGACGAAGCCGGGTTGTCGAAATCTGCCGGATATTATTCAGCCATTCGTCCGGTAAATGCAAAGCGGGAAGATGCCGCCCGGGCTGCCAAAGCCGCTTCCCGCACAGTCCGGGTGGAATAAACACTGCCATGCACGACTTCGACACCGGATTAATTTTTCCTCCAAGCAATATCCCCTCGCTTGCCAGCGAACGCGGTCAACCATGGCAGGACCTGGTGACGGCTGTTCAAAAATCCGGGTCGGACAGCCCCGAACAAATGGCATTCCTGCTGATGATGGCACGCTTAAACAGCTGCGCAAATTGCAATGCCGATTCATTTCGCGCCATTCATGGCTGTACACTTTGCGGCAAGCAATCCCTTAAGCGTTTCCACGGCTCGGACCAGGAATTAACCGGTCTTTACGAGACGGCCTGGACCGAAGTAACCTTGTATTTGCAGAAGAAACCCTAAATTAGTCTGTTTCATCGAAACCATCAACATCTTATTAATACTTTACGATTTGAAAGGTAATCATGTCCCCAAATATCTCCCCTGAAACCGTCCTGGCTGCCCTGGGCAAGATCCAGGACCCCGAATTACACAAAGACCTGGTCACTTTGAACATGGTGCGCGATCTGGAAATAAAGTCCGGGACGGTCAGTTTTGCGATCGTCCTGACCACTCCGGCCTGCCCACTGAAGACAAGCATAGAGAATTCCGCCCGACAGGCTGTGCTTGCCATCCCCGGTGTGAAAACAGTAAATATAAAAATGGATTCCAGCGTGCCCGCGGATGGGCGCCTGCGCGGGCTGCTGCAGCTCCCGGTCAGAAACGCAATTGCGGTGGCATCCGGGAAAGGCGGCGTGGGCAAGAGCACCGTCAGCGCAAACCTGGCAGTAGCCCTGGCGCAAGCCGGTGCGTGTGTGGGATTAATGGATGCCGATATTTACGGACCCAATATCCCCACCATGATGGGTGTCCACGATATTCCCGGCACGGATGGCAAGAAATTGATCCCTGCCGAAGCACACGGCGTCAAGGTGATGTCGATGGGGTTCCTGGTCAAACCCGGTCAGCCGCTGATCTGGCGCGGACCGATGCTTAATTCCGCCATCCGCCAATTCCTCTCCGACGTGGAATGGGGCGAGCTTGACTACCTGGTCATCGATCTCCCGCCCGGCACCGGCGACGTCCCCCTGTCGCTGGCCCAGTCCCTGCCGCTTTCAGGTGTGGTGATAGTAACATTGCCCCAGATGGTTTCTCTGGAGGACGCCAGCCGAGGGTTGGAAATGTTCCGTACGCTTGAGGTTCCCATCCTGGGTGTCGTCGAAAACATGCGCGGTGAGATCTTCGGTTCCGGCGGAGGCGAAGACCTTGCCCGGATCGCCAAGGTCCCATTCCTGGGTGCTGTACCAATGGAACAGACGGTCAGGATCGGCAGTGACACCGGTTCGCCAGTGGTGATATCCCATCCTGAATCGGCTGCTGCCAAGGCACTCAAATCCATTGCGGAGCAATT
>JADGQC010000229.1 GCA_017882125.1 Anaerolineales bacterium
GGACTTGAACCCGTACGCCTTGCGGCACAAAATCCTAAGTCTTGCGCGTCTGCCAATTCCGCCACTTCCCCGGAACTGGAAGATTATAAGCGTAAGGGGAGTGTGCGTCAATAAAGGCAGTGTTCCTGTTAATCTTTTGCTTACAGGGATGAGGCTGCCACGAATTTGAGGAAGCCTCCATCTCTTTGCAGTATAATCGCCGTATTCGTTTTTTCTTTAGGAGAATTCATTGACTCGCATCATCAATCCCGACAGCGCTGGAAAAGAACGCTCTCATCTTTCCAAAACCATTGTCCTTGCAGTTCGTGAAATGGTGCTCCAATCCGAACCGGGGATGGAATCACGGGATCTCGCAGCTTTCATTATATTGGCTCTCGAAAGGATCGCCGCAACTATAGATGTATCAGTAGCGGCTTGGGAAAAACGCGATTATTGGGTCAAAGCCGACAAGTTTAGGATGGAGTGGGCCTGGGCAGGTCAATTGGCAAAAAAAATGCGGGCTGGTTTGAGAAAGGAAGATTGGGGAGAGATTGCAGTTGTGGCAGCCCAAGCGGCCCAAAAACTCAATAAGGTTTCGGTCGCTCCTGGTAATCGGTTGGGGAAACCCTGGGTGGGTGCATGGGAAGTCCTGAAGACTAATTAAAAGCAACCCCGGCAATTTTAGCCGGGGTTGCTTAATTCACCTTATATTACGGGGTTGTGTAGGTGACGACCAGGCTGGGGTTTGTGAACGTGATCCTGTCTTTGACAGCATCCCCGTTAGACCCTGGAAATTGAAGTCGTAACTGCAAGCGGGGAGTTCCTAATTTTAATTGAAGGTTGGATTTTAATTGTGGGGATGGTTCAATAATATTTAGTGCGGCAGTCGACCCCCAGTCTACGGTCCTCCCCGGCGTATATGCCGCCACAAAATCGCTGGGCTCGAGCGTTAAGCCATAATCTGTCAGGTAAGCAAATAAAGCACCCAGCCCAAACGGATTTCCTTCGGTTGTGTAAGCCGAGAAATTTGTTTTAACTTCCGTAATTGTGGCATTGGTCGGGATCACTGAGATATCGTAGCTTAAGAAAGCCTCGGTTGTGCGGGTGATATCTGCATTTGATTCACCAACTGTGTAGTCAGGGAATGGGCCGGCATCTGAACGGATGGTACCGCTTTCGCCAACCTTTGGGGTGAGGGTTATTGTTATAGTATTCACTACTATGATCTTAACCACAAATGTACCTGCGGTGGGTGTGATCCCAAATATCTCCCCGCCTGGGTCGCGCAAACGCCAGTATCCGGTATAAGTTCCTTTGGTTGCTGGAGCTTTCAGATTGTTGACCGTAAGGTCAACCCATTGCCCCGGGTTGACAACTCCGCTTGTCAACTGTTGGGTATATCCAGTCGTAATACCCATTCCATCTCCATGGTCGAAAATGAGCAGGTAGCTTGAATTCCATGAACAAGTTCCTACGTTTAGAATTCGCCAGGTTTTTGAAAATGTCTGGTTGGGAGCCATTATCGTGTTATCTGGGATGGTTACATCAATAGTGTCTGGGTCCCAGGTGGCTAAATTGCAGGGAATGGGTGTATTGGTCGGTGTAAATATCGGCGTGTTGGTTGGAATTGGAGTGTTTGTTGATGTAGGTGCGCTGGTCACGGCGCTGGTGGGGGAAGCGAAATTTGCAACCCGGGTGAGTTCTGATATCACAGTCTGTGCGGCTTGAGTAAATACCGCTTCTGGGGGGAGCGAGGTTGCCGGGTTGATGGAGCCTGGCAGGTTGCACGCAGTCGCGATGAGGGCCATTATTACAAGCGAAATGATTGATTTCTTCATCATGTTTCTCCTCTTATTAAATAGTTTAATGAAATATGGAGATGAAGTCAATGGTGTAGACGTTTTATTGCTGGACAATGTTCCTTAACACTCCCTTCCCAAAATAGAAATTATGTTCTATAATATATACGTTGGACTTTTTCATCAATTGGAGTCACGCAGTGTTTCCTTTTCCAAATGATCATTTGCCGCTCCACGATAAACTGTCGTCGGTTGCTTGACTATGCTCAATAATCTCCCTCGCAATTCTCCCCGGTCTCATCCTGGTTTTCCAGGTTCTTTTAAGCTGACTATAGATCGCAAGCGGGGTGGTCAGCTTGGCAATTCCAACGCCCTCCGTCATGGGCTGTATGCTGCGCATAACTTAAAACCTTGTCTATCAACATTGAAGACTTCCCAAACTCACCAGGATCCATCCACCTTGCTAAAATCTCTTCAGGCGCAAGCGATCGCTTCAGGCAAAAGGGAACTGCGCGAAAACCGTTCTAAATTGGTGCATTCCCTTGAAGTAACCATGAATGGTTTACCTCACAATGAATTGCTTCACTGGGTTCGTGCAGCCACCCTGATAGTCGGAAAAAACCTGAAAATCATCCGCAACCTGCATGAACTTGGCGGCAGGCAGGCACATTTGCGCTCCATTGTCCGGCATCTTCCTGCGCTCCTGCGCTGGGAGTCCTTCGAACGCGGCATTCCTGTCCAGCCTGCATTCGTTCCTCAAAAATTAATTATTTTGCACGCAAATTTGAGCTGGGAATCGCCTCATCTCACCGACGCTCAGTGGTCGCTATTGGAAGAAACCTTCGTCTCCTTGCATGCCAACCTGGATTACTTTCGAAAATATCACCGCCGCAAGCCATTGCCCTCTGACCGTTTCCTCCTGGAAGGCATTCTATGGAAACTCGCTAACGGTCTTCGCTGGCAGGATTTGGCAGGCAAATACCCTGTCCGCCCTTGCCGGGATCTCTACTCGTCCCTCTTCCGTTCTGGCCGCATGCAGACAATCTACAAGATTCTCGAGTGGTATCTCGACACTTATGGCGGGACCACCCTGCACGACCTCGTGGAGCGCGGCTGTTTCGCAATTTCCCGGAACCGTGTCGTTTTTGCCCCTTCAGAAGCCCTATCCTGGGAGAAATACCTGGCTCTTTTTCTCCTCCAGCAAGGGTACCGTGCCCGTAGATCCATCCGTCATAAAATAGATCGCGAACGTCGCCGCCGCGGCAGCTACTATCGCATTCCTTCACCCAGGGATCCCGGTTCATGTCATCGCACAAATTCGGTGGTAATTGGAAGGGGTGGGGGAGCCATTCGGCGATCGGCTTCCTCCATGGATCTCAAGAGCGATAATTTCCATGTAAGGTACCAAATTGTGCGAGCTCCTGTACAGAATCTGCCTGGATATTTGCGCCCGGAAGCTGGCAGGGGGGAGCTTGACCAGGGGAAAAGATTGCATTATAATGACAATGGTTTCGATAAGTATTATTATCATAAGCATAAGGATTTTATCATGGAAGCCCCTAAGATCTCCCAAGCCATCAATAAATTCCTGGATACGGTCAAATTGGCTCGTAGCGTGAACACGGCCCGCTCATACTCCAATGGGCTGCATTTGTTTGGCACGGTGCTGAAAGAAAACCACCTCGACCCTGATCATTCACCCGTTTCTATAATTACTGAAGACGCCGCATCCTGGCTGGCTGATGCGCTCAAGGATTTATCTCCTGCCACCGAACAACTCTACCTGGCAGCCACCGTCCGCTTCTACGAATACCTGGCTGCGGAAAAACTCGCTGATATCAATCTCACCCGCTTGAGGCTCTTGTTACGCCAGCGCTCACGCCGTCCTGGACAGCGTTTACCCCAGTTTCCTCGAAACGATATAGAAACGGTATTAAACTATGTGACCGATTTTACTAAAAACTTGTCAGACAACCCCAGTGAACGGTTACGCGCATTAAGGGATCGATCCTTTCTCCTTACCCTCGCTGACACGGGATTACGGGTTCATGAAGCCTGCAATTTGAGGCGTGGCGACATTGACTGGAATGAGGGCCGCGCCATCATTATCGGCAAAGGCGATAAGCAGGCCGTCGTACGGTTTTCTGGCCGCTCTTTGGCTGCATTAAGAGACTATCTTTCAGCTCGGGCTGTTCTGGATGGCGGTTCCGGTCGCCCCCTCCCTTCCCTCCCCCTCTTTGCCCGCCA
>JADGQC010000062.1 GCA_017882125.1 Anaerolineales bacterium
CGAATCTATCGGGAAAGAACATGCGGATGCCTATGCAGATGTTGCACTCACCGCTTTCGAAATGCCGCCAGAACTACGTCCATTGGTTAACGGCAACGTGGGCAAGTCGGGATGGCATCATTATCTCGCCTTCGATGGAGAACAGCCTGTCTCAGCGGCGGCAATGTTTGTAAAAAATGATGTTGGCTGGCTTGGTTTCGGGAGTACACTCGCATCACATCGAAAGCGTGGTGGACAAGGTGCAATGTTTGAACGCCGTATCCAGGACGGTTTGTTACTTGGTTGTAAATGGTTTGTCACTGAAACTGGCGAAGACACACCCGAAGACCCCAATCCTTCGTACCACAACATGCTTCGCACAGGATTCGAACTTGCTTACTTGCGTCCTAATTACATACATCAACCTCCAACCAGTTAGTACAAGCCGCAAAACGCAGGCTGACACAGCGTGCACTGGACAGGTGGGATTCGTCGCCATATTTGAACATTTTCATGGCGTCGATTTATTTCTGCTCCCAGGCATTGTCCACGCCCTCCCGCCTGCCAGTAACGCAAACTATTGGGCGATGGCTGATCGATCACGATAACCGCCAGCGTAAAGGAAGCGAAGTGTTGGAACCGGTTCGTTGTGGACTGACCACGATCGGTCGTCAATCAATTTCATAAAAATGCCCCCGGCATATTTTCGATGGGGATTTTGTTCCACGGTATCGTGTAATAACTTGGGTCCGTTTCACTCAACCTGCATTGATCGTATCGGTCCACTTAACCAGGCTGGCGCCCTCCCTTTTCCTTATGGGGAGGCGCTCTTTCTTTTTTCCCCCTCTTGACTTAACAGAAAATATGTTCTATTATTGTGCTGAGACGAGGCGGCAACAAGCCGCCATCGTCCATACACTTGCACCGCACTGCGTTTGGTGCAGTGCAGGTGTCGACGACAAGAGTCGTCGATGGTTGTCACCCAACAGCCACAACGTTGACACCGCGTCATTGTCTCCCTCAGGGGGATGAGTCGTCGATGCCTTGCACCTTGATAACCGATCGGGCTGGTACTATCCCTGCACTTTATCACGCCCTCTTTTGGGATTGGTGAACTCGCACCCCCGGGTAGAGAATAATCGTTCCTCAGTCGTTCCTCCACCCCTGGCCGGGTTCCTCTCCACACCCCCACCCATGGGGATTGCATGGTCCTTGTATGGGTCGGATATTATCCCTCGCGGAGCACTCCCTTGGGGAGCGTCCTGTGGGGACAATGTCCCTCGCGGAGCATCGCGCAGCACATCGTCCCCGAGGTTTATCGAGGGGATCCCGTAGGGACTCCCTCTGGGGAGCGCCCTGTGGGGATATTATCACCGTCTTGTGGGGACATTGTCCCCTTTTGGGAAGGCTTCCCCCAACCAGGAAAAATAGTTTCACACAACCATCAATAAATCTAGAAAATGCTTAAAATCAGTCATTCGTTTGTAATCGTTTTGGCCTGTAAATTTGCTCAAGGGACCTACCGACGACACGAGTCGTCGGTGCTACACCCAATGATTTGGGCGATTGCCCCCGAAGCGAAGCTGAGTGGGGGAGGGACGGCGTTGTCCCGAGTCACTTGCGGGAGGTAAGGCTGGGATGCGGCATGTAGGGGCGACCCGCCGGGTCGCCCTTATAAAAGAAATATTTAGGATACTTCGCGTTCTTTTTTTCTTCGCGGTTAATTCTCTTTTATAAACGCAACCGCTCTCCCCACCTCATCATTCACGACCTAGGCAGCTTTCGCGACATCGTCCCCGACCGGCAGGGAGGGGAAGCACCCCCTTGTGGGGCCAGCTGCCGTAGGTCGCATCGACGACACCGCGTAGCGTCCCCTTTGGGGGATGAGTCGTCGATGCTCTAGGCGTCACGCCGCACCAGACCGCATCGGGTTCAGGAGAACCCGATGCATCTAATGTCGTCTTTCACGGCATAGTCCCCCGCGAAGCGCTCCCTTGGGGAGGGTGTTCTTCCGGGAAGCGCCTCCCCGGGAACGGGGTTGAGTTTTGTGATAATATCCAACGAATCCAAACCCGGTTCCCAAATAGAATATGAGCGAACAAACCGCACCCCACCCCCGCTTTGCTGCCTTTCAGCACCGCAACTTCACCCTGCTCTGGTGCGGGCTGATCGTCTCGAACGTCGGCACGTGGATGCAGAACGTTGCCCAGGGCTGGCTGATGCTGCAGCTCACCAATTCCCCGCTCTGGCTGGGACTGCTCGGGCTGAGTTTTGCCCTGCCCATGATCTTCCTGCCTTTGGTCGGCGGGGTGGTCGCCGATCACGTCGATCGCATCCGCCTGTTGTACGTGACCCAGGCCGGTCAGCTGCTGGTGGCGCTGACCCTGGCGGTCCTGTCCTGGACCGGGCAGATCAACGTCTGGCACATCCTGGCGGCCTCATTCCTCACTTCCTCCCTGCTGGCTTTTGACAATCCGGCCCGCCAGGCCCTCATACCCGACCTTGTCCCCCAGCAGCACCTGATGAACGCCATCTCGTTGAACTCCGCCTCATACAACGGCGCCGCCCTGTTCGGGCCGGCCCTGGCGGGGGCTCTGCTGGCTCCCCTCGGCGCGGGGACCTTGTTCTTTATCAACGCGGTCAGCTACCTGGCGGTGATCATTGCCTTGACGGGTGTGCGGAATGTCCGCCGCCACAGCGGCGTGGAAGAGCGCGCCCCCCTGGGAAAGGCGATCATGAGCGGCCTGTCCTATGCGTGGCGGGTCCGTTTCATCCTGGCGCTGCTCGGGTTGTCGGCGCTGGCCGCGGTTTTTGGGCGTTCCTACCAGAACCTGCTCCCGGTCTTTGCCCGTGACATCTGGAAAAGCGGCGAAGTCGGTTACGGCATCCTGCTCTCAGCGGCCGGGGGCGGGGCGCTGATTGGAGCGTTCTGGATGGCCTCCTTCCGCCACTTGAAACGCCAGGGGGCGGTCATGATCTCGAGCGGGCTGGTCTTCAGCCTGTGCCTGGTCCTGTTCGCCATCAGCCCCTCTCTGCTCCTGGGCGGGATCCTTCTTTTCATTGGCGGCTTGGCCTCCACCGTCTACGGCACCATGATCGCCACCTTTATCCAGGTCACCGTTCCCAACCAGATCCGTGGGCGCATGATGAGCCTCTACGCCATCACCTTGATTGGACTGCCGTCGCTGGGGGCGCTCGGAAGCGGATTTCTGGCCCAGTTGCTGGGAGGCCTGCAGGGCGCACCCCGGGCGGTGCTGATTGGCGGCGCGCTGGTTGGGGTTGTGCTCCTCTCGGTGGCCTCCTTGTTCTGGAAGCGTGAACTCGCCCCGCTTGGCCCGGCGGTGACAGAAATTAAGTCGGGCACTGATTAGCGCTGCACCGGGTTGCATTTGTCCATAATTATATGAACGCCCCTCCTGATCAATGGAAGGGCATCATTATTTCCAGGTTCGCTCCCTGGAATGATTTCTGCGGGATCGTAGACGCGAGGCCTGTTTCCCTCACCCCCGTCACGCGCGTATCGCTCTCCCTATCCATTCGGGAGCATGATCACCTTTTTCACCGCAGGATCATGACTCTCGATCATTTCCAATGCTCTCGCAAGCTCTTTCAGAGGCAGGCGGTGCGAGATCAAAGCTTCCACCCTCACCTGTCCGGTTTGCAGCAGGTTGACTGCCTGGAATGAATTCCGCACAGACGTATAGGAAGACAGCAAGGTCAAGCCTTTCCGAAAGATTTTGAAGGCTTCGAATTCCATCTTCGTACCGGATGGTGGCACTCCAAACAACAGCACCGTCCCGCCATGCCGGGCAAAATCGATTGCCCTGTTCATTACTGATATCATCCCGGTCGCGTCGATGACCACGTCGTAAGTATCCGGCTGAAGGTCTTCCATGCGGTCAACCACCTGGTCGGCGCCCAGCTGGCGGGCCAATTCCGCCCGCCCCGGGTTGTTTTCCAGCACCGTGATCTGCGCCGCACCCTGCAAACGCGCCATCTGCAGGATCAGGTCTCCGATCGGGCCTGCCCCCAGGATGGCCACCTTGTCGCCCAGGTCAATGCGGGCGCGTTCGACTCCATGCACCACACACGATAATGGTTCCATGAAGGCAGCTTGTTCGAACGGCAAATTCCCGATACTGAAGACAGCCTTTTCAGGCGCCGTGACATACTGCTCCATTCCGCCCGGAAGGGTGACACCGATGGCCTGCCAGTTCAGGCAGAAGTTTTGGCGGTTATTTAAACAATGGATGCAGTTATCACAGGCGATATTCGGCTCAACCGCCACCCGGTCTCCAACTTTAAACCGCGTGACCTGTCGGCCTGCTGCCGTAACGATACCGGAAAACTCGTGACCCGGAATGACCGGATAATCCCCCAGGTATTCGCCTCGATAAATATGCAGGTCCGTCCCGCAAATCCCGCTGGCCATCACCTGGATCAATACTTCTCCCGGGCCGGGTTCGGGGATTTCCTTTTCCATCACGAAGATTTCTCTTGGTTTTTTAATGACCACACTGTCCATTGCTCACCTCTCCAGTTTCAATTATCGCACTATTTTCTCGTTTTTCTCGTACCCCGCGCAGCATCTCCTTATGGAGTAACGACTTTGCGACATCGTCCCCGAAACCCGCAGGGTGAAGGGGGAGCATATCATTCCCCCTGGGGACCCTTTAGGGTTAGTCGTTTCGGGTTAGTAGTTATCATTCTGCCGCTCTAGGAGACTCTCCGTAAATCCCCCCGTCTTCTTTATATCAATGGCTTACGTTGTACACCAGGTATTCTGCGTTCTGGTAAACCAGGCTGTACCCCTTATCCCCGCTGAGCGAGCTGGTGAGGCTCCGGGTCAGGTCATTTTTCTCCACCAGCAGATCCGTGTAACCCAGCCCCGTTTCGGCGCACCAGGTTTCCACGCACCCCACGTCTCCGCATTTTTGCAGTGCGACCAACTGGTCGATGCGGGTGAAGAAACCGCTGCCCAGAGTCCACTCCAGTCCCTGGCTGGCGGTCTGGGCGCGGCGTCCCGTCAGCGCCGGGAACCATTCCTGGATCGGGTCCGTTTGTACGCCGGTAAAACCGGTCAGGATCAGGAACTGGCTGTTCTCTGTTGTATTGTATGTCACCCAATCCATCATCACCATCGGTTCGGGCGGCTTGAGCGTCGTGTTTGCCAGCGAAAAATCATGCAGGGCGCTGGCGATAAATAATCCGAACATGAGCACCAGCAGGACCGCGGTCATCCATGTGGTTTCCGTAAAATCTTTTGTTTCGGTTTCCCTTTTCATCGCCTTTCGGACCCGCTGAACCAGCGCCGGCAAAGCCTCCGTCAGGCACAGCGCCATGAGCAGGGCGGAAGGGAACGCCGCGATCCCGGCCGCGCTGCGTGGTTCGACGATGAACGGCAGCAGCACCCATGCCACCGGGAAGAACTGTTTTTTCCACAAGCACCAGGCGATACCCCCCAGTCGCAGGAGTCCCACCAGTGTGAATAGGGAGGCGGGGGCAAGCAACCCTTCGAACAAAGCCGAAAATGGTAATCCTTTATATGCCCCGGTGTTCAGCGCTGACAGGAATGGAGCCGGTCCGTGCTGCGCCAGCACCGTTCCCCACCAGGGCGCCGTCATCGCCAGCGTGCCCACTGCCACTGCACCCGCCAGCAGTGTTTTCTTCCAGGTGCGACCGTAAAATATCCAGACCAGTGCACAGCTTGCCGCAGTCGCCAGGATGATCTCGGGGTGGCTCAGCACCGCCAGCGAACAGAACACCACGGCGAGCAGGGTGTACTTCCAACCAGGAGTTTCGAAGAGTTTATAGACGGCCAGGATCGCCAGGCAAAAAAACAAGACGCCAAATGCGCGCGTAACACCCCCGCCCATGATCTGGAAATCGAAACTGCCGGGGATCATGGCGACCATCATCGTTGCCACGGCCGCCCGCGGCCGGTCCTTCAGGAGCGCATTGGCTAACAGAAAGAACACGATCACCGATGTGCAGCTTACGATGATCGGCAGCCAGCGGAAGATCGCCAGCTCGGGGATTCCCAGTGCGCTCAAAAAGCCCGTCACGTACAGTCCCAGGGGCGGGTATGCAAACGGGATATTAAAATTATTGTAGCTGGTATAGGCCGGCAGGGCAAAACCGTTGAGCCGCAGCTCGCGCGCCATCACCATGAACATGCCCCCGTCGTTGATCGGGAAGCTGGTCAGGATTCCGGGAAAGATTCGGATGAGGATGCTCAGGAACAGGGTCAAGCCAAAGATCAACGTCCCCCATTCATCCCGCGACAAGACCCTTTTTGTCTTCATTGAATTAATTGTACTCTATCGTCCTGTTTTCCTATCACCCCCTTCGCACATCCCCGGAGATGCCGTCCTGGCGAAGAGGCAATTTACGAAATGCGCCTGCGTTTAACTTTCCGTCTTTCTGATGAGCATCCTCGTATACAACAGCGCCGCCGCGAACGCCAGCGCCAGCCCAAAGATCATATCCGCAATATAGTGCTGCTTCACCAGCAGGGTCGATGCCACGATCAGCGCCGTCCAGATGCTGAGCACGATCCCCAGCGGCCTGTTCACCTTCACCCAGTGGATCGCCAGGATCGTGGATAGGGAGGTGTGCAGGCTGGGGAAATCGTTGTAAGCGTTGTCCCCGGCATACACGTTCATCACCATCTTCGAGAATGTGTCCGTTCCGGTCAATACCGGGCGGATCACTTCGCTCTGCAGGAAGTAGTAGAACGCGTAGCTGATGAACCAGACTGTGATCATCGCCAGGCACGCCGACTGAAAGTACTTGCTCCTGAAAAGCAGGAACAGGATCAGGGTGGCATAGATGTACGGCTGCAGCGAATCGTACGGGATCACAAAGATCGGCACCACGGGGATCGCTGAATCGAGCGCAGTGTGGAGATTGATCACAGCCGGACCGTGGTTCAGGGCGTAATAGATCTGGCTTGTAAAATACACGCCCACAGCCAGCAGGAAGCTGAAAATTGCATTCTTCCAGCCTGTATAAAAGATTCCCTGGCCAAACACTCGCTGCAAGGTTTTTTTCATTCGCTAATCTCCTGTCCACGGAGCATTACTTTTCGGTCCGAGGCTGGTTCATATTTTCTCGTTTTCTCGTTCCTCGCGGAGCAACCTCTTTGGGGTGATCCACTGCGTCGGAACGTTTCCCTGCCTCTCACGGTTTTCTATATATTTACGAACCCAATGTTTATTTTAGCACCGTCACGGTTTCTCATACACGAAATGATCTCGCGAACAAATTTGTTTTAGGGAGGACGATTGAACCGCGAGAAATTGGGGAAGTTGACAGTTCTATACGATAGAAACCGAACGTCCGCAAAGGGGTTTGTTATGTATGCAATAAAATTCCTTTTAGGAGAAGGAAGATGGAGACAAATAATGTCAATGTGCCAGCGCAACCATCCCCCTGGCAATCGCGGCTCGGGATTGCAGCCTTCATTTCCGAAGGACTTTCCGTGGGCGTGTTATTGATCTATTTGATTTCTCAATATGCTTATCTGCATTTCGGCGCACCGGGGAATCTCCCCGTCCAATTTTCACGATTATCGTAATGGTTTTGGGAGGTATTCTCGGCTTGATTGGTCATGTGCTTGGCGATGTTACATTATTCAGGAAGGGGACGAAAAAGATCCTGGCGATCCTTGCAATCCTTGGTTCTATGCTTGTGATCCTTCTCTTGATGTTCTCCATTTTGTCCCTTTTTAATTTTACTGCTTGATCACGCCTCAGGATTTAATTCCCACAAATATCGCTTGTTCTATGCAACGACTTTAAACCACTGACAGAATACAAAAAAAGCCACTTCAGGCTTGGTTTTGAGGGAAAATTAGTATTTTTATAAACGTGGGGGACTCTAAACAAAAACTCCCTTTTCAGGGAGTCACAGTAAGCGTGGAGAGGCTCGAATGCGCGGCGTGCAAGTCCACCGCCCGCACGCCCCATCGACGACATCGTGAAGCATTGTAAAGCATCCCATAGGAAACCTCTTGGGGCAAGCCGCCGTCAACAGCATCGGACTATCTTGAGCCCTATTGCGGTCAATGCTCTTCTCTCTCTGGCTATTCAGTTAATCCATCGATTGTGCTACGCTTCTGCATATTCCAGAAATTAAAAAGATAGGCGACCGTCAACAGCACAAATAGTCCATTCCGCACCATGATCGTCGGCATGAACCCGGGCGCCAGGGATGGATCATTGAGAGGGCCCATGATTGCATAATAGAACGGGTAGATGAGAGTCGTCAAGATGGAAATTCCGACCCAGATCAGCCACATCCTCCCCTTGTCGCTCGAGCAATACGCCAGCAGCGGGATCAGCCACAGGATGTATTGCGGGCTGAAAACCTTGCTGGTAGCCAACAGCACCAGCAGGGCAGCCACGGCAGCCTGGACTAGGTCCATCTTTCCCCTCCATTGCTGGATGAAAATAAAAATCAATCCAACCCACAGCAGGGCTACGAAACCTTGTGATAATACTCCCGCTATCGGGCTGATCGTGTTCACCGATCCGAACGAAAACTGCCAGTCAATGGGAATGCCAAAAATGGAAACCAGCCATAACAGGACACTTCCGGTCGATTCAACCTGGAATGGACGCTGGTATAGGTAGGAAAACGGACTGACCGCTGCGTGTGATATCACAAGCCAAAAAAAGACGGTCACCCCCAACACTACCCCGCTGAACATCAGCCCGTTCATCCAGCGCCACTTACCCATATTGCGGATGGCCTGAAATAAAAAACCCGGGACTGTTTTCAGCCTGACACCCGCGGCCGGGATGAAAAACCCGGCCTGCTCGCGCTGCTCTGCAAGGAATAATAATGGAAAAAGCACGATTGGATACAACTTCATCAATACACCCATCGCCAGTGCTATATATGCCAATGTCCACTGCTTGCGTTCCGCCAAGATCAGGCAGCCCAGGGTGAACGCCGCCGGGACAATGTCGAAGCGTGCCAGGGTTGTCGACAGGCAGCCGGCCAGCAGGCCGGCTGCAAAAAAAGCCCCCGCCCCGCGCGGACCGTACCTTAAAAGCAGCCCGTAAATGATTGCTACCGTCAATCCCATGAAAAGCGCGAACGTGACGCCGTAACTGGCTGCGGGCACCACCAGGGGCAGGGAGAAAATGAACAAAGTTAGTGGGGGGTATTCGAGAGGTAGGGAATGGTATTGGGAGAGTTGCGGGAGGAACAAGCATTGGTTGGCTGGCAGGATTTGGGATGTTTTTGCGCCATACCAAAAAGCATTGGCGTAACACTGGTATACGGCCACGCTTGGGTTGTAGAAAAAGGATGACACTGCTGTCGCGGCCACCAGCATGCAACCTGCGACGATCAGCGGTAGGAAAGCAATAAAACCCTTGCGTGCAGACATGATTTGCTGAATGAATTGTTTCCTGGAGGGCGGTCGTGACCCCCGACCTGAGCGCGGCATTCTCACCAGTTTCTGTCTCCTGAATTGATTTAACCACAGGATGGGAGATTTTGAAATGGTGACAATAAATATACCCATTCGGGCTCACAACAAAAAAGCCTTCTCATAAAAGAGGACTCTGGTGAGCGTGGAGCCCCTCTCTGCTTCGCTTCGGGGTGTCGTGCGAAGGCTCGAATAATATCCCCTCCTAGGGGGGCTCTCAACAAAAACTCCCCAAAACGGGGAGTCGGGATGAGCGTGGAGAGGCTCGAATAATATCCCCTCCTGGGGGCTCTCAACAAAAAACTCCCCAAAATGGGGAGTCGGGATGAGCGTGAAGGGGCTCGAACCCTTAACCAACGGCTTAAAAGGCCGATGCTCTGCCATTGAGCTACACGCCCGGTGCGGAGTGCATTCTATCACGCCCCCTACCACCCGTCAATCATTGCCGCGCAGCAGGCGGTCCAGCCCGTCAAAGTCCACCCTGGCCGTGAAATCGAGGCTGAGCGGCGTCACCGACACCTGCCGTTTCACCCGTAACACATATACGTCGCTGTCTTTGCGCTCGTTGTCCAGGTCGGCAGCTTCCTCGTAATCCACCACCCCCGGTTCCTCCCAGGACGTCCGCTTCGGTTTGACCGGGATGAAGTAGCGCTGCTGCGCCAGCCGGGTAACTTGCCAGGGTGTCTGCCGCGTGGCGTCGGAAGGCACGTCCACTTTCAGGAGATCCATTTCAGGTGGAAAATGGTTCTCCAGAATCTTCCGGGCGAAATAAGCTGTGAAATATGCGGCCGTCGAAAAATCGATCGCGGTGGAATACGTCAGGTGATGCTCCCGGCCGGTTTCGAGGGACGCTGCCAGGGCAGGGATGCCCTGCGAAGCTGCTTCCATGGCTGCCCCCACTGTTCCAGAAATCGTAATTCCTGTTGCCACATTTTCACCGTAGTTGATGCCTGAGACCACCAGGTCCGGTTTCTGCGGCATGATCTCGAGGATGCCGTGCAGCACGGCCTGGGCTGGAGTCCCGCCCACGGCGTACACCGTCCAGTCCTTGCCGCGCACGTTCAGGACCTCGGGGCGGATCACGCCGTCCGAGGTCATCGGCAGGCTGCGGCCCATCCCCGACGACTGCTCGCGCGGCGCCGCCACGGTCACGAATCCCAGTTCCGAGAGCGCTTCTGCTGCCGCCCACAGCCCTGGTGACTTGATCCCGTCATCATTGGTTAGCAAGATCTGGCATTTTTCCATTAATACTCCCGATAATTAAGAAAAAAAGCGGGGGCTGCCCGCTTCGGTGGTGCCCCTTGTGCGATTCGAACGCACGGCCTTTTGGTCCGCAACCAAACGCTCTAATCCGCTGAGCTAAAGGGGCAACTGTTTAAGCGGCGAAAATTGTAACCGAGAATCAGATGAAGGTCAAGCATTCGTACCATTGCTAGCTGTCATTACAACCGGATGGAGCCGGTACCTCGATCTCCTCGTTTCCAACAATGGGAGGGGAATGTGCAGATCTCGGTGTTCGCCAGGGAATATGTGGTGATCATCAATGGGACGTGGTCTACGGCGTGAACGTCACTTCCATCGTCATTCCCCACAACAGCCGGGGATCGGGGTTCTTCAGCAGGATGTGCACCGTGTAAAGGATGTCCCCGCCCTGGAGAACGGGCGCCCCGCTGATCGAATTCACCACACCGTCCATGGTCACGCCAGGCAGCGCATCCGCGGTTACCTTGACCACCTGGCCAAGGCTCACCTTGACCACGTCCGTTTCGGTCAGGTCGCTGGTGTCCACGTACCATTGGCTGGTATCCGCCAGCGCCACCACCCAGCTTTGCGGGCCGACCATCTGAGAGACCGACACGTTGGTGTTCTCCACCGTCCCGGCGAAAGGCGCTTTCAGGTCGTAATTATCCAGCGCACTTTGTGCTGCGATTACCTGGTTTGTAACGGCATCCAGTTGGACCTCCGCCAGCGCCAGTTTGTCGGAATCGGGTCCGTTCCGCGTGTCCTGGTAGGTGAGCAGGGCTTCGGCCTGGGCAGCCCTGGTCGTATCTAATGCAGAGTGGAGGCTGTCCCGCTGGTTGGTCAGGTCGATGACCTTCAGCACGGCCGTGTCAAAGTTGGTCTGCGCGGTGCGCAATGCGTTTTCATAAGTGATGCGTGTTGGATTACTGGCGGGCAGGTTGTTGTACTTGTCAAAATCCGCCTGGGCTTTATTGAGATCGATTTGGCGGGAAGCTACGTCCGCCTGGGCGTTATCGATATCGGTCTGGATTTTGTTCAGGTCCAGCTTGTCCCAGGCCAGTTGGGCCGCCGCAACAGCCTTTTGCGCATTCATATAAGCCTGCCAGGCTTGCGCACTGCCCAGGGCGGCGGTTCTCACCAACAGGTCGAATGCTTGCTGAGCCGTCACTTTTTGTGCCTGTGCCCCCGCCAGGGCGGCTTCCACCTGCTGCCGGTCACCGAGCCGCACGAGCACCTGCCCCTGGCTCACATGGTCACCCATGTGCACCAGCACTTCCTCCACCCGTCCGCTTGCCAGGAAGGTGAGGTACGTGCTCTGGTTGGGCACCAGGTGCCCGGCTGCCACCACTGTTTCCGGTGCAGGGATGGGAGTTGCGGTGGGGGAGGCTGTCGAGGTTCCGTTGCATGCCGCCAGGAGCATGAACATGCTCAATGTCAAAGGGAAGACCGCAATAATTTTTCTCATAAAAAACTCCTTTCAATACCCCGGTTGGTCAATGCAAGTGGCTTGGGGATGCCATAATTATTTTCGATAAATTCGTCGTTCTACCCGCGATTATTCGTACGCCAGCACTTCCCTGATCGTCAAACGGGCCGCATTACGCGCCGGCAGTATGCTTGCCACTGCTGAGAGCGCCAGCACCACAGCCAGCCAGATTAAAAAGCCGGTGAATGTGAAGTGCACCGCGATCTGGGATTGAAAAATCGCCGAACTGATGATGGAAGTGAGCAGATAAGTGATTGGGAACGACAGCAGCGCACCCAGCAGCCAGGAAATTCCTCCGATCACCAGGCCTTCCACGATGACCGTGCGCATGATTTCCATGTCCACTGCCCCAATGGACCGCATCACGCCGATCTCGCGCGTGCGCTCCAGCACGTTCATGCCCATCGTCCCGGTCAAGCCGATGCTGCCCACCAGCGCAGTCAGCAGCGCCATGATCAGCAGGAATGTGACCAGGATGTCGAGGCTGTCCGAGGCGGTTTTCAACGTGGATACCCCGGTGCGCGCCTGGTTTACGTGGTATCCCTGGGCTCGGAAATATGCGTCGATCCTGTCTGCCATCATTTGCTGGTAGGCAGGGTCATGCTGGTCGGTAACAATGCGGTAGGAGAAAGACTGGTTGGTGATATGTGTCAGGTCCGAGATATATTCGTAAGTGCTGTAGGCGATCGTCCCCTGCTGGTTGACGAACTGGAAGATGCCCACTACCAGCCAATTCGCATCCTTGCCGTTGACCGTCAATCGCAGCGTACCTCCAGGTTTCAGGTCAGGAAATTTCGAAAGAATTCCTTCGCTTACGGTGATTGCCTGGGTGTCGCC
>JADGQC010000230.1 GCA_017882125.1 Anaerolineales bacterium
ACGCCTCTCCCGTTTGTGGGGAGCGTTATTTTTCTGGATCTGCGTAATGCTGCTTGTCTACATTTTCCGCGGTGGGATCATCTGATATAACTGCAGGATGCGGGTTGCAATTTTTGGCCAGGCATAATCCTGGGCATAAGCTGCCGCCTGTTGGCCGAGCTTTTCACTTAGGTTCGGTTCGAGGATCAGGCGGGTCAACCGGTCTGCCAGGATTTCAGGATTGCCATCTGGCACGACGAACCCGGTTATCCCATCCTGGACTAAAAACGCCAGTCCGCCCACTTGTGAAGCGACCACAGGTGTTCCGCAGGCCATTGCTTCCAGAGCCACCATCCCAAATGATTCGTAATGGGAAGGAACAATGACTGCTTCAGCGGCGGAATAGTAATAAGGCAGGGAATCCTGGTTTCTTTTTCCCAAAAAGACAATCAATTCATCCAAACTCAGGTCGTGGCAAAGGCGCTGAAGTCGGGCCATTTCGGCATTCATCTCCAGCATGGAGGCGTCAGGATCACCGCCAATGATAGAAAGTGAATAGGGCTTTTGTGTCATGAGCCCTTTTCCCTTCAGGATGGCAATGGCCTTAATTAGGGTATCCACCCCTTTGAGCGGCTCAATCCGGCCCACAAACAAGAACATGCGGCAATCTGAACAAAGATCAATGACGGCTTTCGATTCATCCGGCGGAATGCAATAAAAATGGTCGACATCCACACCTGGCGGAATGATAGTCAGCTTTTGAGAAGGGGCTTTGTATAAAAATTCCAGTTGTGATTGTTCAGCTTCCGTGGCTGCGATGATACGGTCGGCGGCTTTGATGACCTGCCGTTCTCCGGATATGCGATATTCACCTTCCATTTCATCTTTGCTTTCGGCAATGCGGTTTTTCATCAATCCCAGGGTGTGAAACATATGCACCATCGGAACATTCCAGCGATTTTTGAGGGTTTCTGCGGCGATGCCCGACATCCAATAATGACTGTGGATCAGGTCATAGCGGATATTCTTGTCGCTCGCAAAACGTTGAATACCCTCGGTAAACTGAGGAATGTAACTGGCCAGTTGTTTTTTTGGTAAGGGAAATTCAGGGCCGGCAGGGACATGGACTACCCGGTTGCCGCATCCCAGGTCATGGAGAATGCGGGGGACATGTTCATCTTGCGAACGGGTAAAGACATCTACGTGAACATCAATCTTTCCCAGGTGGCGAGTGAGCTCGCGCACATAAACGTTCATTCCTCCCGTATCCTTACCTCCCAGAGTTGCCAGCGGGCAGGTGTGGTACGAGATCATGGCCACATTTAGAATTGGTTTTTCCATGAACTAATTATAAAATGTTTTTCCGGTTACATCGAGAAAAAGGTCCATTGGGATTTACCACCGAAGGGGTCCCTGGATTTGGGGGAGTGAGCGGGCGTACGCCCGCTCACTCCCCCAAATCCGTGAGTTCACCGGGGTGATTCCCAAAGAACCGAGAGAAAAGGCTGCGATTATTAAAAAATCGAAATCTCTTGCCGAATTGAAGACGGTACTGTATAATTTTCCCCGCGCCACCGTAGCTCAGTTGGTAGAGCAGACGTTTCGTAAACGCCAGGTCATGGGTTCGATCCCCTTCGGTGGCTCTATAAATAATTAATGCCAAGAAATAAACAGGGACCGTCCTAAAAGGTCCTTTTTTAATTTGGATCGTACATTGCGGCGATCCAAAGCTAATATATAGCCTGCTACTGCCGTGCGGGTATCTGAAAAGTAACCTTTTCAGATACCCGCTTTCTTTAATCACAGTGCGAAAGCCAGTTTTTAAGGCACTTTCTGCAGGAATGGTATGTAATTACAACTCTTGTTAAACTGCAAAGGAATTATTCCTAGGGTATAATTTTGCTATGCCGACGAATGAAACCCCTCTCGTTATTGGAATCGCAGGCGGCTCTGGCTCGGGGAAAACAACTGTCGCAAATGTGATTCTTTCCCGAGTTGGGTCCGATCGCATCGCTTATCTTCCCCATGACGCCTATTATCGTGATCTCTCCCATCTTTCGCCGATGTTGCGCATGGAAGTAAATTTTGACCATCCCAATTCGCTCGAAACGGAGCTCATGATCCAACATATCCGCCAGTTGAAGAAATGGCAGCCGGTCGAACTGCCGATCTATGATTTTACTCATCATTCCAGGACCGAAAAATTTTTGCATATCGAACCGCAGAAGGTTATACTGGTCGAAGGGATATTGATCCTGACGGAGCCTGAATTGCGGGCATTAATGGACGTCAAAATTTTTGTAGATACGGATCCGGATGTGCGACTGATCAGGAGGATGCGGCGCGATATTTCCGAACGCGGCCGGACTGCTGAAACGGTAATTAACCAATATCTTAAAACGGTTCGCCCAATGCATTTGGAGTTTGTTGAGCCGTCCAAACGGTATGCAGATGTGATCATACCGGAAGGAGGTTTCAATACGGTGGCAATGGATATGGTCATAGCCCGTATTGAATCCTTACTGCCGGTAGGGCGATCCCTATCATCATGACTGTGACCAAACAAAAATTGCTCAGCAGCATGATTATTGTTGGCGTGATTATAATTTCTGTGACTATGTTTGTTTTTAAGGATCAGTTAAAGGCTCTCGAAGGCTGGGGATACGTTGGACTTTTCCTGGTAGCTTTTTTTGCCAGTGCCGCCATGTTTGCGCCTGTGCCCGGGTTGATTGTCCTGGCGGCTTCTGCCAAAGTGATGGATCCTCTGGCAAGCGCAATGGTTTTTGCGGTAGGGGCTTCTTTCGGAGAGCTTTCCGGATATTTGGTGGGAATGGCTGGTAGGGGGGTGGTTAATAAATCCAAATGGCATGTCCGCATGGAATATTATATGCAAAAGTATGGCGGAATCACGATTGCTGTGTTGGGTTTCATTCCGAATGTATTGATCGATGTTGCTGGTATGGTAGCTGGAGCATTAAAAATGCCCTGGTATCATTTTCTTTTTTGGGTGTTCGTCGGAAAAGTGCCCAAATGTCTTCTTATTACGTATGGAGTCGCCTGGTTCTTACAGGTAAATGGATTGAGTAATTAACAACCGGAGAGGTGAATAATGAGTGACGTGATCAAACGTGTTGATGCTTACCTGGATGCTCACCTGGATGAAAGTATAGCCGAGTTATCAAGCTTATGCGCGCAGCCGAGTGTTTCCGCCCAAAACTGGGGCCTGGAACCGTGTGCTGCCCTGGTGGGTGAACTGCTAAAAAAGCGCGGCTTCCAGGTTGAAGTGATTCCCACTGGCGGTGCACCGGTAGTTTTTGCCGAAAAAGGCGGCAAAAGCCGCCGCACCCTGATTTTTTACAATCATTACGATGTCCAGCCGGCTGAACCCCTCGAATTGTGGGAGTCTCCGGCTTTTGTGCCAACTTTGCGGGATGGTAAGTTATTCGCACGCGGCGTCAGTGATGATAAGGGTCACATTACCAGCCGCTTGTTTGCAATCGATGCATTGCTGGCCGAATGCGGCGAACTGCCGTGCAGGATCAAGTTTGTCATTGAAGGAGAAGAGGAGGTCAGCAGCGCCCATTTACACGATTTCGTGCGCGACCATCAGGAAAAATTGGCCGGCCAGGCCTGTATATGGGAATTTGGAGGAGTCGATCACCGCGACATGCCGGACCAGGTTCTGGGGCTGCGAGGCATCTGCTACGTTGAATTGAGCGTGGAAACTGCGTCCCAGGATGTACATTCGGGCCTGGGCGGTTCGATCTTCCCGAATGCAGCCTGGCGGTTGACCTGGGCGCTAAATTCGCTCAAGGGCACGGATGAAAAAATCCGCATTCCAGGTTTTTATGACGCGGTGCGTAAACCAAGCCAG
>JADGQC010000063.1 GCA_017882125.1 Anaerolineales bacterium
GGGTGATAACGGGGATCTTGCGGCGCTGGCTATCGTCGGGGCTGTGGCGGATCTTCAACATGCAAAGCACGGGCAATTGATCGGTTTGAACAGGACGATACTTGAGGAAGGAGTAAAGAATAAAGTAATCAAGCATGAGAAAGACCTCATGCTATTCGGAAGGCAGACGCGTCCTGTATTTAAACTCCTCCAGTATTCAACTGATATTTATTTTCCGGGACTTACTGGAAACGAAGAAGCAAGTATAGAATTCCTCAAAAGGATCGGTATAAGGCAGCAGGGTGAAAAATGGAGACGATGGATAGACCTTGACGCTTCTGAAAAACAGAAGATCGTATCCGCTCTTATACAATTCGGACTTACATCGGGAATGGCGGGTTTTAAAGTAGAAAGGCTCGTGGGTGAGGTATATACATTATTAGGCGAACGTGAAGGCACAGAGGTCAGGGACGCTTCGGAATTTTCGACCCTTCTTAATTCTACGGCGCGTTATGACCATGCTGACATTGGACTTTCGGTATGCATGGGTGACAGGGGAAAGAGCCTTGATGAAGCATGCGTACTTCTCAGTGAGCACAGGAAAAATCTTGTGGAGGGACTGAATTTTGTGAAGGAGAGAGGTATAACGGAAATGAAGAACCTCCAATATTTCGATTCCGGGAATTTGATCCGGGAAACCATCGTAGGTGTAATCAAAGGAGTAGGTGATATCCACGGTGGAGATGTTTGGATCGTTGGAGGTGACGGTCTTGGACATACTCCCATCTGCAGTGTCTACTGCAAATGACAGGGGTAGTTTCTTGGTGGTAAAAAAGTTATACCAGGAAGGAGCGGCGTACTTTGGGTTTTTATACCAGACGTCTTCTCCCCCACGCCACAGACGCACAGCCTCGCTATATGGGATGGTGATCAAGGCATAAGCGGCAACCCCCAATAAGAATAAGATAATGGCCAACCCCATTATTGCGGATGGGAAATGGGCAAGAGCGCGAAACCATCCCTTAATCTTTTTCATTTTGAACTTCCTGAACCAACTTTTACCCGGGGATCAACCAGGGCATAAACAAAATCAAGCAAGAATACGGTAATAGCCAGCAGGTAGGCGTAAATAATCGTGGACCCAACGATCACGGGAGTGTCATATTGACCGATCGCACGAAAAAGGGTAATTCCCAGCCCGGGCCACCCGAAAACCGTCTCCGTTATCGTAAACCCGGTCCACAGCGTAATGACCAGCAGGGCAAAATTCGTGATGATGGTTGGCAGGGTGGGGCGGAGGATGTAACGGCGTTCAACATCCCGCGGCGGCAGGCCTTTCGCTTTTGCCATCTCCACATAATCCTCGCTGGAGTAGATGAGGAAAAAAGTGCGCCAGTTGTATATGCTCAGGAAGATCGAACTGACGATTACTGACATACCCGGCAGAATAAGGTGCTTTAATACATTCAGGCCATAGGCCACCTTGTTGACCGGCGGAGGCGAATCTACCAAGCCTCCAAATGGAAGGATCCGAAAAATGGCTGCAAAGATCAGTATAAAGAAAATTCCATAAAACCAGGGCGGGGCTGAGGAAGTTGGCGAAAGGGCGATGGTCAGCTTATCCAACCAACTGCCGTATTTTCTTGACAACGACAGGGCAATGAAAACGCTGGCGAAGAATAAAACCAGCTCAGACGTACCCGTCAGGAGCAGCGTTGCAGGCAGGCGTTCCAGCAGGATCAGGCGCACGTTCTTGGAACCTGCATCACTGGTCATGTGGATGGAACGCCCCAGGTTCAAAGTGAGAGCATTGGTAAGATATCTAAAAGAGCGAACCGCAAAAGGCTGGTTCAAACCCAGGCGTTCCACTTCCGCAGCGATCTTTTCCTGGATGAGCTTCTCGCGCACGCTGGTTGCCATGTTACGGTAGGCCGGGTTCGCAGCAATGGATTGGGTAATATTATCGGTCAATTCGTTGCGCATGATCGTGTCAACATATCCACCCATGTTGGCAATCAAAATGGTGAGGTAAACACCCACCGTGACGGTAACAGCCATTGTGACAAGCCTGAGGGCTGTGTATTTTAACACGCGCATGAAGGTGCTGTTTGCAACGTTTTTTTTGACTAGAGGGGTTTCGGGTGCGGGTGTGGGTGTGGCTAATGTTTCCGTGGCCATATCATCCTTACACGTTTAGAAATTAAGAGGGGGCAAGGGCAAGCCCTTGCCCCCCCCACTGAACCAATAGAGACTAAACTTTCTTACGGCACAACCGTGTAGTCAAGAGAGGTGAAGGCCGGGATAGCTACGGGGATAAGGACCGCAGCTGCCTCGATCCTGCCGGTACCAGCCACAAGCGTGGAGGTTACACTAGCAGGCACGGTGAGGGTGTATTTACCATCAGATCCCGCTACAGCCACTCCTGCGCCTACGAAGACGGTCGCTCCCTGAGCATCGTAGATCAGGAACTTGACCTCTTTCACATTGGCAGTGGCGTACGGGGAACCGTCAGCCTTGGCGGTCAAGGTAAGATTGAAGACCGCATCCTTGCCAATGTTGACCTGTGCCGGACCATCCAGCGCAGCCACCGCGAGCGGGGCCTGGCCGAATTTGGACCAGCGGTCAGCAGGATCAATGAAGGCAGTATTGTTCTTTACCACTGCGGACCCAGCGTTGAGATCAACGGAAGACAGGTAGTAGGGGCCGGTGCCGTCCCAGAAGTGACCGCGAGCGGTATACCAGGTCTTGAGTGCGGTATAGCGGGCAACGGCCTCATCTGCGGTGAGGTAAGCGCTCATGGTGGGCGCATAGGGGATGGTCTTGGCAGCAATCGCCGCGTCAAGATCCTTGGCCAGGATGGCCAGGCTCGGGCCGCCAATAAAGCTCATCCACTCGACCTTGTTCCGGTCAGCTTCGCCGGTGCCCCAGGCCAGTTCCTTGTTTGCAACGGCAACGTTACCAACGGCAATGGATTCCCAGGGGGCTTCGCCATACAGATAGGTAGGCCACCAGGCACCAACGGTAGCGTCGGTTTCTGCATCAGCATAAAGGTTGTCCGAGTAAGTCTCGATCACCAGGGGGCTGGTCGAAACAATCTTCACGCCCTTGAAGGTGGTCAGGAAGGCTTCCAGGTTAGAGGCCACATCTGAATCGTAGATGGCGCTATCCGGTTTGCCCTGGTCGAAGCCCATGATCATGTTCATGACAAAGTCGGCAATCGAGAGATTAGAGCCATCATGCCATTTCACCGTATCGAACAGGTCGGGCGGGAAATACAGGACGATCTTCAACTTGGAAGTGGTGCCGCCGGGGAACTTTTCAGCAGCAGTGATGAATTTCTGGGTTTTGGCATCCCAGTCGGACCAGGCATCCGGGGGCACGGTGATCGTGTCAGCGGTGCTCAGCGAGACCCAGGGGAGCTGCGAGGAAACCGGGAGACCGGTCAATACCTGGACATCGGCTTTCAAGGCGCGCAACGGCCAAGCGAGACCGGTGTATGGGTCGGGCATGAAAGCGCCGCCCTGGACTGCATTCTGGATATAGGCACTGGTGACCCAGTTGCTGCCGTTCACTGGATTCCATGGATCGGTGAACATGGTAGCGGTGGAGCCGACCTTAACCTGGCCGCCCACCTGGTCTTTAATACGCATGGTGTAGGGTGACATCTTGGTGGTTTCAACGCCTGCACCCACGTCTGCGCTCACCTGGAGCTTGCAATTGAACGGTGCATAGGTCTGCAGATCAACCGTCCAAACCTGCAGCGAATCCAACAGGGAAAGTTTGAGTGCCTGAGCCATCAAGTCATGACGCTGAGCAAGCGTGCTGAAGTTACCATTCGCCAGGTCATCGCCAAGTTTCTGGAAGGCGGGATCGGGTTTATTAGCGTTAGAATAGGGGTAACCAGCGACACTTGAGGGCAAGTACATTTCCTGGAAAATGCTCTTCTCGTCACGATTCAAACCATTGGCACCCCAGCCAGAGGTGTATATATTCCACAGGCCAGCCACGGGGTCGGAACCAATCCAGATGGGTGAAAGCTCGGAGGATTTCTTTTCCACTCTGGTGACTGTGAATCCGAGTTTTTCCAGCTGCTGGGCAAAGTATTCGCCCTGGGGAAGGCGGGTGCCATCACCATCGTTGCGGATGAGGAAGATCAGGGTAACAGGTGCACCCTTGAACTGCCATTTGCCATCCGCACCCTTGGTTGCACCCAGGGTAGCCATTTCGGTATCGACGGCCGTCTGGGCCTTGGTCATATCATAGGCATAGTAGGCTTCGAGGCCGCGGGCAACATCAATGACGCCCGTGTAATCCACCAGCTGGGTTGTCAACGCGAAGAACTTGGGCAAGGCACCGCCGGCATAGATTTCCTGGTTGATGTAATTGCGGTCGATGGCCCAGTTCATGGCCTCGCGGATCTTGTGATCCGAGAAGGGATTCAGCTTGGTGGCGTCGCTGAAGACGGCCGGGTTAAACATCATGTCGTAATAGGTACCATACGACTGGGTATAGCACAAGTTGGCGGCCTTGATATCGGCCAACTTGTCAGCTGCCAAACCGTAGCTGAACAGGTCGATCGCGCCAGCGTTGATCTGCGTGATGACCGAGGCTGCCTCGACGATTGAATAATCAATCTCGTCCAGCCAGCCTCCCTGGCGAGCCGGGACTGCGGTCGCAGGAACAGCCGTCGCCGGGACAGCCGTGGCAGGTATTACAGCCGTGGCAGGAGTAGTGGTTGCAGGAGAGCAGGAGGCCAGCATCATGCTGAAAGCCACCAACAAACCGACAACCAATGTAATGCGATTTCTTGACATTGTCTTTCTCCTCCAAAATATTAATTAGGTGAACAGGTTAGGGTGAATAAAAAAACAAATCAGACAACTCGAGGTTTTCCCGAGAATCACCTCCTTCGCTGAAAAGGTTTTAGTCCTGGTATATTTTTATAAATTGCCAGAATAGTTAACGGAAGATTAACACAAGAAACTCAAAAAGTCAAGTGTCGCTGTTCCAGGCAGAGAGGGCAACCGTTATTTTCACGGCTGGCAGCCCGGGCCGCGGTCAAAGGCTTCGATATTCCACAAGTTGCTGGCAGCCGTTGGGTCAAGCGAGAAATTGCACAAGTCAGAACGCGCCGCAGCAGTTTTAACCCGCCAGTAGAGTGGAATAACCGGCAAATCGGTGGCAAAGATGGACTGGACCTGGGCATAGGCGGCTGCATGAAACGGGTCATCCGGAAGGGTTTGTTGAGATGAAAGGCAGGCCGTGTCAAAGACGGGATTTGAGTATCCGCTGACGTTCGTCCCCACCCAGTTATTGACAGGATTCGGTACCTGGAAACTGGTGTACCAATCACAGGGAGGCTCAATCCCAGTGCTGCCCATGGCAAACTCAACCATGTCAAAATTCCGGCCGAACAGGATACCCGCCGGACCGGGCGCGTAAAGGGTGTTGGCATCCAAGTATTGCACGTTGACTTTGATCCCGCATTGCGCAAGCGAACCAGCCAGGATGGTGCTCACCTGCTGGCGCTGCACGGCGTTTGTAGTGGCATAATTCACTTCAAAAGGAGTCCCGGATGGAATCCCCGGCACTCCCCAGGCCTGGCGAGGGGTGGATGGATCATTGTCGATATCCTTCCAACCGGCAAGGTCAAGCAGTTTTCCCGCTGCAGCTACATTTAATGAGTAGGCGGCCACGTCCGAATTGTAAAGGGGATGGTCTTCCGGCAGGTATGTGTTTGGGATGCTGCTCAAGCCCGAAAGGACCGAGTCAACCACCTGCTGGCGGTCGAGACAATATGCAAGGGCCTGGCGCACACGCACGTCCCCAAAATAATTCGGCCGGTCAACGCCAGTATCAATGCCATTATCATAGGATGCAGGTTTGATGCCGAGTGCCAGTTCTTCCATTACCGGCACTTTGGAAAACAAGGCCTGCAATTGGTTCTGGGCTGACATCGAACGCAACAACTCGACCTGACCATCCAGGGGGATGCTGGGATCCAGCACATCACAGGTGCCATCCAGCAGGTCGCTGATGGCGACTCCTGGATCGGCGACAAAGCGAAAGGTCAGGGTGTCAAACTTGGGCAGACCTCCACCCGCACGGAAGTAGTGCAGGTTCTTTGTCAAAGTGATATGGTCGCCAGAGACCCATTCCTTCACTGCGTAAGCTCCCCAGCCAAGCGGAGTACGCGTGGAAAGGTCGGTTTCGGTAAGCTGATCTGCCGCGATCTGGTTCCAGGCGTGTTCCGGGAGCGGAGACCAAAAATTGAGGAAATAGGTGGGATCGATGAAACCGGGTTTTCCCCACCATTGAACCGTGCTTTTGTCCACGGCTTCATATGATTGTGTGCGCTCCACCAGATACTTTGAGCCCGAGGTGGAGGGATCTGCAGCCACCTGGTAAGCATAGACCGAATCTTCGGCTGTAAGAGGTTGGCCATCCGACCAGGTGAGACCCGGCAGCATGCTGAACGTTACCTGCATCTGGTCCATCTGTACTTCGGACTTGCCATCATACACGATTGCGCAGGAATCTTCGCGGCAGCCTGCCGGGTGGATTTTTACCCCCACCGCCAGCGTGACCGGAGTACCGCTGGCATCAACCACTTCATCACCAATATAGAAAGATTTCGTAAAGAGCTGGGCATCACCGTTTTTAATATTCGGGATGCGCTGCAGGATAACTGGCTGATATCCATAGGAGTTCGTGTCGATCGGTCCATCATAGATCGCCGCCAGAACACTGCGAGCGGCAGTGGATGGATTGTTCACCGGGTATAAGCTGACCGGTTCCTGCCCAAGACAGACGGTCAGAAGTCGCGGCGGCACAGGGGTCGCGGAGGGAGTGGGTTGTTTGGTTGGGGTGGAGGTGGGGACAGGCGGGGTTTTCTGACCGCAAGCGACCAGAAACACCACTCCCAAGATCAACCCGCAAATTATGCTAATACATCGGCGAAATGACATTACGACCCTCCCAGACCCGTGCCTGAATGAACGATACAGCGCATGATTGCCGGGACTGTTGGCAGGATTATACAACAGAGTAGACGGTCGCAAAGGGAGCGGGACCCGCCATCGTTGACAGCCCCCCTTCCCTGACGGTACAATGAAGTTACATGCCATCTCCAAGAGAAAAGGAGTCTTCCATAATAAAAGAATTCAAGGCCTTCATCATGCGCGGCAACGTGGTGGATCTTGCCGTCGCGGTGATCATCGGAGGAGCATTCGGCAAGATCGTCACAAGCTTTGTGAGCGACATCATCATGCCGGTCATCGGACTGATCATCGGCGGGATTGATTTTAGCGGTCTTGCCTTCACCCTTGGCGGCGCCAAGGTTACATACGGGAATTTTATTAATAACATCATTGATTTCCTTATAATCGCCCTTGTTATTTTCTTGATGATCAAGGTTTTCGACAACCTGAAGAAAAAACCCGCACCCGTCTTAGCCGAACCAACCACCAAGGAATGCCCGCGCTGCTTTACCTCCATTCCGATCAAAGCAACACGGTGTCCGAATTGCACGTCGGAACTGTAAACATAAATCATGCTATTCGTTATTCGTGATCCATGACCGGTGAAACCGGTTCATGGATCACGAATAACGGGGATCGAATAACCCTCTCCATGGATTTCCTCGACAAACTCAACCCCCAGCAACGCAAGGCTGTGACGGCTGGCGCAGGTCCCATTTTGGTATTGGCCGGACCCGGGTCCGGCAAGACGCGTGTCCTCACCCAGCGAGTGGCCTATTTGATCGCCCACGAAGGTGTGCGTCCATACCAGATGCTGGCGGTCACTTTCACCAACAAGGCAGCCCGCGAAATGAGCAACCGTGTTCGGGATATCCTGGGTGAAATGCCCTCCGAGGGAATATGGCTGGGGACGTTCCATTCCATCTGTGCCAGGCTCCTGCGGCGCGAATCAGAAAACCTGCCATTCAATGACCGTTTTGTCATTTATGATGATGATGACCAGCAGCGGGTAGTCAAAGGTGCCATCCGCGACCTGAACCTCGATGAAAAAACCTACCGGCCGCAGGCAGTGCATGCAGCCATCTCGCGTGCCAAAAACGAGTTGATCTTCCCTGATGATTACCCCACACAGACCTACCGGGACGAGGTGGTCAAACGAGTCTACCAGCGTTACCAGGAAATGTTGAAACAAAATAACGCAGTTGATTTCGACGATCTATTGTTGTGGACAGCACATTTGCTCTCGGAATTTCCTGCCGTGCGGGATAAATATGCCCAAAGATTTCAACATGTATTGGTCGACGAATTCCAGGACACTAATTTTGCCCAATACGTGCTTTTGAAGCACTTAGCGGCTGTACATAATAATATCTTCGTGGTGGGCGATCCCGACCAATCAGTGTACCGCTGGCGCGGGGCAGACTATCGCAACGTCCAGCGCTTCGAACAGGACTTTCCCGATGCAAAAGTGATCCTGCTCGAACAGAACTACCGTTCCAAGCAGACCATCCTCGACGCTGCCATGGCAGTGATCGACCGAAATCCACACCGTCGGCGTAAGAGCCTTTTCACCGAGCGCGGTGCGGGAGAAAAACTCTTCTATTATGAAGCTCTCGATGATTACAGTGAAGCTGCCTTCGTTGTGGATACCATCGCCAGCCTGGTCGCGAGCCGGACGTGTGAGCCGGGCGACTGTGCGGTGATGTATCGCACCAATGCCCAGTCCCGCCTGCTGGAGGAAGCCTTCCTGCAAGCGCGCCTGCCCTACCGGTTGGTGGGAGCACAGCGATTCTACGGGCGGCGTGAAGTGAAAGACATCATCGCCTACCTGCGCCTGGTCCACAACCCGGCAGACGAAATTTCACTCGACCGGGTGATCAACCTGCCGCCGCGCGGGATTGGGGACAAAACCATCCTGTCCCTGCACAATGCCGCCAGCGGGGCAAACACTTCTCTTTCGGTGGTGCTGATGGACCTGGGGCGCGGCGACGCCTCCACTTTTTGGCAACAGTTCAGCGGCCGCGCCGCACTGCCACTGGCTGACTTTGGGGGGCTCCTATCAGACTGGAGCGCGGAGGCGCGCACAGCAACCGTCACCGAGTTGTTCGACCGCATCACCAAGGATATCAACTACCAGGCCTATATCGACGATGGCACCGATGAAGGCGCCGAGCGCTGGGGAAACGTCCAGGAACTGCGCCGGCTGACCACCGAATACGAAAACCGCAGCCTGACCGATTTTCTCGAAACCGTGGCACTCATTTCAGACCAGGATACCCTGGCCGAGGGCAAGAACGCGCCAACCCTCCTGACCCTGCACGCCGCAAAAGGGCTGGAATTCGGAACGGTCTTCATCATCGGGCTGGATGACGGTATCCTACCCCACAGCCGGTCCTTCGATGAGCCGGAGGCCATGGAGGAGGAGCGCCGCTTGTTCTACGTGGGTCTTACGCGCGCCAAGGACCGGCTCTACCTGCTGCGCGCCCTTAGGCGCGGCGGCCGGGGTTATGCCGAGGAAACCATCCCGTCGCGTTACCTGGACGATATCCCACCCGAGTTGCTTGCGGGAAAAGCGCGCGGAGGGCGTGCCGCGCGCAGCCAGACCCCTACCTGGTTACGCCCGGACGCGGCACCCGCGACCGAGACCGAGGTGCGTTTCCGCGCTGGCATGAGAGTCCAGCACCCCACCTGGGGTGAAGGGATTGTGCTTAATTCCCGCCTGCAGGACAATGACGAAACCGTGGATGTGGTTTTTGAATCGGTGGGGATCAAGCGGCTGGCGGCAAGTCTTGCCAAGCTGACCATCTTGAACTAAAGCAGCCTCCATGAATGTCTGCCCTCTGTGCCTTTGGCTTCAAATATGAGAAAATATGAGGGGCAAATTCCCGCGTTCGCTGCCAACTACGAGCGCGAAAGAATCGGGAAATAACTTCCGAGAATTGAAAGGACTCCCAATGTTAAAAAATCTTCCGGCTACCTCACAAGATATCATTGACTGGACCTGGCCAGCAATCGAACCGTACTACATAGAGTTACAAAGCCGCCCACTCAGCGCCTCAAGCGTGGATGATTGGGTGGCCGACTGGTCGAGTGTGGGTGAACGGCTTGAAGAAATGTACTCCCGCCTGGCAGTGGCTACTTCCATTAATACTGCTGACAAGGAAGCCGAAGCGCGCATGAACGCTTATCTCGACGGCATTTTCCCCAACGTGATGGCTGCCGAGCAAAAACTGAAGGAGAAGCTGCTTGAGAGTAAATTGGAACCGAATGGGTTCGAGATCCCCCTGCGGAATATGCGCGCCGAGGCAAACCTGTTCCGCGAGTCCAACCTGCCGCTGCTGGCTGACCAACAAAAACTGGCGATCGAATATGACAAAATATTCGGCGCACAGACGGTTAATTGGGAGGGGGAGGAAATCACGCTCACACGTCTTGCCCTGAACTTCCAGCAGCCCGACCGCGCCCGCCGTGAGAAAGCCTGGCATCTCAAGGCCGACCGTCAACTTGCAGATCGAAAAGCGATTAACAACCTGTGGCAAAAGTTCATGGATGTGCGCACCAGGATCGCCAAGAACGCGAATAAACCCGGTTTCAGGGAATATGCCTGGATTCAAAAATTGCGCTTTGACTACAGCCCCGAAGACTGCAAATCGTTCGAAGCCGCCATCGAAAAGGTGGTCGTCCCGGCAGCCACGCGCATATACCAGAAACGGAAGCAGGAACTCGGTCTGGACTCGCTTCGTCCGTGGGATTTGGTGGACGGCTGGTTCTCGCGCCCCACGCCACCCGCAAACATCCCCCAACTTAAGCCTTTTACCTCCATCGATGAGCTTAAGTCGAAGGTCTCTGCCATTTTCCACCATGTGGACCCGGTGCTGGGAGGCTATTTCGACCAGACCGTGGCCGAAGGTCTTACGGATCTTGAAAACCGTAAGAACAAGGCCCCCGGCGCATATTGCACCTCCTACACTTCCATCCGTAAACCTTTTATTTTCGTCAATGCAGTCGGCACCCATGACGACGTGATGACCACTCTGCATGAGTCCGGTCATTCCTTCCATATATATGAGACCGCCAGCATCCCATACGTCCAGCAACTAGCCGTGCCGATGGAATTTGCCGAGGTGGCATCGATGGGGATGGAATTATTAGCTTCGCCGTACCTGACGAAAGCCAATGGCGGGTTCTATTCTGATGAAGAAGCCGCACGAGCCCGGATCGAGCACCTTGAAGGCATGATACTTTTCTGGCCGTTCATGGCGGTGGTGGATGCGTTCCAGCAGTGGGTTTATGAAAACCCAAAAGATGGCGCAGACACGGCAGCATGCGACAAGAAATGGGGTGAACTGTGGGATCGTTTCATCCCTGGAGTGGACTACTCCGGGTTGGAGGAAATCAAGGTAACCGGCTGGCATCGCAAGCTGCATATCCACGAGGTACCGTTTTATTATATAGAGTATGGACTGGCACAGTTGGGCGCGGTGCAGATCTTTGGGAATGCGCGCTCTGACCAGGCCGGGGCGGTGGCAGCCTACCGCAAGGCACTTTCGCTGGGCGGGAAGGTGACATTACCGGAACTTTTTAACGCAGCCAAGGCAAAATTCGCCTTCGATGTACCTACTGTTAAAAAGGCTGTTGACCTCATGGAGACCGTGGTGGCAGAACTGGAAGGGAATACTTAGGCATCCCTGAAAAACTCGCAATAGTATGGTCCTTTTTCGGCAGTCACCCCATGCAGACGCAGCCTCAAAACCTAACCAATATCAGGATGCTTAACCACCTGTTGGATTATTCAGCCGTTCTCGTCTAAAATAGAGGTCCATGACACAAACCCTTAAAATCATCATCCCCACTGCCGGATGGGCAACGCGCATGCGTCCACAGACATGGTCCAAACCCAAACCTCTGGTAAGTGTGGCAGGCAGGACCGTGCTCGACCATCTCCTGGATATGTTCCGCAGCGTACCGGCATTTAACCCCGCGAAGAATCTCGTTCATACAGCGAAGAAATCGAGCGGTGCGGGAGAGAGCAGGGGCACTGTTGAATTTATTATCATCACCGGGCCTGGCCTGGGGGAGACCCAGATTCCACAGTACATGCAGGAGCAACATCCGGAATTAAAAACCCATTTCGTGCTCCAACCGGAGATGCGAGGTCAATCGGACGCCTTATGGCTGGCACGGGAATATCTCTCCGGTCCGGTGCTGATTTGTTTTGCGGACACTCTTTTGGAAACGGACTTTTCCTTCCTGGGAAATGAAAAGGCAGAAGGCATAGCCTGGGTAAAACCCGTTCCGGACCCGCGTCGGTTCGGGGTGGCTGAGGTGGATGTTAAAGGTTGGGTGACGCATCTCGTGGAGAAGCCGCGGACCTTGAAAAATAACCTGGTCGTGGTCGGCTGTTATTATTTTAAACAAGGCCAAAAATTGCAGGCGGCACTCGCAGAACAGTTCCAGCGCGGCAAACCGCGCAATGGCGAGTACTTCCTAACAGATACCATTAATATCATGATCGAAGACGGTTTGAAAATGCGCACCCAGGCGGTGGAGGTGTGGCTGGATACCGGGACGATCGACGCCGCGCTGGAGACAAACCGATATTTACTGGAACACGGGAGCGCCACCAAAACCCGCAATCAAATAAAAACCGGGGTAAAAATCGTGCCGCCCGTGTTTGTCCACGCGAGTGCAAAAGTCACCAATTCCAATATCGGCCCATACGCCTCCATCGGGGCGGATTGTATGATCAATGGTGCGCGG
>JADGQC010000231.1 GCA_017882125.1 Anaerolineales bacterium
AAGAGCAAATTCCCCAGCCGCGTGCGGGTGGTGGCGCTGGGCGCCGGGACGACCATCCGCTCCGGAACCCCCGATTTCAACCTGGAGATCGCCATGTCGGACATTTCCTCAGCCGATATTGAACTGCTGACCCAGGAATTGAACCTTAAGGAGACCACCCCCACCACCCTGGATGCTCTCTTTACGGAATTCCGGCAGAACTGGTTTTCAGCATTCCGTCAAATGGAAAACGGGGCAATGGACGAAGGTGAGGACGGCAAGAAAACCCCCGCAACCAATTCTGTGGCTTTCTGGGCGAACAGGTCGGGGGTAAATGTGGCTGCCGCGGAAGGTTTGCATTCCAAGCTGCAGCGGTTGTTCCACAAGGATTACATTGTCGAAAAACCCGCCACCGATAATATCCGGGAGGTCATCAAGTCATTGGAGGCGGGCAAGCATGTCATCCTGTCGTTCGGGCAGTTCGAGTCCGACCTGGACTACCTGCTGGTTTCCAACCTGCTGACCCGCAAGATCAAGCAGGTCTGGGAAGACAAGACCAATGATTTCCGTGCGCATGGAAAAACCGAGCCGCGCCCACTGGTGATCGTGGTGGAGGAAGCCCACAAGCTGCTCAACCGCGAGATGGCAGGTCAGACCACCTTCGCCAGTATTGCCCGTGAAATGCGCAAATACTACGTTACGCTATTGATCATCGACCAGCGCCCATCGCAGATCTCCGACGAGGTCATGTCGCAGCTGGGCACGCGCATCTCCGGCTGGCTGGGCGACGAGGACGACGTGCATGCAGTGCTATCCGGGCTCTCGGGGCGCGAGTCGCTGCGCGGTATGCTGGCACGCCTGCAGCCGAAAGAAGAAGTACTTCTGCTGGGCTGGGGAGTGCCGATGCCACTACCGGTGAAATCGCGCCGGTATGATGACACCTTCTGGCGCGAATTGTCCGGCGCGGGAGGGAAGAAGGACGAGGCGCAGATCATGAAGGAGTTGGGATATTAAAGATACAAACGCCGCACTTTACGGGTTTTCGTTCCACAAAAATAAGAAAATTATCACGCGATTCGGAGCAGGATTATTCGTTCCTCGAAAATTAAGAATTTTGCACGCGAATTTGCAATGAAAGCAACCGCATTCAATACCAACTCATTTACCTGGTTCGCTCTGGTGAAAAACCCGACTTCCTCTCAAAGTTGTCATGGTTTAAGAATCATCAATGTCACTTGAACTTATCCAGCTTTTCGTGTTGATCATCCCTCCCATTCTCTACGCCGCGTTGGCATTGTGGACCCGTCCGCTGTGGAAGGTCATCGGTTTCTCCTTTATTGCCGGCCTGGTGATGGGCTGCCTCAATTTATTGGGAGACATTCTTGCCTATTACCAGGGCTGGTGGCATTATCCGTTCACCTCGGCAAACCATGCCCCGTTGACTTTTTACCTGGGAACGGTGATATTCTACGGGGCGGGAATCATGGGGCTGGTTGGCTGGTGGGTGCGAAACCGATTTGGGATGCGCGGCGGATTGATCCTGCTGATCGCCTTCCCCTTTTGGGGCATCCTGCGTGACTTCGCCGGTTCAGCTATTACTCACCAGACCGGGACGATGATCGTCTGGGGAACGGGTTTCGTGCCGGTCCTGGCAGACTTCCTTCATTGGGGCTGCGCGGGCGCGGCAGGGTTCTTTATCATGTCAGTCCTGGAAAAGTTGTTTGTAAGAAACGCAAAAAACGGTGGAAAGATTGTCCCCTCAAAACCGTAACATAATGAGAAATCTGATTTGTCATCGAAAAAGTTTTTAGCAACAAGAATCATTGTGATGGTCATCCTGGCCCTGCTGGCCTTTCAGTTTGAAATGGGCATGGCGGTTAACGTCGCGAAACAGCCAACGCTGCCCCCTTTCGGGTTTTCCCTGGGAAGAGTTTCGAATGCGCTCAACCAGATTGGAGTCGTGGCCGTGATCCATGCCAGCCTGGGAGTGGGACTGGTGTTATTTTCCATTGTCAGCCTCATCCTCGCCCTGAGATCGGGGGTCAGGAGCGTACAGGTCTTTGGCAGCCTGGCCTTCGTGGCAACCTGCCTGGCGCTCACAACCGGGCTGCTCTATACCCTGTCCGGTTTTCAAAATGATGGATTGTCCGAAGGGATGGTAACCAATTTCCTGCTGACGTTTACCTTCAATTTCCTCGAAATGTACTTCCTGAAACCGGCACCGAAAACTTAGCCCAGTGTTCTCCACTGTATCGTCGTGGGTAATTAATTCCCCTGCACATTCCGTAAGAGTAAGAAATCCTAAAAGGGCATCCGCTGGGTTGATTTTCAGCAAACCTAATAGACGGGAGTACAATTCCCCATCTTGCCTCATTGGAGCCATTCATGGAAAACAAAAAAACCGGTATTCGCAGCCTGCCCCTTAACGTCTGGATCTTAACAGCCACCTCGTTTTTAACCGACGTTTCCTCTGAAATGATCGTCTACCTGGTCCCGCTTTTCCTGGCGAACGTGCTCAATGCCGGGACAGCGGTGATCGGACTCATCGAGGGGCTGGCTGAGACCACCGCCAGCCTGATGAAGATCTACTCGGGAGCGCTTTCGGACAAACTTGGCAAGCGTAAATGGATCACGGTGATCGGGTATGGCCTCTCCACCATCGCCAAGCCGTTCATGTACTTCGTTGGCACCTGGCAGGGAGTTCTGGGGGTGCGGGTGGCTGACCGGTTGGGAAAAGGCATCCGCACTGCACCGCGGGATGCACTGGTGGCCGGTTCGATCGACGAGAAACAGCGCGGACTTGCATTCGGGCTGCACCGTGCGGGTGATACCGCCGGTGCATTTTTCGGACTCTTGATCGCCGCCGTGATCGTCTGGCTCACCGAAAAAGGAGCCGCCGACCTTACCCGCAGCACCTTCCGGATCGCAGTGCTGGTCAGTATTATCCCGGCGGTACTGGCAGTGGTAGTGCTGGCAATCGGTGCCCGTGACGTGGCCTCCAGCGGCAAGTCAACCGCACCCATCCTCAGTCTTAAAGGGATGGACAACCGCTTCAAGATGTTTATGCTGGTGTTGGTCCTGTTTACCCTGGGCAACTCATCCGATGCCTTCATTATCCTGCGCGCCCAGGAGCGCGGCCTCGACGTGCTCCAGATCATGCTCATGCTGATGACCTTCAACCTGATCTACTCCGTCCTGGCAGGTCCCCTCGGGGCGCTCTCTGACAGGGTCGGTCGCCGCCGCCTGATCATCTTTGGCTGGATCTCCTATGGGCTCGTTTATCTCGGGTTTGCCCTCTCGCACACAGGCTGGCAAATTTGGACCCTCTTTGGCTTCTATGGGATCTATTACGCCGCGACGGAAGGGTCCGCCAAGGCCCTGATCGCTGACCTGGTGCCTGCAGACCGCCATGGGACAGCCTACGGGCTTTACAATGCCGCCATCGGGTTGACGGCTTTCCCGGCATCGGCCATCGCCGGGTTACTTTGGCAAGGCGCTTTCGGCTGGCATGGATTCGGTCCGGCCGCGCCATTTTTCTTTGGGGCGGGGCTGGCACTCCTTGCAGGAGTCATGTTCTGGAGGCTGGTACCGGTAAAACAGTGATGCCCAAAAAAGCGAGTGACAGTGTCACTCGCTTTTTATTTTCCCAATCTTTGTTTACTTTAACCCCACCACTTCGTAAACACCCACAGGTCCGCTTTTCCCTTTCACGCGCAATGGAAAATGCGGGTAGGCTTGTATATCCTTCTTGACGCGCTCGTAAGCTGATTTGCTGATCAATATTTGGTTCCTGGCTGCGTTTTCCTGGATCCGCCGGGCAGTATTGACTGCGTCACCGATGGCGGTGTACTCA
>JADGQC010000232.1 GCA_017882125.1 Anaerolineales bacterium
TGGTGAACGGTAGGTGTACAGGATGCCAGCATCAGGACGATGATGATGAGAAAGAAATACTTCTTCATATCAAACCTCCTTTATTGATGATCTGGTTTTCCATGTGGTCCAATTGGCTATCTATTGATCGCTCAGCCGTTGTTGGGCGGCTTCATAGTTTAAGGACTCCAACCAAAAGTATAACATTTACAAGGAGGCTATACAAACACACATCCCACCGGCTATTTTCAATTAAATGGGCTGCCCTTTCATATTAGGACAGCCCTGACCAGCGAAAATAAATATCGAAATAGATTATTAAAGAATTATGTTACCAGGTTATTCTGCCACAGCGACCTGGTTCTTACCGGCTTTTTTGGCTTTCAATAAGGCAATATCCGCCTGGTTGATCATTTCTTCAACACTTGAAATTTTGTCATTGTTACTGGCGATGCCAATACTAACCCCAATCGTGATCGTGCCTTGCGGGGTATTTACGGGCGAGTCGGTGATTGTTTTGCGAATGCGTTCAGCAGCTGCGCGTCCGCCTTCCAGCCCAGTCTCTATAAGAAGAATAATGAACTCGTCACCACCGAAACGACCAAATGAATCGATCTCGCGTAAATGGATCCTGCTGTTCTCGGCAACTGATTTAAGTGCGCAATCGCCGACCAGGTGACCTTGAGAATCATTTAATTGTTTAAGGTCATCAAGATCCAGGATAAGCAGAGATAAGGGGTGTTTGAAACGCCGGGCCCGTTCAAATTCGATCTCAGCCAGGCGGAGGATCTCCCGGCGATTGTGGAGTCCGGTGAGGCTGTCGGTAATAGCCAACTGCTCGAACATCTGGGAATCTTTAATTAATTTTGCGCGTTGAATGGTCAGGGCGGCCTGGTGACTGATCGCGACTGCCAGCTGCACATCATGCTGGTCAAAATTCCTTGAAGTGGTATTGGTCTTGTAAGCGTAAATCAGGGCGACCACGGCTTCCTCGATGATCACGGGCACACACAAGATCGAGAAAATGAGGTGCTGGCTGCCATCAGACTGCGGTTGTTTATATTCCGCAGCTACATCCGGGACAATCACCACCGAACGTTGTTCGATGGCCTGGCGGATAATCTTCTCCGGCAACCCCAAATCCTCGAGATGGTCGAATTGCTCCGCGAGGATCACCCCGGATTTCTCCGCCCCGACTGCCATGCGGGTCACGTCGGCGATTTCCAGCAAGGCTGTGTCAAGGTTCAGGATAACAGTCAGCCGGCTGGAGACAACATCCAGGAACACTGCATGCTGATCGATCGATTCAAGCAGAAGATCACGGGTGAGCGGGCGGGTACCCGAGAGCGCCGCGACCAGGTGAGGGGTACTGTCATTATCCTGAAAAGAAGCGCTGATCACATGCTGACCTATTCGAATCTGGTCACCGGATTCCAGGACATGGGGCTTGGTGATGCGTTCCCGGTTCACGAAGGTGCCATTGGTGCTCCCAAGATCATATAGAATTGCCATATCATTCTGGCAGTAGATCTCTGCATGGGAACGTGAGGCGGATTCGTCCGCGATGATAATATTATTATCGGGTTTTCTACCGAGGGTGTTTTTTCCGGGCTGAACTTCATATTCCACCGGCGCATTGGACGGAGAACGAATAAGCAAGGCCCACATGTTTTTATTCACCTCTGGGAAATTTTCAGGATATCCTGTTGAAAAGGATCATTCGAATTCAACCGGCTTCGAATACCTAAATGGATTTTTGGGGTCAAAGAATGTGATCCTAGTTTCATTATATACGAATTGCAGCAAAGCGTAATTACAATGTCCGCGGAAAGTAGCCATTTTCATGGTCGATAATATTGGTAGGAAAAGGGATGGGAATTTTCCTATTATTCAGGAGAATTCACCCCCGGACAGCAAGGTTCTCTAATTTTTCTTTTGTTTTGCCCCTGCTCTTTCCAGGTTTTCCCTTACCCTGATGATTACGATCCTGCGAATCAGGTCGTAAGGAATTGGTTTATCCAATGGAAATTTTAACGAACCTTTCGGTCCTTCATAAACAGACAATTCATTCTTTAGCTTCTCATTTCCGGTCACCGGAGGAAAAAAACCGATGTGGTTTTTGAAGGCAGCAAAGTAAACCAAATTACCGTTCAACATGTACGCGGGCATTTGATATTTGATGGTTTCTTGCGCGTCCGGAGCGGCTTTCTTAACCGTCATCCTGATTTTTTGCAGGATCTCTTGAACGTCCGGGGGGAAACCAGCGATGTATTCATCGATATTTTGGGGTTTTTGATCAGTATTCATATTTCCTTTTGTTCTCTCCCGAAATGCAATGACCTGTTCGAGGATTGGGATCAGACAGCATCAGGAGATGAAAATTACCTGCAGGATGCATCCGCTTTGAATCATTAAGTTAATTACAAGGTTAATCCTTCCACCCGGGTTCTATTTCACCGTGAAGGTAATACTGGCTTCAGCGGAGTTCCCGGCCCGGTCGGTGGCAACAACCCGCAGGGTGTGCCCGCCTGCTCTTGCCTGCCAGAACACGCCGTAGGGTGCCAGGTCGGATTCCCCCACCAGGATGTCATCCACGTAAAATTCCACTTTTGCCAGGAACGGGTCGTTCACCTGCGCCTGGAGCGCCACCTGCGGTTCCTGGGCGAGGCTCACTTCCTGCCCGGCCTGCGGATAGGAGACAGCCACCTGCGGCGGGGTGTTATCAAGCGTGACCTGCACAACGGCCTGGTCCACGCGCTGGTCGGAGCGCACCACCATCAGGCGCAGGGCATACAACCCATCCAAGCCGGTCGTGTCCCATTCGCCCAGGACTCCTTCCGTCACCGCCCTGGCGCTGTCCGTGCCGATCTGCTCCCAGTCCTGCGGATACAGCCCCTGACCGAATTCAAGGCGGTAAGAGACGAAGTCTGCCCCGGCGGCGCTGCCAAGGATGGAGATCACGCTGCGTTGATCGGAGAACATCACGGGCGAAGTGATGTGCACGCCGGACAAGACCGGCGGGGTCTGGAGCGTGTCGTAGGAGGTGGGAGGGGTGTCGATGCCGGCGGTCTGAGCCCACTGGCGCGCCTGCGGGGGCACCACCATGTAGGTACGCGTTTCCACCAGTTCCGGGGGCGTGAAAACGGTGGCCAGCAAACCGGACTCGATATTTATCTGAAAAGTCTGATAAAGGGTGTCGGTTTCCATAGGCTGGCGTCCATCCAGAAACACCTCATTAACGACGTTGGGGCAGATGGCGGTGGGCAACAAACCAGACGGGTCGCAGACGCTCACGGTGACGATGCCGGGAGGCGCCTCCCAACTGGCGGAGGGCAGGTCGCGCAGCGCATATTGCATCAGGGCATGCCACAGGTCCGCGGAAAGGAGCGGCGGAACAGACCCCGAACCTGCAGCCGACATATGGACGACCGTCACACGCTGGGGGGTATAGCCCACCGTCCAGGCACCGGAAGAGTCGAGGGCGGGTGAGAGTTTTGCGCCGGCCGGGCGACCGATCTCGAGCGGGTTGGGATGCCCGAGCGAAGGCCAGCGGGCGGTCTCATCGCTCAGGACGTGGTTCATGAGATAGGCCAGCGGCGGGCTTAGCAGTGCCTGGGTCTGTGCGGTCGTCCAATCGGCCCAAATGGAATGGTCCACGCCGCTGACCTGCAGCACTGCGGCAGGCTGGAGGGCGGTGCCTGCCAGGGACTGCCCGGCCTGGGTGCCGTTATCGGCAAAGATCGCAAAGGCCCCGGCCAGGTCAACGGGGGCAAGGTCGAAGTCGTTGGTGAGCAGCCCGGACGG
>JADGQC010000233.1 GCA_017882125.1 Anaerolineales bacterium
ACCGAGACGATCCAGCCCAGCCAGGCGGGAACCTTGTATTTGGCAATCGGCGACCCGTCAAACACATCCTTTGCCCGCCAAGGCATGACTATCCCCGCGATCGTAGAGCCGAGGAAGGTGATGGCGATCACGACTGTGGCGTCCAGCGCAAGGGTTTGGAAGTTAAAGACCTTAAATGCGTACAGGTACGAAATGATCGCCGAAGGGATGACCATTAACAGCAATGCATTGATGGGGGTCTTGGTGCGCGACTCAATCTTCGAGACCCACTCCGGCAGCATGCGGTCGATGGCGGCAGCAAAGATGACGCGCGTGGAGCTCAGGAAGAGCGTCCCGGACCATCCAAACCACCACAGACTCATCAAGAGCACGATTATGAACATGAGGGCGGGACTCTTGACCATGAAAGCGGCGAACAGAGCCGGGTAAGGCCAGATTGGCAGAGGGGGCTGGGTAGTGGTGTACCCAAAGCCCCAGTTCCAGAATGCTCCGTTGGCTTTATTGTAAAAGTCCCAGCCGATCGTTTTGCCAATCAGAAGGAAGAAGATCACTGCTCCAAGTGTGGTGATGATTATCGCCCAAAGCATACCCGAAAGGTTGCGCCTATAATCCGAAGCACCGCGCACCTCACCGTACAAGGTGGAGCCCCAGTTCGGCCACAGGTTGAAGAAGGTCAACATTGGGACCAGAAAGATGCTGGCGCCAAGAGCCAAAGGAAAGAGCGGACCGGCAACCGTGCCAGCTGCTGCACCAGCCTGGAGAGTGGCATTGTAAGTATCCCCCGCTGCTGCACCAAAGCGTGGAGCGAGAGCGTTGAAATTGGCGATAAAGGTCGCATTGTTCCCAAACAGGAGCAGCCCAAAAACTATCGCCAGGCCGGCAAGCCCACCCCAAAAACAGAACTTCTGGATGCGGGCATACCATTTCATGCCAACTGCAATGTAGATGAAAACGATGAGGCAGACGGAAAGCATGCCGACAAATTGGCCGGTTGACGTAGTGGTGAACCACAAGGCGGCATCCTTAAAGCCAGCGACAGCTAAAAGAGGGGTGTACACCTCATAAGTCAGCATCTGACCATAGAGCGGCGTCCACAGCCAAAGAATGAACCACCACCCCGTGACAGTGAGCACGAAACCTACTGCGCGATTCAGGATGCGGCTCTGCCAGACATAGTCACCGCCGGCACGCGGCATCGCAGAGATCAGGCTGGCGTAAACGATCACTTCGAAGACAGTGAAGATTGCGCCAACCACCACGCCAGTGATCAGGCTGCCACCGAGGTAATAACAGTAGGAGAAGATGAACAGACCGAGGGTTATCAGGTTGATGGAGAAAGTGGCATAAATGAACGCGTCAAACACCGACCAGGCTCTCACCAAGCCGCTTGCCTTGCGTACAAACAGGGAAACGTCACTCATCTGAACCTCCTTTTCATAATTTTCTTCGATCCCCGGGTAATATTATCGGAGACCATCCAAAAGAAAAGTTTACGAACGGATAAGCCTGCAAATCTCCCAAATCATATTATCGCCTTTAGGAGCCTCCTTTCCGAGCACAAGCAACACCAAACCCTACCCAGTGGTCAACAGGTAGTTGCCCACTTTTTGAGGTTTAAGCTCGATCACTGCACCGTTCAACATGCCTTGCTCGTACATGCTGCCGGGGTTGATGCACAGAGTTTTCTTATATCTGCGCGTGCCCTTGCCTTCGTGGATGTGCCCATGCAACCCAAGCAATGGCTGGTATTTATCGATCACGGTCATGACAGCCCGGCTGCCAACCGGAATCATTGAACGACCGGCGTAAGTGGGACGCAAATCCTTGGTCAGTTCCGGAGCTTCGTCCAGACCGCTGCCAAAAGGCGGTGGGTGGATACTGAAAACTGCCTGTGACGGATTTTTTACCTTGCTGATGACTGCTTCAATACGCGCAAGCAGCGCATCATCGGGTTCTTCGCGGTGAGTGTGCCAGGGAGTGGGGTTCGACCATCCGGAACTGGCCATCTCGTGGTATTCGTCGAGCTCAATAACCTGCCCTTCAACGCTGCGCACGCATTTCGAGGCTGAGATTACTGCATCGATCTCGAAAATATCGTCGTTGCCCGGGCAGACATAGCAGTGAATGCCCGTTCCGGTCAATTTTGCATCGGCATATTCCATCCAGCGCTTCATGGTTTTTACTACCTGGTCGAGAAAGAGCTCATCCGATTTCCCCGGTGTATCCACAATGCTCTGCACTTCATCCGGATTCGTAACGTATGGATAATAACCTCGGTTCTGGATAGTTTGGACCATCTTATCTACTGCTTCTTTTCCGTGCAGGATACTTTCCTGTTCCAGCAAAGTCACTTTGAAGTTATCGTTGCCCTGGGCGATTATGGGAACAATGGCTTTGCCGGTCATATCACCACCCAAAATCAGGGTATCTGCCTCATAAAACTTGCTCGCAGCCAGAAATTTTTTCCAACATATTTCAGAGCCGTGCACGTCTGTAGCGAAAAATATTTTCATCGGGCATCCCTTTTCAATCAAACCTTTCTCGTGCTGATCAACCGCAAGTGTAAATAGTCAATCCTTTCGCTTACCCAGGAACCAAATCTTTGAACAGAAGGTGAAGGCGTGTCTCGACCTCGGTGGAAATCAGGTCAGCATCATTGTGCCCAAGAATCTCGTTTACGCGCTGCATTGCGCGGGCATGTGTATCGAGAGAACCTTTTTTCTCCCAAGTTTCGCGCGCATCCCGGTCAGCAAGGCGGGTGAGCAAGGCCTCGGTTTTCATCCGCCGGGCAGTATGAGGACTCATCATGAACGACCCACCCGGTTTTACCTGTGCAGTTACCTGGAGGGCAAGTTCATCTTCATTGAAAGTGATACCACGCTTCAACCGTTTAAGCATCTGCGCGATTTCGTCGTCAATTACAGCCTTGGCAAAATCAAACACCTTCAATGCGTCGAGCAGCCCACCCATGTTGAGCATATCTGCACCCGCCAGCACACCTACCGCAGTGGACATGGCAGTCTCATAACCGGATTGGGCATCATTGAGCTTGGAATTGGACAACCCAATGTAGCCACCGCACGGCACGTTGTAGAAGTGTGCCATCTGAGCAAAAGCCATGTGCAGCATGCCACATTCGATGCCACCCGAGGCATATGCGCCAGTGCGCATGTCAGCCACGGTAGGCAGAGTGGCGTAGATGGTGGGAGTGCCCTCGCGCACCATTTGCATCAACACCGAGATGGCAAGGAACTCCGCATTGCCCTGCACCAGCGTCCCCGCCATGGACATCGGCGAGGTCAGCCCGGCGTTGGGAACAATGCTTGGGTAGACCGGCAATCCCTTTTCGCAGAAAAAGATGACCGCCTCTGTTGAAAGCTGGTCCATGGTTAGAGGCGAAACTACCGGGCAATAATGGTGAGTTACAAAGGGTCGCTGGCGGTAGGCTTCTTCGCTGCCGGCAATTGCGTAAAGAAGCTGCATCACCGGCGCAGCATCGTCCATGTCGCGGGTAGTGCTGCGGATGGGTTTGAGACAATGTTTGAGAGATGGGTAGAGCCGGGCGAGCGTAAACTGACCGCGCGGCGCGTCATCAGCCAACGTGGAGATTGAGAAAACATCATACGCGGGCAATTCCTGAATGAGGTGCGCAATCTTTGCGATATCGCTGGAGAGTGCACGCCTAGCGCGACCTGTTAGCGGGTCGATAATATCCGGTGCGGAGCTACCCGTAACGATAACCGGTCCATCCTGCGGAAGGGTGCGGTCATAGCTGGGATC
>JADGQC010000234.1 GCA_017882125.1 Anaerolineales bacterium
TGCCCCTGCCGCAGCGATACCATGATCGTATTCACCATCGATCCGGTCAGCCACACAGCCGGGATGATCTCGGTGCCGCGCGATCTGTGGGTCAACATCCCCGGGTTCAATTCCTATAATAAGATCAACGCCGCCCTATTTCTGGGTGATACTTATAAACTGCCGGGGGGCGGCGCTGAACTGGCGATGAAAACGGTCGAGAATTTCCTCGGGATACCGATCCAGTATTTTGCATTAATCGATTTCACGGCCTTTACGAAAATGATCGACACGATCGGCGGAGTTTGCCTGGACATTGCCAGCGAGATCAAGGTGGGCGTGCTTTTTGAAAGTGGAACGGTTACCTTGGAACCAGGTCAACAATGCCTGAGCGGGAAAGTGGCATTAGGATATGCACGGGCCAGGGATGTAAACCAGGGAGTTGCACAAGGCGACGTGGAAAGATCCCAGCACCAGCAGCAAGTCATTATGGCGGTAAGGAATAAGGTGCTGGCTCCCGGCAATTTCCTGAACCTGATGGGACAGGCTCCCACCTTGTACAGTGAGTTATCGGGCGGTATAAATACAAACCTGCCCGTGGAAGATGCAATGCGACTGGCGATGCTGGCAAAGGATATCTCTTTGGATGGCATCAAGACCGGCGTGATCGATTACACGATGATGCAGGACGGCACCTATAACCTCAACGGGCAGGAATTAGCCGTTCTGAGACCTTACCCTGATAAAATCCGTGAACTGGTGGACACGATCTTTGGCGGCGGCAGCATGGATCCCATGGCAACCGGCACGGTGGAAGAGAAGATGCAGGCCGAGGCAGCACGCGTAGTGGTAATCAACGGCACCGGAGTAGCCGGGATGGCTGAGAAAACTTCCAACTACCTGAAAACACAGGGCATGAACGTGACCAATTTCGGCAATACCAGCGACTATCCCGACAAGTATTATTCGCCGTTCCCAAACAGCACGCTGATCATCGTGCACGCGGGGAAGCCGTACGCGATCCAATACCTGATGGCACTGATGAAGGTTACCAGCTCGAGTCAAATACTCGTGGATTTCAAACCGGATGCGCCGGAAGATATCGTGGTGGCGCTGGGGGCGGATTGGAATTCCAGCAACCCGATGCCGTAACAGATCAGCCTGCCGGCAGCCTTTTGAAGGCCGTGAGATCCGATCAAAGGCAACAGGGACTACCGGCAATTAAAAAACCAGGATCCAGCGATCATTCAGTCTGAGTAAATATCGTGGCACCCTGAAAACCAACCGCGAAGCGCAAAGAAGACGAGTTCACAAATTCTCCTGCACTGCGCGGTTTTCCTTGCTGCCAGGAATTCGGCTCCGGAAAATAATCCTTGGGTAACGCCATAAATAACAACCCGATTTCGACCCTCCCGAAAAGGAGTAACACCAGGCTGACCTTAACAGCCCTGGCGTGGTTCGTGGTGCTTACATCCATCTTCGCATTGGCTTACAACCAGGCGCCTCTCTATACATCCAACCAAAATCAATATTTCCTACATGGCTACGCCCAAGCGGGAATCGGGAACCTGAGCAAAGACTGGCTGGCAAATACCGCCGATCCGACCCCGGTTTTCAGTTTCCTGGTGGCAGTCACACTGCGCCTGTTCACGAGTGAAGCCCTGTTCTTTGTCTATTACGCCCTGCTGATGGGTGTGTACTTTTTTAGTCTATTTGGGATCGTCGACCATGTTTTCCCGCTGCGTTCTTCACGATTAAAGAGTGGGTTATTCATTGCCGCCCTTGTCCTGATACACTCCGCGGTTTTACGATTCCTGCTGCAGAGGTTATTTGGCGGGGACTGGCCATATTTGCTCGAGGGAGGGGTGGCCGGGCAGCGCCTGCTCGGGCCGATCTTCCAGCCAAGCTCATTTGGTGTGTTCCTGGTTTTATCGATCTATTTATATCTTAAGGATAAAAAGGGACTGGCAATTTTGGGCGCAGCCCTGGCAGCCACTTTCCATCCCACGTATTTACTAAGCGCGGGGGCGTTGACGCTTGCGTACATGATCGATACCTGGCGAGGCCAGAAAAAAATATTGCCTGCATTGCGATTAGGCCTGCTGGCACTGGCTGTTGTTGCTCCTATTTTGATATACACCTACATCAATTTTTGGGGCGGCAACCCTGAGATCGATGCAGCCGCGCGCAACCTGCTGGTCAATGTGCGCATTCCACCGCATGCGGTGGTTTCAGATTGGTTCAATGCCACGGTGATCATCAAGCTGGTATTTATCGGAGTGGGGCTTTTCCTGGTGCGCCGCTCCAGGCTTTTTTGGGTCCTGTTCATCCCATTGTGCCTGGCGGTCGGGCTGACCATCGTGCAAGTCTTTACCATGAATAATGCCCTGGCATTAATTTTCCCCTGGCGACTTTCCACGTGGCTGGTACCTGTTGCGGTCGGCCTGATCGCGGGGGAACTGGTCATCCTGGTCGGTTCACGAACCCCGGCAACCCTGGAAAGGGCCCTAAAAACCACGGGACTGGTACTGATTGCCCTGGCGGTGGCGGCAGGAGAGGTGCGGTCCTACCTGGTGAACAACCAGTGGTCAGCTTTAGCATACAGACCTATCGAAGCTTATGTGAAGTCGCACCGGCAACCCGGGCAGGTGGTCCTGACCCCCTCCGGCATATACGATTTCCGCCTGGAGACGGGCGTCCCGGTCTACGTGGATTTCCTGTCGATCCCTTACAAGAGTGCGGAAGTGGTGGAATGGGACCGTCGTTTCCGGCAGGAAAGCCTTTTATATCAGCGGATGGCCTGCGACAGAATTACCGAAATATCCAGGGAGGGGGTAACCCAGGTGGTTTTGCCGGGTGATTTCCCGGTAATATGCCCGCAACTGGTGGAAATTTACCGAGACAGTGCCTTCGGTCTATACAGCATTTCCCCTTTGACCAATAATTAAACTCCCCTGGAGTTTCTGCAGCGGCTTCCAAGAATGAATGACTACCGCGACGAACTTTCCAGGGATGTATTTAAAGATGAAATCCCATGAATCCATCCAGAGGGATTATTTCTTCGCAGGGGCGTAGTACATCACCACGACCCCGTTCTTGTAATTTTCCATCTTCATCAAATCCAGGTTGACCGGTTTGGCGATGTCTTTGAAGAGCGGTTTGCCACTCCCCAAGATGACAGGATGGACGAGGAGCTGGTATTCGTCAATAAGGCCAAGCTGGGTGAAGGTCTGGACAATACTGGCACTTCCATAAATCACCATATCCTTACCAGGCCTCTTCTTCATTTTTTCGATCCCAACCGGAAGGATGTCACGGACCAGCCGGGCGTTATCATATTTGCCCCACTCGACCGTTTCGAGACTTTTCGTAAAGACCATCTTGGAGATATTGTTCATGCGATCCGCACCTGGCCAGGTGGATTCAGTCTGGAAAGGCCAAACCTTGTTCATGATCTCATAAGTGACCCGGCCAAGCAAAATCAGATCCATCGATTGCTGCAGTTTGTCCGCATATTTGCCCATTTCGTCGTTGAAATTGTTCATTACCCAGCTCATGTCTTCGTTTGGACCCACCATAAAGCCATCCAGCGAAACAAAAATTGAAGCAATGACCTTGCGCATGACTTTCCTCCTGCTGCAATCAATAAATACAATTTAGACATTATAACTCATGAAAAAAGCAAAATCCAGAATGCAACAACTTCGCCCATTCCGGACATGAAATAAAAAACTCGCCCCAAAGACCGGCTTTGGGGCGAGAATATGCATGAAATCAATCTTTATTTCGACTTTAAATA
>JADGQC010000235.1 GCA_017882125.1 Anaerolineales bacterium
GTCACCGTCAGCGACCAGGGGCCTGGGATCGATCCCTCTGATATCCCCTATATCTTCGACCGCTTCTACCGCTCGGACCAGGCTGTCCGCAAGACGAAAGGTGCCGGGCTGGGACTTTACCTGGCGAAAGCAGTTGTCGAAGCCCACGGTGGACGCATTTGGGTGGACCCTCAACCAGGTGCCGGTGCCCGCATCTGTTTTTCCCTGCCGCGTTCGCGCGAAATGCGGTAAGATAGCCTGTTTGCCTGTAACCACCATCCCATAACAAATCGGAGTTATCCATGCCTCCTCAGAAAACCCAGATCCCTTGCCCGCGCTGCCGCCAGCCGGTAGTCGCTCAAATCGAGCAGCTTTTTGATATAACTTCCGATCCCGGCGCGAAGCAGCGTTTGCTTGGCAGTGTATCGAATTATGCCGTGTGCAAATCCTGCGGCTATAACGGTCCCATTGCCACCCCCGTCGTTTACCACGATGCCGATAAGGAATTACTGCTCACCTTTTTCCCGGGTGAAATGGGTATCCCTGTCAATGAGCAGGAAAGACTCATTGGACCCCTGATCACCCAGGTAACCAACCGCCTGCCGCCAGAAAAACGAAAGGCTTACCTCCTGCGTCCGCAGAGTTTCCTCACTCATCAAAGCCTCATCGAACGCATCCTCGGCGCAGACGGCATCACCCCCGAAATGATCCAATCGCAGCAAAAACGGGTTTCATTGATTGAACGGCTGCTCACTGCAAGCTCGGCTGAGGTCCGCTCGGACATCATCAAGCAGAATGGTCCAATGCTCGACGCCGAATTTTTCTCGATTTTCAGCCGTTTGCTGGAAAGCACGCTCGCTTCGGGGCAGGAACAGACCAACAAAACCATGGAGGAGATCCAGAAGCAGCTCCTTGCAGAAACAGAGTACGGGCGCAAGCTTGCAGCCCAAACGAATGAAATCCAGGAAGCACTTAAAACCTTGCAGGCTGCCGGTAAAGGTCTCGACCGCGAGAAGCTGCTCAGCATTCTGATCGAGGCTCCAAACGATGACCGTTTGAACGCGCTGGTCAGTTTCACCCGTCCCGGGCTGGATTATTTGTTCTTCCAAAGTCTTACTGAGCGCATTGACAAGGGATCCGGCGACGAAAAGAAAAAATTGGAGATCCTGCGCGAAAAATTACTCGAGATCACCCGTAAGATCGACCAACGCGCCGAGGAAGATTTCAAACGCGCGATGGCATTGCTGAATGAGTTGTTGGCTGCCGAAAATATTCAGCAAGCTACAACCGATCATTTGGACGAAATAAACGATGTTTTTGTCCAGTTATTAAATCGCGAACTCCAGGACGCCAACAAAAAGAATGATTCCGTCCGGATGCCAAAACTACAGCAGGTTGCCGCCGTGCTTCAGCAAGCCAGCACCCCGCCTCCCGAACTGGCTCTCCTGGAAGAAATGCTCGCTGCCCCCGATGAGGCTGCGCTAAATAAATTGATCGACCAGCATGCCGCTGATATCACCCCCGAATTCAATTCCATCGTTGCCAATGTGATCTCACGCAGCGAGGAACAGGCAGGAGGAAAGCCAACCGGCGAAGAGGCCCAGATGATGGAAAAACTCCAGGTCATCTACCGGTTAATCCTGAAATATTCAATGAAGAAAAACCTGAGTTAAATCAAAAAACTTCCGCAAAGATGAATATGCGGAAGTTTTTCAACTATTCAATATTTGGGGGGTTATCCAGCCGGATCCCATGCCCCCGGACTGTGGCGATGTAGGTGTGCCCCGGGTCGATAGTGGCAATTCGGTCCCTCAGGCGGCGCAGGAGTGCGTCCAAAGCCTGGTCTGAAACACCCACGGCCTGCTCATCCCCCCAGGCTTCGCTGACAAGTTGATGACGGTCCAGCACCTGCCCTTCGTGGTCGGAAAGTACCCTCAGTACATGGAATTGCAACGCTGAAAGTGGTGGATCGATTAGCTGGTTGTCAACCCAGACCCGTCTCGAGCGCTGGTCCAGCCGCAAACGTCCAGTGGCAGTCTCAGACTCGGTAAGCGGGACGGTTGCATCGGAAGTCAGGTAAAGGAATTGCTGTGCAAGGGCGATCTGGACCATGTCCCCGTCCTGCAAGGTTATCTGTCCCACCACCGGGACGCCATTGCGGTGGACACCATTCTTGCTGCCCAGGTCTTCGAGGATGATCCCTTCGACAGTCGGTGTGAGGCGCGCGTGGAAACGGGAAACCTGTCTGTCCGGAATGACCACCTCGCAGGTCAGCTCACGTCCGATGGTCAGGGTCTTGTTCAAAACCCACCTTTCGCCTTTTAGTGGGCCAGTTTGTCCGATCAATAACGGGGCTTCTTCCAGGTTCCCTGCCATACGTATTACTCCAGGATTCTCGGATTATACGACACGATGATGAAAGGCGCTTATAATATAACTAATTGTAATCTGATGCGTTACGCTGGTCAATCAACGCCGAAAAGATACCAGCCATGCACCGTATATTTTCTTGTTCGCAACCATTTGGACTGATATGCCTGTCGCGCTAAAAACCGGAGAGGTGCTGCGCGGCCGTTATCGCATTTGCGAGCGCATCGGCCAGGGAGGCATGGGTAATATCTACCTGGCTGACGACCTGCGTCTGGAAGGACGCCGTTGTGCTCTCAAAGAAGTCGAACACGACCGTACCGTGCCTGCAAAATTACTCAAGGAGGCTCGTCAACAATTCCTGCACGAAGCCACGGTTTTGGCGCGTCTTGATCATCCAAACCTGCCTAAAGTTTCAGACTATTTTTCCATTGGTCCGCGTGATTACCTCGTGATGGATTACATTCCTGGCAAGGATCTGAGGTTACGCATGTTGGATGCCAAACAAAGCAATTTCTTCCTCGCCGAAGAAGAAGTCCTCTCCTGGGCTAACCAATTGGCAGATGCACTGACCTACCTTCACAACCAGACGCCACCGCTCGTTCACCGGGATGTGAAGCCGTCAAATTTGAAAATTACACCCAACGGCATGCTTAAACTGGTGGACTTTGGTCTAGTCAAAGCTCTCGTTCCGGATGAAATGACCGTCACGGTGATCCAGGGACGGGGTACCGCTCTTTACACCCCGCTTGAGCAATATGGCGGTGACGGTGCCCACACGGATGTTCGCAGCGATATTTACGCGTTTGGTTGTACCCTTTACCATTTACTCACGAATAACCCGCCCACCGATGCCCGAGAACGCTTTTTGCACCCCTCGAGTCTGCCGGAACCTCGCACGCTAAACCCCGTAATCAGTTCCCGCACTGAACGTGCCGTCCTATGGGCAATGGAATTGCATCCCGATGATCGCCCACCCTCAATCGAGGACCTCCGAAAATTTTTAATCGGAACCCGCGAACTCCCTCCCCGTCCTTTGGGATCGATTCGCCCAAAGAATTCCTTGCTTCAACTCATCCGGGGGAAACCGGAAAAAATATTACTATGGGTTTCAGTTGGTTTATTGGTCATCAGCCTGGTGGCTTCTTTGATCCCTTAGAAAGTGCCTGCCAGATATAGCCGGTGCCAAATCCGACCAAGGCGCCTAAAATAACAATCCCGATTATCCCCAGCCATCCGCTTTTTTGAACGTATTGTGTCGCTCCCGGTAGGCGAACAGCAAGGTAAGAATAGGCCAACAATCCCCCTACGACAATACATAAAGCCCACCGCAACGCCCACCGTTGGGGTACATATCCGTTTCCAAACCAATAAGTGAATGCCCCAAGCCCGCCCAGGATTACCAGCATGCTAAACCA
>JADGQC010000236.1 GCA_017882125.1 Anaerolineales bacterium
TGCCGCCCTGCGGATTATTGGTACAATGATTGAAATGCTTACCGGTACAATTTTCGACATCCGCAAATATTCGATCCACGACGGACCCGGCATCCGCACGGCAGTTTTTTTTAAAGGCTGCCCGCTGGAATGCCGGTGGTGCCATAACCCGGAGGGACGCGCCTACCACCCCGAGCTGATCTTCCGCCCCGCACGCTGCATCCTGTGTGACGATTGCCTGAGCGTCTGCCCGAATGAGGCTGTATCGCGCCGGGGGGATGAGATTCTAATCGACCGGACGCGCTGCAAGGTCAGCGGGGAATGTGCCAGGATTTGTAATGCTGAAGCCTTGCAGGTGGTCGGGAGAGTGGTAACCGTCGAGCAGGTGGTTGCAGAAATCGAGCGCGATTCCGTTTTCTATGAACAATCCGGGGGCGGCGTGACCTTCGGCGGGGGAGAACCGCTCGCCCAGCCGCGCTTCCTGCTGGAACTCCTGAAAGCCTGTTACAGCCGCGGCCTGCATACTGCCGTCGATACGAGCGGCTTCACCCCCTGGAAAATCCTGGACGAGATCCGCCCGCTCGTGGATCTGTTCCTCTTCGACCTTAAACTTATGGATGATGTCCGCCACCGCAAGTGGACTGGCGTATCGAATACCAACATCCTTTCAAACCTGCGCAGGTTGTCAGAATTGGGTCACAAAATCATCATCCGCATCCCCATCATCCCGGGCATCAATGACGACGATGAGAACCTCGGGCAAACCGGTTCCTTCCTGGTCTCACTGCCAAATGTTCCAACGGTGGAACTGCTGCCTTATCACAACATTGCCGAAGGAAAGTATGCCGGGCTGGGGATGGGGTACGCGCTCCCTGAAATCCAACCGCCAACCCAGGAGCGGATGAAGAAAATTGGTTTAATCCTTCACGAGTATGGACTGGAAATAAATGCCCAGGAAAAATATGCGGGAATTTACGGATCAGTTGAATGATTTCATCGTGCGAGCCAAGGCGGCGACCTATGTTGGCAGCGGCAGGGAGAGCAGCTCCTCCAGACCCGGTTCTCACGATCTCGAGTTCCGCGAGGGGGCCTTCCAGTACCTGGATAGTTATTTCGGTGGCGCAGACTTCATCGGCGAAGAAGTGGTTTATTTTGAAAAGAAGCCTGTTTGGGCAATGAATTATTATGGTCGGATTCTTAAACCGGAAAGCATCACTGCCGAGGAAACGGGAAAGATCCTAAAGCAAAGCCTCTCCCAACTCTACCTGAAAAACCGTTTCCTGGGTGGTTATAAATTAATTGATGGGAGAGATACCTACTTTGATACAAACGAAGGCAATTTGGAAACCTTTACTGGTAAAGAATGGATCGAACGGGACGGTGCCCGCGTATATGAGTTGATCTACCACGGCGGATTAATAGAATAGCGGCGATGAAATTTCCCAGGTTCCACCAATCAACACCTGGCATGCCCCGCCACTCAGAAGTCGGGCGACAAAAACCGGTATAAAATATCCTTGTGAGGCAAGCATGTCCATGACCGAGCGTGTTCGTAAACTCCGCCAGCAGTCCCTCGATGCAACTGAGACTGTCTCCTCCGAGCGCGCCGAACTGGTGACCGATTTCTATCAAAAGATGGGACCAGAGCGGCTCACGGGTGCCTCCATTCCAATGCAGAGGGCGATGGTATTTTCACACCTGATGGAGCACAAAACCATTTCGATTGGCGAAGGCGAACTCATCGTCGGCGAGAAAGGTCCGGAGCCCAAGTGCGCTCCCACCTTCCCGGAGCTGTGCTGCCACTCCCTGGAAGACCTCGACATCCTTGACTCGCGCCCGAAAACCTCCTTCAAGGTCAGTGCCAGGACCCGCCGCGCTTACGAAAAGAAGATCATCCCATTCTGGGGGGGCAAATCGATGCGCGACCTGCTTTTCAAGGAAATGACCAGTGAATGGAAAGCTGCCTTCGAGGCGGGTATCTTTACCGAATTCATGGAGCAGCGTGCACCCGGTCATACCGTCCTGGATGGAAAAATTTACCAAAAGGGGATGCTGGATTTCATTGCAGAGATAGACGCCCGTCTCGCCAGCCTCGATTACCTGAACGATGCCGACGCTTATGCCAGGCAGGAAGAATTGAAAGCCATGCGGATCTGCGCGGCTGCCCTGATCCGGTTTGGGGAACGGTACGCAGAAGAAGCAGGTAAACAAGCCAAAGTCGTGAAAGATCCTCAGCGCCGCGCTGAACTTGAGAAAATCGTCGAAGTCTGCACGCGGGTGCCGGGTCATGCGCCGCGTGACTTCAACGAAGCACTGCAATATTACTGGTTCGTCCACCTGGGAGTGACCACAGAACTCAATACGTGGGACTCGTTCTGCCCCGGTCATCTCGACCGCCACCTAACGCCTTTCTATGACCTTAATCTACACAGCCGGGAATATTACGAAGAACTGCTGCAGTGTTTCTGGATCAAATTCAACAACCAGCCTGCCCCTCCCAAGGTGGGGGTGACCGCGGCCGAAAGCGGCACCTACACCGATTTCGCCCAGATCAATATTGGCGGGATCCTGGCGGATGGCTCGGACGGGGTGAACGAGGTCTCCTTCCTGATCCTGGACGTAGTGGAGGAAATGCGGCTGGTGCAGCCGTCCTCATCCATCCAGGTCAGCAAAAAGAATCCCGACGAATTCATCAAACGCGCCGCCAGGATCATCCGCACCGGGTTCGGCCAGCCCTCAGTCTTCAATTCAGACCTGGTGGTGGAAGAAATGGTGCGAGTGGGTAAATCCCTGGCGGACGCACGCAATGGCGGGACAAGCGGCTGCGTGGAAACGGGTGCGTTTGGCAAGGAAGCGTATATCCTGACCGGGTATTTCAATATCCCTAAAATCCTCGAACTGACCCTGCATGACGGTCTTGATCCTCGCAGCGGACACCAGCTTGGACCCCACACTGGCGATCCAAACACCTTTAATAGCTTTGACGACCTGTTCAATGCCTTCGAGAAGCAGATGCTGCACTTCCTCGATGTGAAGGTGCGCGGCAATAACGTCATCGAGCGCTTGTACGCGACTTACATGCCGGCTCCCTTCCTGTCGCTGTTGGTGGACGATTGCATCCTGAAAGGCAGGGATTACCACAACGGCGGGCCGCGCTACGACTCCTCGTACATCCAGGGGGTGGGCATGGGCACCATCACCGATTGCCTGTCAGCCATTAAAACGCATGTCTTCGAAAAGAAAACTCTCAGCATGTCGGAGATGCTTGGCTTGCTGGAGGTCGATTTTTCAGGTCACGAGCGCGAACGACAGATGCTGCTGAATAAAACTCCCCGATATGGGAACGACCTGGATGCCGCGGACGATCTGCTGGTGTGTGTTTTCGAAGCCTACTTCAATGCCATTGAAGGCCGGAAAAATACGCGCGGCGGGGAGTACCACATCAACCTGCTGCCCACCACCTGTCACATCTATTTCGGTTCGGTGACCGGCGCGACTCCCGACGGACGACGTGCCTGGTCTCCGCTGTCGGAAGGCATTTCCCCGGTCCAGGGCGCGGACAGAGGCGGGCCGACCGCCGTGCTCAAATCTGCTGCCAAGATGGACCAAGTGCGCACCGGGGGTACCCTGCTCAACCAGAAATTCACACCCGCCCTGCTGTCGGACGAGACCGGGCTGGACGCATTGGTAAGCCTGATCCGCTCCTATTTCAAACTGGACGGGCACCATATCCAGTTCAACGTGGTGGATGCTGCCAC
>JADGQC010000237.1 GCA_017882125.1 Anaerolineales bacterium
GAAGAAGAAGCCTTCGAATTATGGGGCATGGTCATCCGCCAGTTCCGGCTGCTGCTCCAGGCGCGTGAAATGCTGGATGCCAGGGCGAGCATCCCCGAGGTCCAGAAAGCCCTGGGAATTCACGAGTTCGTGGCGCAAAAAGTGACCAACCAGGCGAAGCGCTTTTCGCTTTCTGCGCTGGAATCCATTTATCATAAACTGCTGGAGATTGACGAGGGGGCAAAAACGAGCCAGGTCCCGCTCGACCTGGCTCTGGATAGCTTCATCGTGGAACAGGCAGGAAAATCTTAAAACAGCGCCTGCTGACAAGACTGGACCGACGGCTGCACCAGACCGTGCGCCTTGCACCAGGCTTCGTCCGGCCCAGACCATTGAACCTTCGTAAAATCCACCCGCTCACGGTCGTCGAACTCTATGCCCTCGGATTCGAGTAACTGGCGCTGTTCCTCCGCCCCCGGGCGGAGGCTGATCTTACCCTGCGAGTTGATGACCCGCTGCCAGGGCACATCTTCAGGGCATTTTGCCATTGCCGACCCCGCCCAGCGCGGGCCGAGCGACAGGTAACTTTTGACTTCCACGCCTTCAGGAGGCGGGATCATTCTGGCGATCTGCCCATAGGTGGCAACTTTCCCAGCCGGGATCTGGCGGGCAAATTCCCAGACCTGGTTGTTGAAAATGATGGGATCGGGGGGAGAGGCGAAAGGGCTCATTTTTCCTCCAAAAACTGCCGGGCAACCACCCGATAGGCCGGGCGGTAAAGACGCTGGTAATCTTTGGAATGATGCACGGCGGGAAAAACCTGCTCTTCCATTTTAACAAAAAAAGCCTCGATTTCCTCTCGTCGAATTGACCCTGTTCCCGCCTGCGCCAGCCGCGCCGCGGCCGCACCATTCTCCTTGAGCTTTTTCGGCGAACCGCGCCATTCGTTAGCGGTTTGAATAAAAGCTCGCAACAGCGTTTCCGGGTTCTTCCCCGCCCGTAGATACGGACGCAGATGGACGCGCAAGATTTGTCCATCCGGGGAGAGCGGGTCCATCAGCGAGTCATCGGGACCCTCGCCAATTTCGGCCAGTTCGCGCTCCAGCCTTTCGCGTGCCGCCTGCTCGTCGCGGACGGCGTGTTCGCTTCCCAGAGCAGCCTGGTGAAGCAGTTTATACAGGTCGGCCGCTTGCATCAGGGGGTATCGCCGGAGATGGTCTCGCAGGATCTTATCCATCGCTTACTCTCAATTTTCTCCGGAAATAACCCGGGCAATATTTAATAGGCTAAGGGATGTGCCTGTAGATCAGCCAATCATTGATTTGGTTATCCAAGGAGTAATGGTCCAGAAAATATTGCCGAAATTGCTGCAATTCTGCATCGATATCCGGAGATTTCAGAGCCAGGGCATAGTCATCCATGCAAGAGCCATTGGAACACATTTGTTCAAGAGGAACATTTACAAAGGGAAGCCCAATGGAAGAGACTTTTTGGACGAGAATAAGCATGGGAGGGGTTTTCTCAAACTCCTTTAGAAATTCGGAGAATCCGCTCCTGGAAGTATTTGCAGCGGTAAACAGGTTCCCAGGAAATAGTACCCTCTGGGGAGGGCGCCGGTCCGTGATGAAATTCAGACCTACACGGATATCCCAAACCATGACCGGATCGGTGGGTTGCGTTGTGGCGATAATATATTTATCCAAATCATCCAGCTCATATTGTTCAGTAAATGCAGCCGGCAAACCTGCAACTTGTGCCCTGGAGGGTCTCTCGTCTATCAAAGCGCGTGCCATCCATGCAAGTGCGAAGAGTGCAAGCACGATCCCAACAACTCCCATCCAGGTATGCGGGTTGGTCCCGCCGAAGCGGGGGCTTCGCAGGAAAGCAACAACTTTGAAGAAAGAATATGCGACCGCGGTGGTTACAGCCGGTATGAGCGAGAGAAAATAATGTCCAAAATTTCTTCCCCCCAAGGAGGCAAATACAATTTCGAGAGGCAAGGCGATGAAAACTGCCAACATGGTTAATTCAACAGGTGAAATAGGGATATAAGCAACAATCTTTCTAATAATTCGATTGGGGAATAGCCGGCCGATAAGCCATGGCAGGTTCGTAATCACGTACAGAAGAAAAGAAAGAGAGGCGATGTAATAAAGCTTGCTGATGAAAAAAACAGGAAGAGCCCTCGTGAGAGTATTGAAGAGAGACTGAAGAAATGGAGCACCTGCACCCACATAAGAAATGCTATGGATAAATACACCATCCAGGAAGTCATTCAATGCACCGACACTAGACCAATTAATCAAAGCGACCCCCAGTGGAATGAGGAAGCCGGCGATAAAGCCAGCAAGCCTCAGCCAAAAATGCTTGAATTCATGCAAGAGAAGGGAAACAAGCATAATTACGAAAAGAGAAGAGATCCCCAACGCAATAGAGGTCTGCTTGGTCATGAAGGCAAGACCGGTCACCAACCCGGCCAGAAAAGCCCAGTGATTATGTTTTGTGACAAAAAAACGATAGACGCACCCGATAATTACGACCTGAGGAAGAAGCGCATATATTTCCATCAAGTTTCCACCCTGGAAAATTTTCGGGCTCATCACTCCTAAAATGAACAGGACACTCGCCACGGTACCGGAAATCAATCCCATCATCTTCTTTATGACCAGAAATGCGGCGATGGCTGAAAGTGCGACCCAGATCAGGTTAAACCACCAGGTTGCCCAGGGATTTCGGCCAAAAAGCAACACTGCCAGTGCATTTAAATATAATCCGATCGGGGGTTTTTGCTCCCAAACATCCCGGTAAGGAAGCTGCCCATGTAAAATTGCATTTCCAACATAAGCATACAGGCCTCTATCCTGACCAAGGCCTTTAATTACCGGAGTCCATGGCAGGTTGAGGATCAAGACGAAAATTGCCAGAAGGAAAATCCAAAGGATCATGATGATGGCAGTGTGCCGGACAGTATTTCTTTGTCTACTAAATTTGGTCACCATTTCCATTTTTTCATTCCTTCAACCACTTCCAATATCGTCAAATCCAACCGTAACAGCAATTATTAAAAGCCAGCCTGTGGCGGTGGACATCTTTGCGGCGACGGAATGCCGATTATTTCCATTCCCACTTTTTCATTACATCCATCGCGGCGCGGGCTGTCAGGTCGAGTTGCAGCGGGGTGATAGACACGTACCCGGCTTTCAGCGCACCGAAATCTGTGCCTTCTTCCAGGATTCCGGTGGGGGCCTCGCCGCCGATCCAGTAATATGGACGCCCGCGCGGGTCCAGGCGGCGCTCCAGTTTGTCCAGGTAGACACGCAGTCCCTGGCGCGTCACCATGATGCCCTTGAATTGTTCTTCGGTCAGGTAAGGCACATTGACGTTCAACAGCACGCCCTTCGGCAGGCCGTCGGCCATCACTTTTTCCGTCACTTTGCGGGCCATCCTGGCGGCGGTACTGTAGTCCAGCATGCCGCTGTGGTTCTCCGGCGCGTCCAGCGAGACAGCGATCCCCGGCACGCCGCCGGTGATGACCGCTTCCATGGCTGCCGTCACCGTGCCGGAGTAGGTCACGTCGTGGCCGATGTTGGCATTCGGGTTGATGCCCGAGACCACCACGTCAATCTTTTCCTCGACGAAGCCCATCAGCGGCAGAGCTACGCAGTCGGACGGAGCGCCATCGCACGAGTAAGCCGGAGTACCGTCTGCCAGGTGTACTTCCCGAACCCGCAGCGGGCGATCCAGAGTCTTGACGTG
>JADGQC010000238.1 GCA_017882125.1 Anaerolineales bacterium
CTTAATAAAATCCCCGGCATTTTGGAATACCGGAGATGATATTACTGCTGTCTTGTCAGGATCGGGTTATTCGTACCGCAGTGCTTCCACTGGTTCCAGGCTGGCGGCCCGGTTGGCTGGGTATATTCCGAAGAACAGGCCCACTGCCGCCGAGAATAGCGTTGCAAGTAGGATGGCGTTCAGGCTGATGGCTGGATTAAATGGATTCCCGGTGGCTGCCGCGATCCGGCCAACGATAAAACCTAAAAACCATCCCAGCAGGATGCCGATCATTCCGCCGATCAGGCTGAGCATGGAGCTCTCGATTAGGAACTGGACCAGGATGTCGCGCTTGCGCGCTCCCAGTGCCTTGCGCAGACCGATTTCACGCGTCCGCTCCGTCACCGACACCAGCATGATGTTCATGATTCCAATCCCCCCCACCAGCAGGGATATTCCGGCGATCCCGCCCAGGAAAATGGTGAAGACGCCCGTCACGGTTGTGGCAATGGAAAGAAAGTCCGCCTGCGAGAAGACCGTGAAATCATCTATACCCACCGGTGTGCGGTGGCGTTGCCGCAGGATCTGCTTGATCTCGTCTGTGGCCGACGGGACTGCCTTAGCGCTGGCTGCTTGCACGTAGAGTTGGTCCACTTCATTTAGAACTGAGCGGTGGATCAGGCGCGTCTGCGCCGTGGTGAATGGAACGATCACCTGGTTATCCTGGCTGCCAAAAGTCCCTCCGCCCTTGGATTGAAGCAGGCCGACAATCCGGAACGGCTGCCCGTTGATCCGGATCGTCTCACCCACAACCCCATTGCGGCGGCCGAATAATTTGTCCGCCACGCCTGGGCCAATGACAACTGCCGAGGCGTTTCCCTGCAAGTTGTCCTGGGTCAGGAATTCACCCTCGATCAGGGCATAATTCTGCATGATGAAATACTGCGGTGTGGTACCTGTCACGCTGACGCTCATCGTCTGTCCGGCAGCAGTCACGTCGCTCCTGCCCTGGATTACCGGTGAGACCGCCACCACATCCGGGGCGGCAAATGGATCCGCGATTGCCTGGGCATCACTAAGCGTGAGAGGCTTGGGATTGCGAACATGCACAACGTCATTCCCCGAAAAGACAAACAGTAAGTTGGTGCCAATACCGCTGATCGCGCCGGTAATGGTATCCTGAGCCCCTTGTCCCACTGCCAGCATGGCGATCACTGCACCCACTCCAATGACAATGCCCAGGATGGTTAAACCGGAACGGAGTTTGTTTCCGTTCATGGTTTCCAGTGCCTCAAGAATGGACTGCCCGAAGTTCATAGTTTCTCCTCCACCAGCCCGTCGCGCAGGTGGATGATGCGCTGTGCTTGAGCAGCAATTGCCGGGTCGTGGGTGACAATGATTAAAGTGGTCCCGTTGTCTCGGTTGAGAGCGAGCAGGAGTTCCAGGATCTCTTTACCAACTTTGGAATCCAGGTTCCCGGTCGGCTCATCCGCCATGATAATGGCAGGGTTATTGACCAGTGCCCGCGCGATCGCAACCCGTTGCTGCTGTCCGCCGGATAGTTCTGTTGGCCGGTGAGACATACGATCGCCCAATCCGACCGACTCAAGCGCACCTCGCGCCCGCTCTTTTCGGTTTTGGATTTTCCCTGCATAACGGAGTGGCAGTTCCACGTTACCAAGCGCCGTAGTGCGCGAAAGCAGGTTGAAGGATTGGAAGATGAAACCCACCTTACGGTTGCGGATATCCGCTAGTTGGTCGTCGTTGAGAGTTTCGACCGCCTCCCCGTCCAGGATATATTTACCCGAGCTGGGCAAGTCCAGGCAGCCCAGGATGTTCATCAGTGTGGATTTTCCCGAGCCGGAAGGTCCCATGATGGCTACCACTTCTCCGCGTTTGATGTTTACCGAAACGCCTGCCAGGGCGCGCACTTCAACCTGACCCATCTGGTAGACCTTCATCAAATCTTCGGCGCAAATGACACAGTCCGAAGTCATACTACCCTCCACCAAAAATGCCCCTCCCCCCGCCCCCGCCGGGTGTGAAATTCGCTGGTGGATTCAAAACCAGCGCATCTCCGGCAGCCAGGTCGCCGGAGACCACCTCGCTCATCGTATCGTCCGAAGCGCCCAGCGTAACCGGGATTTCCACCAGTTGCCCATTGCGCAGGATGTATACTACGCGTTGACCGTTGACCAGGTGCACACCTCGGTTTGGGACTAGAAGCACGTTTTCCAACGACTGGATGGTGATCGTCACTGACGCTGTCATGCCTGGTTTCACATCTGCATCCGGATCGATCAATTCCACCGTGACGCTAAAATTGACTACACTTTGAACAGACGTCCCAACCCGGCTGACGTCCACCACCTTGCCGTGATATTCACGTCCCGTCACGGCATCGAATGTCACCAGCGCAGGCTGGTCAAGTACAACGCTGTTGATATCCACTTCCGACACTTGTACGTCCACTAGCAGGTGTGAGAGGTCATCCACCCGGAACCCCCTGGTGCCGGGGGAAACCTGGTCACCGATCATGGGGTCGGCTTCTGTGATGGTACCGGCAAAGGGGGCCATTAAGCGGGAAAAATTGATCGTCGCCTGGGCGGCATCCACGCGCGCCTGGGCTGCCGCTACATCGTTTGCATCCGGTCCATCTTTCAAACGGTTCCATTCACTTTGGGCATCTTCCAGTTGCGCCTGTGCCAAAGCCAGTTTGGCGCGTGCCACATCGATATCACTCCCGCTGGGGACCAGAAGGTAATAATTCAGGTTACCCTGGGCGCGCCACAGGGCTTGTTGGGCATTATATAAGGCAGTGTAAGCCTGGGCTTTGAGCGAGTCGGTATCCGCTCGGTCTTTAACTTTATCGTAATTTGCCTTTGCCTGGTCATAGTTTTGCTGTGCAAGTGTCACCTGCGCCCGCGCATATTCAATATCCGCCGACGTGCCTCCCTGATGGGTTGAAGTCAGGCCCTTCAGTGTGTCAGTGGCGCTGTTGACACTTTTTTGCGCATTGACCAGGTTAAGCTGAGCCTGGGCACGCTGGGTGCTCGAGTGGAGCACGCTGTCCAGGTTTCGTTGCGCTGTTACCAGGTCAGCCTGGGCCAGGACAACATTTTGGGCCAGGGAGGTGGTTGCCAGGGACGCCAGCACATCTCCAGCGGTAACCTGGTCGCCCACGTGCGCGTCCACGCCGCCAACAGTGCCGCTTGTCTGCCAATTGATGATCGCCGTTTGGTTGGCGCGCACGTTGCCCGTGGCACCGATCGTTGCCGTCAATGTGCCGCGTTCGATGGTGGCTGTTTGATAGGAGCTGGCTGTATTTGCTCGCGCCCGGACTTGGATGATGACGAGAACCGCTGCCACCACCACAACAACACCCGCGATGGTCAGCCAGATTTTAGTGTTCCGGCTCAACCCTTTCTTTTTTTCCGGTACCCCTTTTCCTTCAATATTGCTTGCCATACCAATCCTCCAAAAGTTGCTGCACTGTCCAGGGTTTTCCTGGACCGAATTGAGATGAAATCACTGCATCGTATCCTTGACCTGTGAAAAGCGGAATTTGATCAGACCTCTTAGATTTTACCTTGCAACTGTCAAAGGTGGTAGAATGCCATTCGCGCATAAAAGACCCGCTTTGCATCACATCACATTGTGATTATCGTCACTGTCAATCGTGACATATAAGCCTGTATACCCAGCCCAAGATTGAGTATGATATATTCATAA
>JADGQC010000239.1 GCA_017882125.1 Anaerolineales bacterium
AGCGATATGGCACGCGCAACACCGCCCAAATCTCCGCTGATCAATGTTACCGGAGCCGCCGCCATCGCCACATCCGTCCCCGTGCCGATTGCCAGTCCGACATCTGCCTGCGCCAGGGCTGGGGCGTCATTGACTCCGTCACCAACCATTGCCACCACCGAACCGGATCCTTGGAGCTTTTTTACTTCAGCGGATTTGCCATCCGGCAGTACTTCTGCAAGGACAGTGTCGATCCCAACCTGCTTCGCGATCGCATCTGCGGTTTTCTGGTTATCGCCGGTGATCATTGCCACCTTCAACCCCATCCGGTGCAGGACGGCAATTGCCTCTTTCGATCCATCTTTCACGGTATCTGCCACGGCAATGACCCCGCGAACCTGGCCATCCACCGCAATAAGCATTGCAGTTTTTGCTTCAGACTGAAGCCGATCAATGTCCGTCTCGAGACCATTTAGCGGATATTTGCGCGCATTCATCATTCGCAGGTTGCCTACTGCAACATTGTGGCCTTCAACCTCCGCTTCAACTCCCTGGCCTGCCTCAGCCTTGAAACCGCCCAATTCAGCCAGCTCAAAGCCTCGTTTGGTTGACTCGGCCCAAATCGCCTCCCCCAACGGATGTTCGCTGCCTTTCTCAACCGATGCTGCCAATCTAAGCAGATCCATTTCAGATATTTTTCCATCAGTAATGATATCAGTGACTGCAGGCTGCCCTTTCGTAACCGTCCCGGTTTTATCCAGGACGACAACCGTGACCTTTCCGGCCCGTTCGAGGGCCTCACTGGTGCGGAACAGGACTCCCGTTTCTGCACCTTTTCCGGTTCCCACCATGACTGCAGTCGGCGTCGCCAGTCCCATCGCACATGGACAGGCGATCACCAGAACAGCGACCATGTTAATTAGCGCGCGCGTGAAACCGGTAATATCTGCTCCGGCTGGAGGTTGTGGAACGATAAAATACCACACCAAAAATGTAACCGCCGCCATTCCGATCACAGCCGGAACGAACCATGCGGAGACCTGGTCGGCGAGCTTCTGGATGGGCGCCTTGCTGCCCTGGGCATCCTCAACCAGGCGGATAATTTGAGCCAGGGCAGTTTCCCTGCCTACTTTGGTGGCTTCAAATTTAAGCATTCCGAGTTTGTTGAGTGTTGCTCCGATGACCGGGTCGCCTGGACCCTTTTCTACCGGTAATGACTCGCCGGTAAGCATGGATTCGTCCAGTGCAGAACGGCCCTCGACGACCACGCCGTCCACAGGTATTTTTTCGCCTGGGCGCACGAGGACGAGATCTCCCACCCGCACTTCATCGACTGGAACATCGATTTCCGCTCCAGCGCGTATGATCCGGGCTGTTTTAGCCTGCAGACCCATTAATTTTTTAATAGCTTCGCTGGTACGCCCCTTGGCACGCGCCTCCAGGAACTTCCCCAAGCGGATCAGCGTGATGATGACCGCTGCCGTCTCAAAATATACATGCCCGGAGATGACATTTAGAGTCACAAAGATAGAATAGAAATAAGCAACCGACGAACCCATTGCGATGAGCACGTCCATGTTGGCAGAGTGGTTGCGCAGCGACTTGTACGCTCCTATATAGTATTGGGCACCCACATAGAATTGCACGGGTGTGGCAACCGCCAGCATCAACCACTGCACCCAACCGGCCTGAGCCCATTCCCCAAGCAACATGAAATCGCGTGCCATCGAGAACAGGAACAGCGGAAGGGTGAACGCCAAGCCAATGATGAGCAGACGACGCTGCTCGCTGATTTCATGCTCACGAGCCTGGGCTTCGGCATCTTCAGTCTCCCCACCCATTTCCACGGCTTCAAAACCGGACCGGGAAATTGCCTGCCGGATCTCGGCCTGGCTGATTACAGTGGGAACATACTTTACACGTGCCCGCTCAGTAGCCAGGCTGACAGAGGCTTCCAGCACTCCTTCCAGTTTAACCAGGGATTTTTCCAGCCGGCGGGCATCGTTATCATCAGATAGTCTCTTGATGACCAAGTCGGCTTCACCGGTCGCGACACCGTATCCGGCGCGCTCCACTCGTGCGACCAGATCGGTCAAACCTGCTGTTGCGGGGTCAAATGTTACCGTTGCGCGTTCGGAAGAAAGGTTGACTACTGCAGCCTGGACGCCTCCCTGCTTCTTTAGGCCGCGTTCCACCGTTGCCACACAATTGGCACAGGTCATACCGGTAATGGGAAGAGTAAGTTGCTTTGTTTCAGTCATCATCCACCAATAATTAGCAGGGACACGGTTTTACCGTGCCCCAAATAATCCGACCTGCTTACGCTGCAACCGGGTAATTGATCTCGGTCAGTAAAGCCTTGATTTTTTCCTCGGAGGCAGGGACATCAAAAACGATTTCGACTTTCTTCGTGGCTGCATCCGCCTTGACAGACTTGACTCCCTCCAGGTCAGCGACCTCGGTCTGGATGGTATGCACGCAATGCATGCAACTGATCGCAGGGACTTGATATATAACGGTATTCATGGTTTTCTCCTTATAGGGATAATGGGTAAAACGCTACACTTTCGTAGCGGTCTCGAACACATCTGTGAGTTCCTTCAGCACCCTTACACGCTCTGCCGGGTCCTCACCACGCAGGGCAGTAATAACGCAGGAGTTTAGGTGGTCTTCCAGTATTCCCGCACTGATTTTGTTCAATGCCGCCTGGACTGCCTGGATCTGGCGCATAACATCGATGCAATAGGCATCTTCTTCGATCATGCGAATCACGCCGTGCAAATGACCTTCGACTATCTTTAGCCGTTTAAGGGATTCTTCGTTCTTCATTTTTCGCTCCTATCCCCCCCAGGGGGGTGGGGTACCCAGTAATAATACCCCTACCTTCCCCATATTGTCAAGTTAACATTGTGTTGGAGAAATCGTCTTGCAAGATATATACAAACGGCAGGTGTTTTATATAATAATTTTCTCCCCTGCCTGTTTCCTATCCTAAAAATCCGATAAAAAGGGTATGAGGGTGGTTTTCCATTAACCAAGGACATGCTTACCGTACCTGTGCGCCAAATAAAGGGTTTATACGTTTAAACCTGTATTGGAGGAAAAATGAAACGTATTGCCATTATTACAGACACAGATTCCAGCCTCTCATTTGACCTGGCAAAGAAACATAATATTATCCTGGTTCCCATCCTCATCCAGTTTGGAGAGGAGAGTATCCGGGATGCATATGAAATCAACAACGACTCACTTTTTACCCGCATCGATAGCAGCGGTAAACTCCCCACCACCGCCGCTCCCTCTCCGGGGCAATTTGTCGACGCCTTTGAAAAAGCCTTTGATTCTGGTGCAGGTGAGGTGTTATGTCTGACCATCAGTAGCGAAATGAGCGCCACGTATGCCTCAGCCCGTGAAGCCGCCGGGATGTTCCCTGGCAAACGCATCGAAGTGCTCGATACCCGCAGCCTGGCAATGGGACAAGGGTACATGGTTTTGGCAGCCGCGGAAGCCGTCGCACAGGGTGCGTCCATCGAAGAGGCGATTTCTGCCGCTGAAGACCTGCGCAGCCGCACCTTTCTATATGGATCTCTCGCGACATTAAGATACATTGCAATGAGCGGACGCGTCAGTCAACTGGCAGCAGGGATGGCCGGCTTATTGGATATCAAGCCTATTCTGACCATTCAAAATGGAAAACTGGAGCTCCTG
>JADGQC010000240.1 GCA_017882125.1 Anaerolineales bacterium
CCCACCACCCATGGATTGGTGGTCGCGGCATATTCATAGGTGTGATAAGCCACGCATATGTTGGGCTTGATCACCACGTTGGCACCGGCCGGCACGAATGCGCCAATGCCGCCCAGGGCTTCGATCGCCTTCCTCACCAGGGCTTCCGGTTCACCCCCGCGGGTCACAGCAATATCTGGAATGGGCACAGCCGTTCCCGTTGGGGCAGGGACAGTGTCGGTGGCGGAGGGCAGCCCTTCGGTGGAAGCGCTCGATGGCTGGGAAAGGGAGGACTTGGTCGGCTGTCCGGGTAGAGGCGCCTGCGTGTTTGTCGCTGGCACGGATGTTGGCAGCACCTTTCCACAGGCCTCCAGGAAAGCGCTCAGTGTCATTGCGCCCGCCCCTGCTGCGGCTGCTTTTAGAAAATCCCGTCTCGTTAGTTTACCCATAATTCACCTCGTCCAATTTAGTAATAAAGAAACCCAACCAGGTGTCAGGAATTTTTCTTCTTCTTTACCGGCACGCGCGTTCCTCGCTTTGTTGGCTGCCTTTTTTTGGGAAGTTTAACGATTATTTTTTTACCTTTTGCCTTTAACGGTGCCTTGCCTGTTCTTGTTTTTTTCCTGGCAGGTTCAGTCTCTATTTGCACTTTGGGAGCAAAAAGCTCATTATATACGACTTGAATGGAAGCCGCACCCGCTCCGTCAAGCTTGCGATTCACTTCTGCCCATTCCTCCCCGCTGACGAAACGCCAATCCAGGAACACGTGACACTGGTAACCACCCAATTCCACGTAAAGGCCCTTATCAGTAAGTTCCCGGCACGATCGGATGAATTCCAGCCCGCTGACGGTATCCTTGAAAATGGCATAAGACTCGCTGGGCAGGTACAGCGCCTCCGCCAGGCTCTTTTGGGCGAGGCGTCCGCTGCTTTTGTCCATCGAGGCCGCCGAGGTCTTGATCCAGCCGCGTGTCTCCGCGTACCGGTTGTGGTACACCACCAGGGCGCGTTCATTGCCCAGGCTGTTGGAATAGGCGAACACATCTTCGTTTACTGTCCCGCTTGCACCCCCTGAATCCGTCTTATAAAAGTCGTACAGCCGGAAGTTCTCCACGTCGGCAAAAAGCGCCCGGCGGTGGGTCAGTGGGAAGATGCGCCAATCGTGTCCTCGCACCAGGCCTTCGTCTACTGCTTCATCCCAACGCGCATGCCGGTATTCCATGCCGTACTTCTCCCGGTAACCTTCGATCTGACCGTGCCCGAACATCGGCAGTCCCGGCAGGGTAACCAGCAGGGTGCAGACGCCGAAGTATTTGTCGGTGGTTCCGAATTGTTCGCTGGCGGTCTTTTCGTCGGGGTTGTTCATGAAATTGACGAAGCGCTTGAGCACCTGCGGATCGAATTCGAGCGTGTTCTTGATTACCTGGCGGTACTTGGCGTTGTCCTCGTCGCGCAGCATGTGCATGAAAGCCGAGTTGTACACGCGGTGCATTCCCAGGGTGCGTACGAAATAGCCTTCCATCAGCCAGAAAGCTTCCGCCAGCAGGAGCGTATCCGGCACCTCCACCGCCACCCGGTCAACAACCTCGCGCCAGAACTCGTTTGGGATCGCCTGGTCGAATTGCTCGCGCGTCATGCCGTGCTCCGAGCGGGAGGGGATCGCTCCGCCTTGTCCGGGTTCGGGGAACCACAGCCGCTGGATGTGCTTCTTTGCCAGGGTCATGGCAGCATCGAAACGTATGATTGGAAAGTTACGCGCCACGTGCAGGATCGTCTGGATGATGGCTTCGCGCACTTCTGCTTTGGAATAGTCCAGTTGGGCGGTGTCATTCCAGGGCAGGGCTGTGCCGTCGTTGCCGTGATAAATATAACGTGAGTCGCCGGTCCAGCGGTCCATGCGTTTGAAAACCACGGCTGCGTCGGTTTTATCGTAATAATGATCCTCGATCTGTATCCCCACCCGGCCGTCGTTCGATAGGTCTGCCCCATTGAAGGAATAATTCGGGTAAGGTGGATAAGACAGGCTTAGGAACCAGTCCGGGTGCTCCACCACCCAGCGTGAATCGATCCCGATGTGGTTGGGCACCATGTCGGCCGAAAGGCGGATGCTGTGCTGCCAGGCTCGCCAGCGCAGATTCTGGAGTGCATCCCACCCGCCCAGGTCACCTGCGATCTGGTAGTCCATCAGTGAATAAGCTGAGGCCACCGCTTCGGGCTGCCCCATCATCTGCTTGATACGCCGGGAGGCGATGCTTCGTTCCCATAGACCGATCAGCCACAGACCGGTGATGCCGCGTTCCCGCAAAAGGTCCAGTTCTTCATCGGGTATTTGGTCCAGGGCATGGATATCGCGCTGGTATTTTTTGGATAACTGGTCGAGCCACACGTAGGAATTCTTCGCGATCAGGACGACGCGCGGCATCCAATCTTTGTCCGGGCTGAAGCGTTCATATTCCGTGTAGTCGTGCCCTGTAAAAGTCAGTAAGGGGGCACTCCCGGCGAACCCGCCGACGAAATTGCCGCGCAGGATATCCTCCCTGGCAAAGTCCAGCCCGCGCAGGACTTTCAGCACAAAGCTTTCCCCCAGGATGCTCTTCCAGCGGTTAAGCAGGAACTCCAATTGGGCCGAAAGCGAGTGAGGCGCCACCCGCCCGGGCGCTAATAAGATCTCGATGAGCGTTTCCCGATTTTCCCCGGTGGACGCTGCCGCCCCAAACCCAGGCTGCAATCGAAAAAAGTCCTTCAGAACCTGCACGGTTTTTTCGTAAGGGCTGGTGAGCCTGAGCGGTTCCTCGTCGAAGAGTTCCTTGTAATCTGCCACCGCCGGGTTCTGGTTGGTGATATGCAGGATGAGCATCTCTTCCAGCGCGGCAGCCCGCTTCTGCGGGGCATTCGTCTCCAGCTCGAGGTAATGCCGGGCGTCGATCTCTTCCCGGTATACTGACAGGGGAGGAAAATCCTCGGTAAACTTAAGCAGGGAGGCATTTGCGTCCACCCCGGCAGCCTCCAGGGCGCGCTCCATCACGCCCGGGTTTTGGAGCTCATACTGGCGGATCAGGACGTGCAGGATTTCATCGATCAACCCCATGGCGTTGACCGCGCTGGCTGGCACGAAGCGCCCCCTCACCCTGGTCATGCTGGCTGCGAACCGCCTGGCTGCCGCGTAATCGGCCAGGATCACGTTTCCGCTTAAAGCAAACAGGTTCTCATCAAATTGATATTTTTCCCTTGCCTTGCGGGACACATGGAACTCGAAATAATTTCCCTCGGGCAATGGGTAGACTGCAGGTTCCATCCAATCTCCTCCACCGGATAACTCAACCGATTGCCTCCCAATCATACCAAATAAAAGGTTTCCGGGATTAACGCCAATGAAGACCTTTCATCGGTGATGCGCTGGCTGCCCCCCTACCGATACCACTCGGCTGCGCTTCGGGTTCGGTTGTCCCCCCAAACCCTTCGGCTGCGCTCAGGGCATGTACTTCGTATTTAGGGGACGTGAAGTGGAAGTATTAGGCCCGTCTGCCGGGGGCGCAAGTTTTTTTATCCTCCCTGAATAAATAATAATCAATCAGCGTGTTTTCGGCAGCAGCCAGCCGAACAACCCGTATAGGATGCCAAACCCGAGTAACCCGAATTTGAAACAGGCACAAATGCCGGTGAGGACTGTCAGCGGGTAGGTGACCACACCGTTCAGCAACTGCCG
>JADGQC010000241.1 GCA_017882125.1 Anaerolineales bacterium
CCCAGGATCACTCCGGCTGCGACCGCCACCACCAGGGCGATCGGCGTTGCCAGCCAGAAGCTGATGTGCAAAAGTCCAACCGCTTCCGAGGTGGTTAGCACACCCAGGGTGTAAGCACCGATGGCATAGAAGGCAACGTAACCCAGATCGAGTAGACCGGCAAACCCAACTACGATGTTAAGCCCCAATCCCATAAGGATGTAAATACCGATGTTATCCAGGGTCTCAGGTAACCACGGGACCAGGATGAGCGGCAGAACAAGAGCAACGATCGCGATAACTCCGATGGTACCCCAGCGGAATATGCGCTGCTGTCGTGGATTTCGTTTATTTACAACCGCCTTGCGGACACGCACCTTGCTCCAGTATGCAAGTCCGCCGATGATCACAAATAAAGCCACTGCGCCAATGATGCTCAGCCCGCTCGAGGAAAACATCCACAGAAATGCATATTTAACCGCCCCCCAATAAACGATCTGCTGATAGATCAGGTCGCGGAACAACCCGACCAAAACTATCACCAGGACTGCCTGGCTCAAGGCTCCCCGCATTTTCGCCGGCAGCAGGAAGACACCGGCAGCGATCAAACCCACCACCAGGCTCACCCCCAGCAGAACCAGTACCCCGGTAACCACGGGGAGATGGAATGTTAATAACGCATAGAGGTCAGGGGAGACGTTGACCAACACTGACCGGAAATTTACGACCTCGCCGATCAGGATGAAAGCGACGAGCATCGCTCCACCCAACAGCCCGCTCAACCCGCCCACCAAAAGGAGCTTCACTGGTTCCTTGGTGGAAGCATTCCGCACGGATTGGTAGGCCTCGAACAGGAATGGAGTGAGGACAAAAATCTGTCCCATCGTGATCACGCCGCTAATAATGTACGTTGACCCAAAGGCCAGGGTCAGCCCCACCACACCCAGGAGCAAGGATATGGCTCCGCCGATCAGCCCGTTTTGTATGGTTTTGACCCAGTACGAAGTTTCGCTTTTCATATCATCCTCCTTATGCCTTGTCCTTGGAGATCCGTTCGCCCAGGATGCCTGTTGGGCGGAAGATCAGGATGAGCACCAGTACGATGAAAGCGATGGCATCTTTCAACTGGGATGGAGAAGGGATGCCCAACCCGGTAAGGAACAGGTTTGGCCCCACCGATTCAAGCAAACCCAGGATGATCGCTCCAAGAAAAGCACCAGGAACGTTTCCAATGCCTCCCAGAACGGCTGCCGTAAAGGCTTTGATCCCGGGGAAAAATCCCATGTAAAAAGTAACCACTGGGAACAGGAGCGTATATAGAATTCCTGCCGCGCCAGCTGAGGCGCCTCCCAGTCCGAATGTAAAAACGATGATTTTATCGACATCAATCCCCATCAATTCGGCTGCTTCCTTGTCTTCGGAAACGGCACGCATGGCTTTTCCAATCTTCGTCCATTGCACCACACCGAAGAGGATCAGCATCATCAAAATAGCACCGACGATCACAACGACCTGGGTCTTATATATGTGCACCCCGGCCACCGTCCAGAACGTTTCCAGGCTTGTAATGGCGGGATAACCATATGTACCGGAGCCGTAAAAGCCCCGGAATGTGTACTGAAGGAAAAATGATGCCCCAATGGCGGTGATAAGTGGAACCAGGCGGGGGGCATTACGTAACGGCCGGTACGCAATTCTTTCCAGGAGGATCGCGATCAGGGTCGATACCCCCATGGAAACCACCAGGATGAGAGCCAATGAGATCACAGGCTGCTTATTCAGGAAACCGGATTTGGATAATGCGATGGCGACAAATACTGCCGTGAAAGGTCCACTCATAAAAATTTCGCTGTGAGCGAAGTTGATCATTTTTAATATGCCGTACACCATGGTATAGCCCATGGCGATCAGTGCGTAGACACCCCCCAATGCCAGGCCCTTGATCGTAAGGTCGAGCCAGACACTGCCTGAGTACTGCCCCTGCCTCAGGGTGCTGATGGTTCCCCAGATGACAAGCGCAGCAATGGATAAACCAATTAACCAAATGAAAGCATCTGTGATTGTAAAGCGCTGACGCCAAGTTCGGAGCATCGTAAACTCCTCTTCTTAATCGGAGAGCTATTATGAAGAGGGGCGAGCGAAAGCTCGCCCCTCCTTGTAAACTAGCTTGACTTTATGGAGTGGCAGTCGGAACGTACTGTGTCGGCCAGATCAGGGTGGGCGGATAAGCGCCAGTATGATACTGGTAAACGCCGATGATCGGGTTGGCACAGTCGCCGGAGGCGGTGCAGGTCAGGACGCCGGTAAGGCCCTTGAAGTCCTTGGTGGCTGTAACAGCATCGCGCAAGCCCTGGCGCGGGATATGGAGCGTCCCGTCAGCATCCTGCACGGCTACCTTTTGGATCGCAGCCATGATGATGTTGAAACCATCATACGCATGCGCATGGAAGATGTTGATCGGCAGCGTGCCGAACTTGGCCTTGTATTTGGCAACGAAAGCGTCGTAAGCGGTACCCTGGACAACCGGGCTGGAAACATAAGTGCCTTCAATGGAGGCACCGGCAGCATTCACCACATCCGGTGAATACAGGCCATCTGCAACCATCAGCTTGGTGTTTTCCAAACCTGGGGTGGTCTTGGCCTGGTCGATGATGAAGGCGCCTTCGGGCATGAAGATCGGGAAGTAGATCAGTTCAGGTGAACCGGAGGCTACGGAAGCCAGGACGGAGCTCATGTCGGTCTGCCCAACGGTGACAGAGGTCTGCAGGGTGATCGTTCCACCGAGTTGTTTGAAATTGTCGGCGAAGACCTGCTGCAGGGAGTCGGCATAAAGGCTGCCGTCATGGATGGTGGCTGCCTTGGTGATGTGCAGGAAATTAAAGGCGAAGTCAGCTGCGGCTGCGCCCTGCACCTTGTCGTTATGGGCGGTGCGGAAAAATCCGGCATAGTGGTTCGGGCTGGTTGGATCGGTCAAGTCAGGAGCGGTGTTGGAAGGTGAGATCGTCACGAACCCTGCTGCAGAGAGCAGGGGCTCGGCTGCACGGGCTTCGCTCGAGCAGGATGTGCCAATGACCGCAACGATTGTCGGATCTGAAGCCAGCTTGGTGCCGGCCGCCTGGCCGCCATCAGCAGAGCAGAGACCATCCTGACCGTCGAACTTGACGGTGTGACCCAGGATCTTGCCGCCGGCATCGTCGATGGCAATCTGCACGCCGTTGCGGGAGTCAGTGCCCAGCGCTGCATTTGCGCCGGATACCACCAGCAGGTAGGCGATATGGACCGGGTCAGTGGGTGCAATCGTTACACAACCAATTGAATCGGTGCATGTGTAGGTGGATGCAGCCGGACCGCAGGCAGTTAGAAGCATGCCAAGGACCGCAATTGCAGAAATAACTATTGAAAACCTTTTAAACATACGTTTTCTCCTTCTTCTCCAATGAAAAAAGGTGAATAAAGGTACCCTTTATTCGGGTTGGTTGGCGTAGCTGACAAAGCCTTTCCGTGTCTGGCATCACCTCCTTCATTCTTGCATTTTTAATTGAACTGAATGATTATCTGCGCCTGATCAATATGCGGGGAGGCGATAGATCCAAATCCACAATTCACTCAAAATCAGGATGGGAGCAAACCTGGTATTTATCCGTTTTTAAAAAATTGGCGCGAATTAACCGCCAATAAAAAAA
>JADGQC010000242.1 GCA_017882125.1 Anaerolineales bacterium
GCCAATTGCAGAGCAACATAGGTGACAGTGAAACCCTCAAATATACGCCTGGAGGCATCCCATGAGAAATTTTCCAGGCCGGTATAATCTGTATCAAGGAAAATCGTTTGAGGGTCATTTCTTAGCCATTGGCGCGCCCGCCACGTGATGAACTTGGGTATCTGCAGTGGTTTCATCTCATCAGCGCATTGTTCCAGGACCAGGTCGTTAACCGAGACCAGGTAGGTTGTCTTGAAGCCGAGTTCGGGAAACAGCAGATAAATGCGGTTCAGACCGAAGGTAATTTCGCCCTTCAGCAACGATAGGTCGGTCTGACGAAGGGAAGGGCCATTTCCAATGATAAAACAGCGTTGGCCCTTATGGATGTGGCGATATTTTTGCAGGGCACGAAGGCTTTCAGCCCAGCGCGAACTGAAGAGTCTCGCCAGGACGTGACGACCGCGATTGCGATACCACCAGTAAATTCTGGAAACGAACTTCCAAACGGGTTTTGGGGTCAGATTTTTTAGAGTATTCTTAATAGCGTTACTCCAGGATCAAGGATTTGTCGAGATGAACAGGCGGATATTGCCGACAGGTTGTTTCAGGGGCAGACCGAATGCCTGGCTCCACTCTTCCGGGCAAGAAGTACATATTACAGCACAAGGATGAAAATTCGGGTCATCAAACCGCTCTGTAGGCGTATCACTGACCATCCACTCAAGGCGAAGGGGTTGTTTCCAGGGTGCACCCAATAATACCCACCAGAGATATTCAGGGTCATCCCCTCCCAACATCAGGCCGATCTGGGTGCAGCGAGATGATTGAATTTCCTCTACAACAGATGAGTAAGTCGAAAGCAGGGCGGAATCGGGATAGTACAAATCGAGCCGCGGCGTTTTAAAAATTGATCCCGCGGCGGTTCTTCCTTCCAACGGAATGATCGGGCGCTGCTGAAGGCTGAATAATGCGGGCAGGCTGGTCCCGAAAAGGAGTACAGCCAAAGGTATTCGCAACCAGGATTTCCAACCCCCTGCAATGGCACCAGCAATGGGGGCGGCAATGATAAAAAAAGGCAATTGGAGCCGGATTGCAAAGACCTGCGCCTTATTCCCAATACTAAAAAGAAGAAATGTGGTAATTACAGATATCCCGTACAAACGATAACGAGGTCGTATAAAAAACAATCCAATCAATATGCAGACAGCCAGCAGGACCAGGTGATAAGGGTTTCCAACCGTATCTTCGCCTAGACTGGGTTTTGAGAGAAAGAATTCCCCCAAGGTCGTGCGCGGATCGCTGATATTGAGACCGATCCATTGATGAATTTTTACCAAAACCTTGAGAGTAAAAAGATTGAAAGCCTCATTATTCGATGATAAGTTAAGGATAATATTCCTGGTCACATTTGAAACCAGGACAGCCGGTGTGATGATCTGGTTTGCATGATATGCAATCGTGATTGGAGAGCCGACCGGATTATGATATGTCACATAATTTTGAGTCCAAGTATAAATATTAATCCCGATTAGCATAATCACAGATAATACTGCTGGAAGGATGACCCGCCGAACCCTTTTTTGCCGGAGGATGGAGACACCAAGCCAAACTAGAAAAGGGATCGCAAATGCGACGGCTGTAGCCTTGGTCAGAATAGACAGACCTGTAGCCAGACCCAGGTAAACCCACCCGTCAAGTGAACTGTTCAGGGAGATTAAATCAAAAACTTCCACGATCATGCACAGGACCCAAAATGCGACGACAATATCGGTCATTGTACTAGATGCCTGAGCAATGGCCATTGGAATCGTGGCAGTAAACAAGGCTGCAATCAAACGACCGCGCCGTCCTGAGCCCAAACGACTCGCGATAGAAGCACTGGCGGCGATGCATCCAACAAAAGCAAACCAATCCACTAGATTAACAAAGCGATCTCCATGTTGAAGGATGTATAGGTGCAGGACTGCATATTCGGCGAAGGGTCCCATCTCAGCCTGTCTTTCGATGCCAGTGGGATAAATGGAAACACTTTGATTTTGAACCCAATGGGCTACCCGACTCATGTGATATGTTAGCGAGTCGTATGTCTGAACCGGGGCGACCAGGGCAATAATGAGGGTGACAATTGCGACGATAAAGATCATCGCCAACAGGAATCCATCCAATAATCCAAGATGTTCGATCCTTAACCGGAGAGGCAGAGACCTGCCTTTTTTCACCATGATAAACCCCCGGCAAAGGAACAGGATGAACACCAAACCCCAAAAGAGCGCAATATTCAGGGTGGTAAGACCTTTAAAAATTGAAAGCAGAACATTGGAAAGAGTAATCAGCCCCCCCATGATCAATGAGGCGCGCAACAAAGAACGAGTGATTGTAGCCCCTGGTTGTAGATATACATTTAGAACGATGACGACAAAGGCAGCAAACGGGAGAATGATCATAACAACCTAGGGTCGTTATTCGGTGCTCAACCTGGCTGTCGCGCCGCCGTCCACGATCATGGCCTGACCGGTCATGAACGATGATTGCGTGTCATCGGCAAGGAAGTAGATGGCGTGGGCGATCTCTGCCGGTTGCCCGACGCGCCCATTGACGGTCTTGCGTGCCAGGTTATCCAGTCGAGCATAAATGTTAGTCCCGGAGACATGACCCCGGTTCAACCCGGCGCGCAACATGGGAGTATCCACGGCACCGGGCAGGATGGCGTTGACGCGGATATTATCCTTCGCGAATTCGATTGCAATGGCGCGCGTCAAAGCCAACAGACCGCCCTTGCTGGCGGCATATGCAGCGATATTCTCAGAGGTCTGTACCGCATGCACAGAGGAGACATTTACAATTGCTCCCCCGCCGGCAGCTTTGAAGAGCGGGTAAGTCAGTTTGGCGAGCAGGAAAGCCGGACGCAGATTGTTCGAGATGACCATGTCCCATTCTTCAACCGTGGTTTCGATCAATGGCTTGGCAACTTGGACGGCGGCATTATTGACCAATGCGTCCAGTTCAGGTGAAAAAGCCTGCACTTGATGGAAAATGGATTCCATTAATTCAGGCTTGGAAATTTCAGTTTGAATAAAAAGACCATTTTCTGGAAAACCCTTGCCGAAAAGGAGGCGGTCCACACCAATGACACGCCAGCCATTGTTGGCAAAGAGATGAACTGTGGCACGCCCTATTCCCCCCGCAGCTCCGGTGATCAAAACACATTTGGATTTTGACATATTATTCCTGTCCCATGCCCTGGAAGGGGATCCCAAGACCTTCGATCAGATTCTTGATGGTGTTCAGATGCACCCGTTCCCAGGCTGCAGGACTGGAATTGGCATTATGAGGAGCCAGGAGGACGTTATCCATTTGTTTGAGGGGGCTGGCAGCTGGCAAAGGTTCGGTTTCGAACACATCCAAAGCCGCGCCGGCAATTGTACCTGCCTTGAGCGCCGAAACCAGCGCGGGCTCATCCACGATGGGACCGCGGGCGGTATTGATAAGAACTGCATGAAGACGCATCAGATTCAAAGTGCGGGTGTTGATAAGGTGTAGACTGGTTGGGTTAAGTGTGCAATTCAAGGAAACAAAGTCGGAGCGGGACAGCAAATCGTCCAAGGAGGTCATCTTAATCCCGGTTTCGGCGATGAAAACGTGGTCTATCTCGACGATGTCGTTGCC
>JADGQC010000243.1 GCA_017882125.1 Anaerolineales bacterium
CAGGTCTTGTGCCGTCAGGCCGCTGTTGCGCAGGTCCTGCAGGAAATCGGGCAGCATCCCGTAATGCGCCATCCCGTCCAGGTTGATGTCATAGTCCCGGTGAGCTCCCGCCGTGCAGCGCACCAGGGGGCGGTTGTCTCCCTGCATTTCCTCCCACTTTCCCCAAATGGCTTCGACCCTCGCCATCAGTTGTGTCAGATCGTGGTCGTGAACCAGCCCCTGCTTCATGGCTTCCTTCCTGGCAAAGTATCCGGCCTTTTTTTCATTCGGCCAGCCGCCAAGTTCTTCATCTTCCACTGGATTTTTATCGTCGGCCGCCCAGAACCCCTCGGTCATGCGGTCCACCCAGGGCTGGTCCTGGTGAGCCTCGATCGATTCCAGGAACTGGTGCAGGTTGGGCTCCGGGAAATCGCTGGGCAGATGCGCCTGCACTGCCGGGTTGAAACCGGCCTTGTACTGTGCGATTGCTTGCCAGATTTTTCCCTCTTCCTCGTCGTAACCGCTCGTCCCGCTCGGGTCGAACCGGTACCAGCGGTGGTCGCGCAGTCCCGTGGCGTATGCCACCCCGTTGGTCTGCTGGTCGATTTCTCCCCGCCGTTCCACTTCACGCAGGGCATCCCGGTGCGTGCCGAAGGCGGCGAAGGAGCCGAAGCGCGGACCGGGCAGGGCTGCCGCCCCGTTGATGTCGCTGCCCATTGCCACGCCCCTCCCGCCCATTTTGTTCACCGCGTACAGGAAGGCTTGCGCCCAGGAGGTGCTCGACCCGGCGCACGGGTGGGGGATTTTATCTGCCAGTTCCGGCATGCTGCGGCGCAGACCGGCAATATCCCCCTGGTTGATGATCGGTGCAACCACGCCTCCCAGCCGTCCGATCCGTTCGATCTGGTCTCCGCGCTTGCCGGCTTCGTGGGCCACCTTGTGGACGTCGCTCGTCCCGTATTCCTCGTGCTTCAGCCGGTCGAATTCAACCTCGCCGCTGAACAGCAGGTCGCGGAACCAGCTGTGCGAACAGATCACGGGGTAATGCTGCGCTTCCGCCAGGGCCAGCGCCGCGTCCGTGGATTTTTCCGACATGTGGTCCACGTCGATGATCATCCCCCGTTTCATCAACTCCTCCAGCACCACGGTTCCAAAACGGTTGAGACCGAGCGTGTTGGCGTGGCCTCCCTTGAGTGTCGGCGCCTTGATGGCTTCGAACAGGTCGCGCACGCCGGGGATCTGGTCGATCAGCGTGCCTCGGTGCATGGAATGCAGGCGCCGCCCGGAGATCGCCGCGGTGCGTTCGAAGTCGTCCACCGCATCATCACTGTCCGCATCCATCCGGTAGCGCACCCCGGTCTCCCAGCGGTCCTCCACCGACCAGCGTTCGCCGTTCAGGAATAAATTCACTGTCTCCAGGAACCTCATGTAGATCGCCGTACCGCCGAAGGCGTTGTTGGTCAGGTGGATCGGCGTAACCTGGCGCACGCCCAGTCCGTGCAGCCAGTCCAGTTCCTGTGCGATCAGCCGGCGCGCCTCGTCGATATCGCCGTGGCTGAGCTTGTCCAATTCGTCGAAATTGTGCCAGTTTCCCAGCGAGTCCACCTCCACTCCCAGGATCACTGCCAGGTGGTTTTCGGAGATGATCTTGCGCGCCTCTTCCGGTGAATAGGCGATTTGCAGCCAGCCCTTCCCCGGGCCGCCGCCTTGTTTCTCGATGTAGGCTGCCATCTCTTTCATGGCGGCGATCTGTACCTCGATGGCGTTCTTGTCATCGTGAGGCAGGTTCGGGCTGGTCTTCATCGCCAGCAGCTCGTTATTGACCGCCAGGCAGGTCAGCAGTCGCAGCCCGCCCTGGTAGGCGCGGTACAGCCAGTCGATGTAGGCTTGCTGGTGGATCAGCGTGGTAAAGCGCGGCCAGATGATGAATTCCGGCCAGCCGCCTCCAGCCGGGTGCCCGAATTCCGGGTTGATGTTGATCAACCCTCCATGGACCGGCTCGCAGGAGTTCAGTGCGAATTCCATTCCCTCTGCGCCCGGGTGTTCCGCGTCGTAGGGCTTGCCCCAGAACGCCTTGCCCCCAAATGCCAGGTGAGCCATCAGGTGGGCATGCAGGTCGGCAAATCCCCACAGGTCTGTGCCCGGGTCGCCTTCCCAGTAATCGCCTCCCAGGGGTACCTTGGGAGTGGCTGTGGAGCGCTTTTTATTTGCTGCCATGGGGTTTCTCCTTTCGAATTTACACCGCTAAAATAAAATAAAAAGGGTCAGGAAACTCATTATAAACCCGCCCGCCCTTGGCGCGTTGCAAAAGACGCTCCCGCCGCCCCCGGCGGCGGCGGTGTGGAATCCTCCTGAGGACTCACGCTTTCCTGGACTTCGCTCCCCCGCCTGGACTGCCGATCGCCCTCCCCCTGTTCGCCTTCGGGCTTGCATGCCTGGGTTGGTAAACTCCCACCTTCCCGTCGCCCCAATAGCCAATGCGTTTTACGATTGGTGACATCCTGTCTTTTCTCTTCCTTTTTTGCGGGTCATGCAGGGGGTCGTGATAACGCTCTCTCTCCAATAACTATACCCCCATCACTCCACCCTGACCTGGTGGAGGTTTTCGTCACTGTGACACTCCAACGAATCATTGAAAGATTATCAAATTGCTGGAAATGGCGCGATAATGGGTAGGAGTCTCAGGACTATCGCCAAACCGTCAATCCGTCACACGGCGGTTGAGCAATTAGAGTTACGCCCCATTCTTGCATCATGATATTCCCTCGGAATAATGGCGGATGCCAAAATGCCAAAAGAAAGGATAAACCATGAACCAGAATAATGCTGATAACCAACCAGAGCAGCAAACTCCCGAAACTCTAAACGGTTCTCAACCACCCACTTCCCCTGAACTTGTAGCTGCCTCTTCAAAGGCGGTAAAATCCCAGCCTAACCGCCTGCAACGATTCTTTCGCAAGGCGCTTATCTGGCTGGTAGTTCTTGCTATTTTTTTTCTTGCAGGGTTCGCTGCAGACTATTTTCTGCGCTACAAGCCTTTGCAAACTGAATTGAATACAGTCACAGCGCATTTGACACTATTGCAGGTCCAGGTGGATGTGAGCAATGCGCGCCTGGCACTCTCCTCGAACGATGTAGAAGGAGCTAAGGCTGCCCTAGGCAAAACCCAACAGCGGTTGGAAAATCTTGTTCCGCGCATTGCCGGTTTCGACGCCAGTCTGGCACAAAGCATGCCTCAGCGACTCGGTCTGATCGTTTCAGGACTGGGGAGAGATCCCGAAACTGCAAAAATTGACCTGGATCTTTTTAGCAAGGATTTGCTTAAAATTGAAGCAGCATTGTTTAACGAATGAAACAGAATTTATTGTTAAATGCAGCATGGATGTAAATCATATTTTTTGATTAATAGCCCTGTCACTGCTGTTCTTCTCCGCCGGGTGGACCGCCAGCTCTGCAGGCGGCAGTGCGAAAATCAGCCACCCGTCGCCGGCATCCTGCCTGCGCCTGGTCTCGGCTGTCCTTGCTGAGATCAGCGATAGTGGCTGACCGGCAGAACATATTTGAGTTTTCAAGGTTCAGAGTAGTTTGTTCTTTCTTTCAGAGGATGCACTTGATCTTGAATTTACAGAAAAAAACTTGCA
>JADGQC010000244.1 GCA_017882125.1 Anaerolineales bacterium
GGCGTCGTCGACTCAGTCAATGTTCAGCCAAAGACCCAAATCGCCAAGGGGGAATTGCTTATCAAGATAATTCCCGAAGAGGCAAAATAGCTTCAGATCATTCTCCCAAGTCCGTGCTTATCGACATGCGGGTTGAACACAAATTTATAAAATGCTCAACCCCTAGTAACCATACCTCCATAATTGACTATCCATCCTAGTGCACAGGGGGGCATTGTGGTAAATTTAGACCCGCCATGCCTATTCTAGCCGTTGTGCTGCTGCTCACGTCTGCGGTCCTCCACGCCTTCTGGAATTTAATTCTTAAACAATCCTCGGAAAAATATATAGCCATGGGTTGGCAGGTGATCATCAGCGGCATCATCTCGGTCGTCGCACTGTTCTTCACCGGTCTGCCACCCAGATCCATGTGGATATTTGCCCTTATCAGCATGACGCTGGAAGCGATCTATTTCGTCCTGCTTTCTTTCGCTTACAGCGATCATGATTTTTCACTGGTATACCCGGTGGCACGGGGAGCCGCACCGGCACTGGTCGTGCTGTGGTCCTTCCTGTTCCTGCAGGAAGTACCGAGCACTTTGGGGTTCATTGGAATTGCGACAATCGTTTTCGGATTGGTCATCATTGGTGCAACCAGTTTATCCCAACCACATGAAGGCAAACCCAAGTTCAAAGGGATCGCTATTGCGCTTTTGATTGCCCTGGTCATATCCATTTACACCCTGATCGATGGTTTTGCTGTCAAACACGGTCCGGTCATGCCTTACGGACTGAGTATGTTCATGCTGGTGCCAGTGTTGACCACGCCGGTCATCGTGCGGCATTATGGCAGAGATCACTTTGTAAAGGCGTGGAAGGACCAACCTGCCCGCCTCATCCTGGTGGGTTTCCTGGGGGTCATCGCATACCTGTTCGCTTTATTTGCCTATTCAATTGCGCCCGTGAATTATTCTGAAGCCATTCGCGAAGTCAGTGTGGTAATCGGTGCGTTCGCAGGCTGGCAGCTATTAAGTGAGAAATTGGGGAAGATGCGCGTGCTTGGCGCGGCTGTGATCTTTGCAGGAATCGTGCTTATCGCCGTGTTTGGTTAGGCACGGGTGGACTTGTTATTTCAAGCTGAGAAAATAACTGGGGAATGGGTTGAAGCTCCAGCTAAACGAGTGAGGCTGACTTCATTGTTATGGGAATTTCGATCCCCAGCAGCTTGCAGATAGTGGGGGCAATCTGGAGCTGCGAGACCACTTCTTGTGTATCCCCGCTGCCGGTAATCCCCGGTCTGATCATGCATAGAGGAACCTCGCGGACATCGGGCGTGGTGCCACCGTGCCCACCGTCGGCGTTAATACCATGATCACCCGTGACCATGATGCAATAGCCGAGCTCCATCCATTCTGCCAGGAAGGTTGCCAGCCACGCATCCTGGTGGATGGCATGGTTGCGATATTCTGCAGAATTGGCTCCAAAATTCTCGCCAGTGTTATCCATACCCATGGGATGGACCAAGAGATAATCGGGGTTGAACTTTCGGACAAGCATCCCGGCCGTGGCGAAGAGCTCTATTTCCGGGTATTCATCCTGGGTATAAAAACGCCCATGCTGGATGGGGAGGGATTCGTCATCCACTTCACGGTCATCGATCCGATCATAGGGTGAACGGTTATAGAGCTCTGAGAACTAAAAATAAGCAGCAGCTGCCGTTGTTTTCCCTGCCGCCACAGCCAACCGGAAGAGGTTTGGCTGCGATGATAAACGCACCACCAAGTTGGAAACAATCCCGTGGACATTGACAGGCAAACCGGTGTGGATCGTCTCGTGCATTGGCCGCGAACGGGTAGGCAACTCGCCAGTCGCTTTATAAAGACTGGCGAGTTTTGTTTCCACCAAATGACCAAGGTATCCCATTCCGGTGACTGCAGTGTCAAAACGCAGCCCATCGGAAAGAACGAGGATGACTTTACTCAAGTTTTTTACTCTTCGTTTATCGCTGAAAGATCAGTTCTTTAATACCAGGACCGCCTCACGCGAGCAGGTAATCTGGGCTTTGTCACCAATTTTGGGGAGCTCGAGGAATGGATTGTTAAATGTATCCATATTAAATCGAGTGGTTCCAATCAATACCTGGATGCGGACAACCGAACCCAGGAAGGTGATATTCTCGATCTTGCAGTCGAGGATATTAGCTTTCCTTTCCTGCGCAATAAAATTGAAACGCTCGGGGCGGATCGCAATCGAAACCTTGTCGCCTTTTTGTTTGCCATCCAACCCTTCAGCGGTCTCCAGCTGGATACCTTCCGTCTGCAGCAGTTGCTTGACCGGATCAACCACTTCTGCAGTGGTGGTATTCAGTGTTCCGACGAAGCTGGCAACAAAAGCGGTCTGGGGGAAGTTGTAGATCTCGAATGGCGTGCCAACCTGCTCGATCTTGCCTTCGAACATGACGACAATGCGGTCCGATATGGACAGGGCCTCTTCCTGGTCATGGGTTACATAGATGGCGGTGATGCCCAGTTTACGCTGGATGGCACGGATCTCCGCTCGCAGCGAAACCCGGATCTTGGCATCCAATGCCGAAAGGGGTTCATCCAGTAATAGCACCTGGGGATGATTTGCCAGGGCACGTGCCAGGGCAACTCGCTGCTGCTGACCACCTGAAAGCTGGTGAGGGTAGCTGTTCCCCTTCTGCTCGAGGTGAATCAAGGCAAGCATTTCTTCCACGGTTTTTTTAATAGTGGCCTTGGATTCCCTGCGAATGCGCAAGCCATAGCCAATATTTTGAGAAACGGTCATGTTCGGGAAGAGTGCATAAGCCTGAAAGACCATGCCCACGTTGCGCTGGTTGGGGGCTTTATCCGTAATATCGGCGTCATCAATTTTGACCGTCCCAGTAGTGGGGATTTCGAAGCCGGCGATCATGCGGAGGGTGGTCGTTTTTCCACACCCAGATGGACCGAGGAAAGAAACGAATTCGCCCTTTTCGACTTCCAGGTTAAAATTCTCTACCGCCGTGGTACCAGCGAACTGCTTGGTGATGTTGGATAATGTCAGGTGTATCATAAGTTGTCATTCCCGAATGATTTAGTGTCCGCCCCCCACCTGAGCCTGACCACCGCCACGACCGACCAGCGAAATGATGCCCATGGCTGCCCAAGTGAGAGCAAAACTAATAATGGCCATCGCTGCCGGCTCATAAGCTTTTTGTTGCATCTGATAAGACATATAAGGGGCAAAAGCCGGCTTGGCAAGATACTGGGCGAGAATATATTCGCCCATCACAATTGCAAAACTCAGAAAGGCACCGCTCAAAATGGCGACGCGAATATTAGGAAGGATAATGTCAAAGAGGATCGATCCCCAGCCAGCACCCAAACTTTGCCCAGCTTCGGTGAGAGTACGCACATCAATGGCTCGCAAGCCTGTATCAATGGAACGATACATGTATGGCATGGATAAAATCACGTAGCCAGCAATAAGCAAGGCGGGGCTGTTGACGATCAAGAGCGGTGGCTGACTGAAAGTGCGCACCAATCCAAAAACCAATACGATAGCCGGGACAACAAAGGGAAGCAGGGTGATAAACTCAACCAAGCTGCGTAACTTCGGA
>JADGQC010000245.1 GCA_017882125.1 Anaerolineales bacterium
CCCCAAAGCAGGGCACCAAAGAAAGCCATGAACTGGATCATGAGGATGACGACGATCAAGGTGGACTGGTCCATGCCCACCCCGCCGCGAATAATAGGAGCGGCGGCGAAGGTCGAGGAAACCGCGATCACGGTCTGGATGCCGTCGTTGTAAAGGAAGTAGGCCAGCAGATACTTGATCGTTTCAGGGAAATTCTTCATCTCCCTGACCGTGTGCCACAACTGCCTCCAGCCAACCCTGAGATAGGTCTCACCCTTGGGTAACTGCTTGACGGCGTGCCGAGGCCGCAAACGCGCCCAAGTGAAGAATGAAAAGCTCAGCCACCAGACACCAGCCGAGGCCAGGTTAATGCGGACTGCCAGGGGCTGGGGGACTCCCAGTTTGTCACTAAACAAATAAAAACCCAAGTTGAGCAGGAGGAGCAAGCCGTCACCGAGGTAGCCCATGGCCCAACCGTAGGAGGAGACCCGGTCACGCTGGTCTTCGCTGGCAATGTCGGGCAGATAGGAGTTGTAGAAAACAATAGCGGCGCCGAAGGTCAGGTTGGCAAGGATGAAAAGCAATCCGCCCAGCCACCAGATCGAAGCGGTGGTGAAGAACATGAGGATGGTCATGATGGCGCCAAAGGTGGCGAAGACCTGCATCATCTGCTTGCGGCGATGGGAATAATCTGCAATGGCGCCCAGGATGGGGAGGAAGAGCACCTGCATCCCAACGGACAAAGAGATGCAGTACGGGAAGAACGAATCGGGAGCAATGGGAATCCCCAGCAGGCGGGCGACCCCTCCGGGGCTGGCAGCGGCGGCATTCTGAGCAAGGGAAGCCAGGTAGGGACCGAGGAACACGGTGCCGACGGTGGTGCTGAAGGCCGAATTGGCCCAGTCGTACATGGCCCAACCGAAGATCTCGCGCTTGTCGTTGATCTTTGGACTTTCTGCTGCAATCGCCATACTGCCTCCAGGAAGATGGATTTACTGAGAGTAATAACCCACTGCAATTGCCAGAGTTGCATTAATTATAACCAGGATTGCCGGGGGCATGCCGAGAATATAAGGGCGACCCGGCGGGTCGCCCCTACATGCCGTACCCCAGCCCTACCTCCCGCAAGTGATTCGGGACGACGCCGTCCCTCCCTCCGCTGCGCTACGGGATCCCCTCGGCAACCCTCGGGGACAATGTGCTTCCCCATTCGGGGACAATGTCGCGAAGGCCGACACAGGGCGTGAAACATCTCCTAATGCGATGATAAACGCGCCAAAACGAACACAAACGAATGAGAGGATTCAGGTCGTTTATTTTTAATCATCCCCGTGTGAAACATTTAGGCCAGGTTTACAATCGACGCCGTATCCTGCAGGGTGGACACTTCCCGGAAGGGCACCGGGACAACGTCACGGTGGCACCAATGCAGCCATCACATAAGAAAAAGAATTTAGGGTTGTCGAGCTCAGTTAAACCCGCCCCACCCTGCCCATCAGCGCCTCATGGCGCTGAAACAGCCGAACGCGGCTCGAAGCCGCTTCGGGCAGTCCCCAAATACAAAAACAGTATTTGGAGAGGGTGTTTAGAACGTCATCTGCAAAAATTCGCGCGCGAGGACGAACATAAACGAATGAGAGGATTTATAGGGATTTTTTTAGATCATGCTAAAGTAGTTACTTTTTCCCGAGATCAGCCCCGCAGACTCTCGTCTGCGGGTGGCTGTTTGCGGCTTGTGAACGCAAAAGCTCAAAACGAATGAGAGGATTTGGGATTCGTGTCGGGCGGACGCCGTCCCCAAAGGGGATGATATCCCCAAATTACGGGGACAAAGTCCGCTCCACCATGCGCCCCTGTATGTAAGCGACACGTCGCGGTTTGAATAAGCACTTATGGATTTTAAGGCTCTGAAAATCGTCATAATTCGAGGATTTTCCCCATACACCCGGAAACAAAAGAATCATCGACGACTCATGTCGTCGGTGTGGCGTACGTGCGCTCGAAGCGCACGTCGCGCAGGGTTTTCTCTCAGGCACTGTGGCTGCAGGGGTGAGTGGAACCGGATGATCTTTGGAGACCAGGCGGTCCGCTCACCGGCAAATCCAATCAGGAGGAGACGGAGGCACACCAGGAGGGCTCGCGATGGAAATACCAAGGAGCGGGCATAGGCGTAACAAGATCGTGCTAAATTGTTAAAGTGCCATTGGCAGAATCATAGATACAAAAGATGAAATGCTGCCACACCAATAATAGAACATATTTTCTGTTGTGTCAAGGGGAAATAACTGAAATTCAGGCATTATTTCGGACGTGTAGAGTGAGAAGAGAGGAGGATTCCATTGGCTGGGTGGAAATACGGGTATGGTCTCGAATTGAAGTTAACGGTATAGCAAATAAAAAATCGGTGAGCATTGCACTCACCGACCTTTTTGTTTCCTCATGAACTATTTTCCATCAAGCATTTCCTGTCCGCATAACCGGGTCGGCTTCGGGTTGTCTTTCTTTTCCGAAAAACCAGCCCAGGATCTCACGGGCTAATGCCCCCATGATACTCCAAGTAATATACGATGGGTCAGAGATGGCTCTCACGCTTGATGCAATGAAATATCCAGCCAGGATGCCAACTGCTAACCCCTTCACCAGGGAAGGGCAACGCAATTTCATGCAGCTTAAAACTAACTAAGAACTGACTATCTCAGATAATATTTGTAGTAATATAAATAACCGTCTTTTCATAAATTACAATTTTAGGAAGATATGCACGAAACGAACGGTTTTATCGGTAAAGAAAAAGATAACCCGCGAGTGGCTGCACAGACCAAGGGCAAGATCGCAATTGATTCCTTCAAGAATACTCCCCCGCCCACTGCGAGGCGCGAAAAGATGGATTTTCCAGCCGGACAACAATTGTCCCCAAGTCCGAGGGCACGCTCAACCACCCCGTCGTTACCATTAAGAATTAACCAATCAAATTGGACGACCCTGCCTTCAGGTGATTAATCCTGCACAGGAGGCAGTTCCTTCTTTTGGCGATTGGAATATTCATGTTAATTTCGTGACCCATCCAGGTTTTTCGGGTATGTCTGTATTTATGCAACTTAAGTTGAATGCATCTGACAATCTCATATGAAAATTCCTCAACGACCAACCAACCAGGTTAATTTCGGATGTTTCCAAAGGAGGTGATCATTAGGGGACTGACATCGATCAATAATAGAGGCTCATTAAAGCGTTCGTTCAAAAAAAAATAAAAGGAAACACAGCCAAAGGAGATGAATTTGATGAAAGCAAAAATGCTTGGTACGTTTGTTAGTTTTATGCTGCTTATCGGGTCCATTTTTCCGATAGCAGGGATAACAGCAGCGGCCGCGGCTGGATCAATGCCGTTCCTTGTGAAAGGTCCAATGGCAACCCCGGCAGACGTAACTGGTCCAGGTTACGGGCTCTTCAGCTGCCAGGTTGGACTAAGCACGGGACAGTGTTATGACCCCTACCAGATGAGAAATGCATACGGAATATCCTCGCTCATCTCTGCGGGAATGGATGGGACCGGAAAGACAATCGTCATCATCGATGCATTCCAGGACCCGAACATCCTTT
>JADGQC010000064.1 GCA_017882125.1 Anaerolineales bacterium
TCAATTTAGCAATAAGGACATACAAAAACCTCTCAGACTTGCCGGAAAGACTGGAGCAAAAAAATACCGCTCCCAACAGGCTGAGGAGCGGTAAGAGATGTTTCAACTACAGGGCGAAATTTACAGGCTTTCCGGGAGTTGCCCTTGTGATGCTGACCCGTTACCGGATTACCAGCGGCAGGCAAATCCGGAAGTTTATATAGGAAAAGGAAGACCAGCGATCCGCCAGATCGGGATAAAGTCCAAAGTTCTTCAACACCAGGGTCTTCGCAATCGGGTCGGCGGTGTCGAGATAATAAGGACCCGTTCCACCCCAGAAATGACCGTGGTCCGTGTACCATGCTTTCAGGGCGGCATAGCGGGCAGCTGCATCCGCAGTGGTGATGTATGCGCCCATGGTGGGGGCATATGGGATAGTATTCGCTGCAATGGCAGCATCCAGATACCCATCCAGGATAACCAAAGAAGGACCCCCAACAAAATTGGTCCATTCGAAGGCGTTGGCCGAGGACTTTTCATAGGAATAGGCGGTTTCGAAGGCAGCTTCGGACAGGTTGGCAACCGCGATCACATCCCAGGGAGCCTCACCATAACCGTAATTCGGCCACCAGGAGGTGATATTCAGTTCGGCATCCTGAACGTAGGTATCGGAGTATGTCTCGATCACCAGCGGATTGGTGGTGACAATTCTCACGCCTTTGAAGGAAGACATGAAGGAGTTGAAGGTAAGAACAGCGTTGTCCGCGTCGTAGATGGCGCTAGCCGGTTTGGCGCGGTCGAAGGTCATGATCGTGTTCATGACAAAGTCGGCTACCGACAGCTTGCTCCCGTCTTGCCAGGAGACCGTGTCGAACATGTTAGCCGAGTAGTAAATGACGCTCTTGATCTTGGCGGTCCTGCCTGCTCCAGCAGGGATGAACCTCTGCGCGGTGGCATTCCAGTCAACCCAGGCAGTCACCGGGACAGCAATGGTGGCTGCGGTGTTCAGGGTGACCCAGTCGAGCGTTTTAATGACCGGCAGGCCGGTCTGCACGGTTAATTCAGCTCTCTGGGCGCGCAGCGGCCACGGCAGACCTGTGTCCGGATTGATCATGAAGGCCGCCCCGGAAGTGGCTGCGATGGCACCCTGGTCCCAGGCCCAGTTACTACCAGCGACCGGGTTCCACGGCGCGGAGAAGAGGTCTGCTTCACCCCACTTCAAAGTACCTCCTTCCAGTCCGGCAAAACGAGCCGTATAGAAGGCGATCGGGGCGGTTTCAATCCCGGTAGCCCGGTTGGCAGAGATCTGCACATTGGTCCGGTAAGGGGCAAAGCTTTGGGTATCAATGATAAAGACCTGCAGCGAGTCCTGCAGGCTGAGGGTTAGAGCCTGCACCATCAAGTTTTGGCGTTGCAGGAGGGTGGTGAAGTTGGCGTTGGCAAGATCGTCCCCCACTATCTGGAAAACGGGATCGGGTACGTTAAAGGTAAACAACGGGATGCCCTGCGTGCTATCAGGCAGGTACATTTCCTGGAAAACGGTCTTCTCGTCTCGTTGCAGACCAGTGGAACCCCAGCCAGCTGTATATAAACTCCACAAGCAGGCCGTGGGGGCAGAGCCTATCCAAATGGGCGAAAGGACGGATGAGGTGTTGTACTGGCGGAGCACCGTGAAACCAGCATTCTCCAACTTGGTTGCAACGTAATTCCCCAGCGGCAGGCGGGTGCCATCGCCGTCGTTGCGGATGAGGAAGATCAAGCTGACCGGGTTGCCGTGAAATTGCCACTTGCCCCCCGCACTGATGGTTGCGCCGAGGGCTAGCATTTCGGTCGGATCCCCAATCATAAAGGCCGCTTCACTTTGAAATAACCGCCTCAAGGCCGCATGCAGATCCGCCTAATCCACAAACCGCTGGATGCACTTGTAATTCGCTGCTTCATTCCTACACATCTCCCGTGCTATATCACTCAGACGCGGGCTGCGTGCTATCAAGATGCCTTCAATGATCTGGCTCGCCTTTTCTACCATCTCTTTATCATCAAAAAGATATTCCACGAATCCTCGAAGATGTGTAAACTTGTTCATGAAGCCTCCTTTCTGAATTTGGTTGACCAACCTCTATTATCCAGCTTGGGGGCTTCTACTTTGTCCGAAGGTCAGATTAATATGACATATAAGGTAAAATAAGTGGTATAATATTGTTAGTAACCTCAAATTTCATATTTACTCGGGTGTCCGCTAAAGGCGGACACCCTACTCTTGAAAGGAGCATAAAATTATGAAAGCAGCCCGTCTTAATGAATGGGGAGCCCCTTTAGTGGTGGAAGACATTCCTGAACCTGTACCGAACAATGATGAGGTGCTGGTGCGCGTCCATGCCGCTTCCATTAATCCCTTCGATAGCGCCTTGAGCGCAGGCTATTTGCAGGCAATGGCCAAGACCCCAATAACCTTGGGGACTGACTTTGCCGGTGATGTGGTGGCTATCGGCTCGAACATCACGCACCTGAAGCCGGGCGATGAGGTCTACGGCCTTTGCCCCCTTGGCACCGGAGCATTCGCAGAGTATACGACTGTCAAAGCACAGCAGGTCACGCTTAAGCCCAAAACATGGGATTATATCTGTTCGGCTGTGACGCCTTTGCCAAGCATGGCCGCCTGGAAATCTCTTTTTGAGCTTCTACAAGTGAAAAGCGGCGAGCGGTTGTTGATCCATGGTGCGGCAGGCGCCGTAGGCGGTCTGGCTGTGCAACTTGCCAGAGGTGAAGGCGTATTCGTGTATGGGACAGACATCCCGGAGAAGGCCGAGCATATCCAAAAATTGGGCATTGACCGGTTCATCTCGACCCGGGAACGTTTTGAGGATATCGTCAAGGATGTGGATGCTGTTCTTGATCTGGTCGGCGGCGAGATGATGGAACGATCCTACACTGTGCTCAAGCCCGGTGGAAGATATGTTACCTCGCTCCTGGCAGAGACGCCTCAGGAAGAACCGCAACGTCGAGGAATTCACAGCATGGGGCTGGCGGCATGGCCAAATGCCGACATCCTGGCGAAAATGGCGCAGCGGATCGACTCCGGGAATATCCAGATGTTTGTAAACCGCACGTTCCCGCTGGCGCAGGTCAACGAGGCCATGGCATACCGGATGGAGACCAAGGAACCCGGCAAGGTGGTCCTGATGGTCCTTTAATGGCAAAAGCTGAGTAAACTTGTTCATGGAAACCTTCTTTCTCTGGATTTGGTTGCTAGTCTTGTCCAGATAGAAGGTTTCCACTTTTTTGTCCGAACTTATGTCCGAAGGTCAGAGCTATTCGGGATGAATCTCCGATACGCCTCCAACCTTTGTCACCCCAGGGTGACAATAAACAACCCGGCGATCAGGCCGGGTTTCTCTCTCTTGACACACAAGCGGATGCATACGTATCGAAGTAGAACAACTGTTACTCACCACAAAAGGTACTTGTAATATGTGGAGAAAATTGATAAAATAAACCATACTAGTAAAATAAGAGGGGCGGAGAGTGAACTATATGCAAGCAGGATTTTGTGTAAGGAGGAGAAAAGGACATGCAAACCCCAAAATTAAGATTGTTATCCCGTCTGTTCCTGGTAACCAGCCTGCTGGCTGGCCTGTTTTTTAGCGGGCCCGCCGCTGCGGCCAGACCGGTCACGCTGAATGACAGTCCGGGCAAGCCCGCCCCAGGAGGCTTGCAACAGGCCGCATCAACTGCCAGCTTGCTCACCATCCCGGAGGTGGCAGCGGGTTTTGGTTCCCCCAAGGCCAACGGGGCCTGCAGCCAGGCTGAATACTTCAACGGTCTGTTTGCTGATTTCCCTGATGGCCCGGGCGGGACAGGCACCGGCCATATGTACCTGTTGCATGATGCCAACTACCTGTACGTATGCATCATCAGCCCAATGGGCTCTTTCGCCACCCGCTACGACTCGCTCTACCTTGACCCGCAGGGCGATGGTTCCACGTACAATTACGCCCAGCCGGATGATTTTTCGCTGCGCCTGGATTACACCGGTGGAAAAACCACCTTCAAGGGCAACGGGCTGGCTGCAGGCTGGCAGGAATCCTTGAACGATAACAGCTTGTGGAGCGGAGTGTCCACCACCGGCAACTTTGACATAGCCGAATATTCCCTGCCACTTGCAAACTTTAATATCAATGTCTGCAGCTCGATCATCAGGCTGGCCGGCTACCACCACTGGTTTGCAGATTATGGCAATGACTATGGCTGGCCTTCCAACCAATGGTACGACCAGCCGGGTACCTGGCAGCCGCTGCAACTTGGCTCATCCAACTGCGGCCGCAACGGAAGCATCGCCTACGTCTACCGCAGCAATGCCGACGACACCACCAGCTTCTACAACCTTCTGACCGCGGCTGGCTATACTGTCACCCTGGTTCCGCTCGGCAACGTCACCACCACCGACTTCAACCCATTCGACATGACCATCATCGCCAACGACACCGGCACCCTGGACCAATGGGGCACCCCGCCCGCCGCGACCACCGCAGCTCAGGTGGCCCAGATCATCGCCCCCAACAAGCCCATCTTGGGACTGGGGGAGGGGGGCTACGCCTTTTTCGGGCGGCTTTCGTTGTTCATCGGTTGGCCGCAAGGCTGGCACGGTCCACAGAACATTCTCACCCGGGCGGCAGGTTTCCCTGCTGCAATTTTCAGCGGGGTGGGACCTGACCCGCTTCAGCACTACACCGCTCCCACCAACAGCGTGGGCATCTACATCAAGCCCTCCTTCCCGTCCGATGTGACCCCCGCGGCCATGGAATACCCGGCGGATGACCATTCCAGCCTCATCCAACAGGGCTGCCGGATGTTGTGGGGTAACAGCGGCAATCCCAGCGGCATGACCGGATCGCCGGATGGCACGTTGTTGTTCCTGAATACGGTCGGGTTCACGCGCGGCCTGTCGTGTCCCAAGCCACCGCCACCGCCCCCGACCTGTGGCTATACCTTGGATAAGACCGCCAACCCCGCCTCTGGCAGCCTGGTGGCACCGGGCGCGGTCATCGAATACACCCTCACCTATCATTTGATAGCCCTGCAGGGCTGCCCGGATAGCGGCAAGCTGATCGACGTGGTGCCAACTGGCACGATTTACGTACCGGGGAGTGCCAGCGATGGAATCAGCCCCGGCGCGGACGGCGTGCTCACCTGGACGGTGGGCACTTCCCCGAGCCCACTGACCAAGACCTTCAAGGTGCAGGTGATGGACACAATCTGCACTGGCAATAAGATCATTGGCAACGTGGCCGAGCTGCGCCCCAGCGCTGCCACCCCCCTGACCTCGACCCCCGCCATCTCCCATCCAGTGGACTGCCCACCGGTAGGCCTGCCGAACACCCAACCGATGTTTGCCGAAGATGAACTGAAGGTGGATCCCTACCCACTTGTGGCTGGCACGCCCACCCACCTGAGCGTGCGCGTCCAGAACCTGACCGGCAGCTCTCTGCCGGTGACTGTCCAGTTCCAGGTGGCCCCTGTCGCCACGCCGTTGGGGACCGGACTGGCTTACACCACCGTGGCCACCGCCAGCGCCTCCCTGCCTGGTCTAGGCACGGCGGTACTTTCAGCAAACTATCTGCCGGACACATCCGGTAACCGTTGCTTCCAGGCGCTGGTGAGCACCCCCGGCATGGCGAACCCGCTGGTCACCCAGAGTTGCCTTGACCTTACGGAAGACTTCAAGCCTGGCCAGTTGGACCAGTTGGTGATCGTGGTGCGCAACAGTACATCCTCGGCCAAAGTTTTTGACCTGGTAGTGGATAACACCTGCCCCGGCTGGACAGCATCTGTGGATCCGGCGGTGACCGGCAGCCTGGCCGCGGGGGCGAGCCAGAATGTCACACTTAGCGTTACCCCACCCAACCCGCTCACCTTAGGCTCGGGCTGCCATATCGACGTGCAGATTTGGAGCGGCGGGACCCTGTTTGGCGGAGTTCGTAAAATAGACATGCCCCCCGTGCATCTTCCGCCGAACATCAACCCGCCCTGGGAAGAGCAGGAGATCACCTTCATCCCCGACCCGCCGGTAGTCGGTGTGGCTGGGCAAGTCTGCATCCAGCTCCAGAATCCGCTGTCCGTCTCCAAGGTGGTGACGGTTAACTTCTCCGTGGCCGATTTTGGGGCCGGGATCGGCTTCACCCCGGCGGCCTCGCTGACCGCTATCACCCTGCCCCCGCACAGCCTGAATACCTACTGTGCCAGTTGGACTCCCACCGCCGGCGGCACGCTGCACCGCTGTGTGCTTGCCACCCTGGTTCAGGGCGGGGCACTGGACCAGCACAGCCAGCACAATATCGACATCGTCCACCCGGCCTCCGGCGATCTGAGTGGCCTGGTCATCCCCTTTGTATTTGGCAACCCAGGACTAGCGGCGCGCGCTTTGAGTTTCGATATTAACCTGGTAGGGATCAGCCCATATTGGTCCCCGTTCATCCTCACCCCCGCTGGCGACCCGCCGCCTACTATGCTGCCGGGCGGCGGGCATGTGGCCCTGGTGCTGCGCTTTAGCCTGGGAGCGGCTGCTCTCTCGGTACAGGCTCCGCAGCTACCGCCGGATTTCTCCTTCGGCAGCACCAGCAGCGTCGAGGTAACGGAACTGTTGGATGGCACCCCGGAAAGCGGCTTCTCGGTCATCCTGGAATCATTCCACCTGTATTTGCCGCTCATTATGAAGTAATCGGAGAATTGTGTGTGAAATTTGACCTTCATTAAAATTTCTCTGGTGGTGGATCCACCTCCAAAATCGAACTGGGGGCAGCGGTGAGCCGCTGCCCCCTCTCACTTCGCCGGACATGCGGGTCCGCATCCGGCGGTTCAATAAAAATTACGGTATTTGAAGGTTTGTTTTGCAATGCTTTCCAGCCCTGTGTTCTTCCAAAAGACATTACTCAGGGCTTTGTTTATCACAGGTGTTCGGACATGCGCCAGGGATTTTCCCCAACAGCTCCAAGTGCAGCTAGCTCATGGGGAACTCCAATTCTCATCAGTTCCCGGTAGCGCGTTGTTCCCGGTTTCCAGCGTTTTCAAAATATCTGTCTCAGTCTCCGTTGAATCCATTCGTCCAGTCCTTCAAACAAGCCCAGCGGAGCCGACAACCGGGAATAGTCTCCCTCTCAACTACCTGGGTTTTAAAAGTCGTTTTTCGACCATGCTTTGTGGTTTCTCTCCTTGCGCCATAATTCCGATCTTGCCTTGGGTTGTCGAAGCCTCCAGGTTTGGGGTGATGCCCTGGATTGGTCCAAGCGCCGACGCACTTGATTGGAGGGATACATCATCTATAAAGAGATTACTATTAAGAGACGAGTCCGTTTCGGCACGGATTTGCAGTGTGACCGATTGCCCCGCGTAGTCGATTAGGTTGACACTGTGCGTCACCCACCCTCCTGTATCATTAGTGTCGCATAAGTTATATATATCTACTTCCAAATCATTGATCAAAACCCTGGCAAAATCGTAACCGCAAATATCATCTGATGCAATCCAATGCCAATAGACAAGGTAGGGAGCGCCGGAGGTAATAGTGACTTGCTGCTGAAGGTAGTTGATTTCATCCTCATCCCCTCCCAACCAGGCCGCATAACTCCCACTGTGAGGTGAAATTGAAAGATCTGAACTTGAAACAATTATGGGCCAACCCTGAGAGGAATATTCCGTCCAGCCGGTTGCACCCCCTTCGAAGTTGCCATTGATGATCCCTTTGCCGGGGGAAGAAGCGGCGGTGGTGAAGGTCCACCAGGTCCCGCCATCGGCATATGTTGTGCCTGAGGCGTTGACGGCGCGCACTTGCCAGTAGTAGCTGGTGGCAGGTGTCAGGTTGCTCAACCCGACGCTAGTGCTCGCAGCCGTGGGAGTCCAAGTTGCATTACAAACGTTATTATTGAGGGTATCAATACAGTATTCGTAGCTGGTGGCACTGCTGCTGGCCCCCCAACTCAAAGTGGGATTGGTCAATTGGTCAGTTGCGCTATTGGCCGGTGCGGACTTTTGGAAGTCGCTGGGGATTGAGCCAGCGAAATCCCGAAGGACCAGCGGCAGGTAAATCCGGTTTAATAAACCACCGCTCCAGGTAACCCACGAGGTGCCTTCCCCCACGCGTGAAGTGTTATAAGCGATTCTCATGTAGCCGCTTTCACCCCAGGTGGGGCCCCAACTGTTGCGCAGGATCCAATATCCGCCGGCATCATTCCATCCCACCAGGATGATCTGGTGGTTGGTTCGGAAAGTTAGTCCCGGACAATCGTCCGTCTCGTCCGTCGAGAATATGCCGCTCGAATAAGACTGGAAAGCAGACCCCACGCAAACTCCGGCGGAGATTGGTCCATAGGTATTAATAGCATTCTTGATCTGGTCAACAGTTGGCATTGTCCATTCATTAGGGACGATAAATTGCCAACCTGACAAAATATAAGGGTGGTTATAGGGTACGCTACAACTGCCGTATGTTGCCGTATAGGGCTTGTCCGCTTCCAGTACCGCCCCGATGGCTGTCTGGTTCTGCCCAAGTGTATCGTAATGATACTTATGTGCTGTCAATCCTCCATCGCACGTCCAGCCATTCTTGTTGCACGAAAGCAGGAATTGCTCAGAAAGGTCGGTCAGTGGTCCGCCGGCTTTCGCGATCGCAGATTCCATGATCCCCACTGTCCCAAACGACCAGCAAGCGCCACAAGCTCCTTGATCACGGGGCGCTGGCACGATGCCGGCAGGACGCCAGTCCAAAGAGGCAGGTAGGGTCCCTTTGAGCGGAATCTCATCGATCGGGTTTGGTGTACTGGCCGAACCACTTGAACCAGCCCTTGTGTCAATTACCATCGGATTAGGATCGCTCAGATCGATTTCGGTCGCCTGCGACGCCAAAGTGATGCGTAAATGCCGGGTGGCGGTTTCATTCAGTTCGAAAGGCCTGCGATACACTAGTTTAACTTTCCCATCCCCTACATTTTTTGGGAGCAATACCAGGGTCTGCACGGAAGGCACCCCGTAGCCACTTGACTGGGTTGTAAAGGTTGATTCACCTGCTTGAGCAAAGCCGGCACTCTCGAAAAGAACGAGCTCCCAACGATATCCAGTGGTCAGGTTGCTCTCCAACTTGAAGGTAATATCCTGTAAACTGCTGACAGGGATATTGATCTCAATATCAGCCGCCCCACCGATAAAACTGGCAATGAGCGGTGAATATAACACCTGGCGAACCTGTTCAACCCCCTGGCTGCCGGTCATCGCCAACCGGTAATCCGAGCCTCCTAAAGACTGCAGTTCGAAGTTAACCCCCTGGCTGTCCAAGCTGCGGGTTAAGCTGGAGGCCTGCTGGCTGGCACTCGCCGGGGATGAATCACTGAAATCAAGCAGATATTCCCAATTTATACCGACAGCCGGAGTTTGAGTCTCGGCCGCTTGTGCGCGCACCACTCTTACACCTGGCATGCTTGGAAAATTCAGGATGAATCCGATGATGGCAACTGCAATGACGCCTTTCAACCAACTATTAACTCTATTGGTTTGGTGCATTTTCTTTTTTCCCATTTATCGTATATTCGATGCGTTTGCCGAATGGCATTTTCATAAGAGTCTCCTTTGGTAGGACAAATTTCACGCTCATCCTGCTCTCGACAAAATTCTTAAGGATCGACAAGCCCAGTTTCCCAAGTTTGTGACCGGTTTCTGGGGTCCGATTCCCTTCCCTGCCGTAGGGCGGAATGTCAATTATTTTTATATTGTAGAGGAAAATCGCCCACACGGCAAGCGCCCCCTTACCTTCTTCCCAAAAACATCCACCACTTTCTCCATGAACTCCGGATCAAGCCACTCCCAGGGATTCACCAGCATCACCGGTGTTGCATTGATAATTCACAGAACCTCCAGATCTACTCCCACCAGATGAAATACGCCAGCTTCATCCCATCGGCTGTCCCTTGCCTAAGACAACCCAAGAAGCTGCGCCGCTTTAGCGGCAGCAGAGTGTCACACTGCCTTCGACCCCGGAAATGTTTTGCAGGACGCAAAGGCCTTTTTCTAGTTCCGATGTGACTTGCGCCATAACGGATACTGATCGACTTGCTCCCGATGGGGATTCTGAACTTCGTCCTTTTAATTGTCTGCCCGATTGTGAAAAACCTGCGCTTCCTGCCGGGATGGCTGGTTGGGTTTACCTATGGCAATGTCTCGTGCCTTTCCGGGAGCTTTTTAATTGCCGAAAACCTGGGACCATTATCGAAATAATCATTCCGCTTCGCAATAAAGACCGGGCTGATGCTCCCTGGGGAGGGAACCAGAGCCCGGTTTTATATGCTTCGATTTTGCTCGGTTAATGGAGTACTAATGGCAAATAGTAATAATGAAGGACTGCAGGCCACAGTGTGTAGGTCACCCCATTGCCAGCGACGCGATTGTCAAAATGCTGCACCCGCAGGTAAACAAACCCGTTTTGCGGCGCGGTCCAGAAGATGCGCGAAGCCAAATTCACCCCATCCACGATATCGTCATTTTCAGCCAATTTGATGCCATCCGAATCATACAGGGCAAGCACTGTATCGGTGGTTTCTCCAAGTTGGGTGGTCATAAATATGTAAGTGGTCCCCGCTTCCACCTGCAGCCTGGTCCAGTCTATATCGCCACTCCAGCTTCCATCACCCTGGCCACAAATGGAATGCGCTTGCAATTCATTGGCAGTGATGGGTTTTGCCAAAGGGATAGTATTATCCAACTCAAAGCTGTCACCCGTACAGGTGCTGATGGTAAACGAAATCGCAGGCTTGCTCAAGTAGCTTTCGACATTCCCGGCTTTGTCACTCCCGCGTATGCGGAAGCTGTACTGGTGCCCCAACTCCCCGTAGAAACGGGCTGAAGTGATGGCTGGACTGAGGTTGGTCTGCCAGTCCTGCCAGGCGCCGCCATCCCTTTGCATCTGGATGTCGAAATGATGCAGTCCCGAAACCGCCTCGACCGCCGTCCAACGCAAGGTCACCTTGGTGCTGTTCTGGACAGCCTCCAAAGGTTGGAAGGTTGTGACCGGAGGCTGGCGATCCAGGGTCAGGTTCCAGGCGCTGGTGGTCGCCCCATTCCAGGCCTTGTCCCAGGCAAAGCTGACTAAGGCAACCCAGGTCTGGTCGGGCACCTGGCTGGCGTTCCAGTTCAGACTCCAGCCGTTGCTGCCATCGTTGTCAAAACCCAGCTCGTGCCATTTCCACCCGCTGCCGTCGTCATAACCAGCGTAGAAGGCAACTTGCTGGATACCGCTCAGGTTATCGGTGGGGTTGGCCTGCAGGCTTATCATGCCGGTGTTCAAGTAGGTGCCGCCCATGGGCGCTGAAAGCACGTTCACCGGTTGGGTGGCATCCACCAGCACCTGCACCGTGGCCGTCGGGCTGGCCGGGTTGCTGTTGACCATCAAACTCCACTGGCTGGAGTAAGTGCCAGGGGTGGAGGGCGCCGTCATGCGGAAGCTGGGATCATTTAGAGTGTCGAATAGGTAGGTTGAGCCCTGCGGGACGTACGTGCGTACCGGCTGGGTAGCGCTGGCGCCAAGAAGATCACCGCCGGTGTTTTTTAGCAGATCGCCGCGGGCATCATCCAAAAAGCCGACTGCGACGCGCATCTCCACCGACGGATCGAACACGGTTCCCGGCTGGACATAACTGGTGGAGCTGCTTTCGACACTTGCGGTCACTGGGCAGTCGCTGAGCTTTTCCAACCAGGTGTTAAGGCTGGCCGCGCCCAGGTTGTCGTAATACTCCAGCTTCAAGGTGTGAGACCCAGTGAGCAGGTTCACATCGGCGCTAAACTGCCCGCCCTGGTCATTCCACTGGTCAATGCGCAGGATCCCAGCCACCCACAGGCGCACACCGTCATCGCTGTTGACATAAAAGCGGTAGGTCCCACATGTCAGGTTGACCTGGCGCTGGAAACGGGCGCCAAACTGCGCGGCGGGGAGGCTCGGATCCGGTGGTGCAAAGCCCCAGTTGTGGCGCAGGGTATCGCCTTCGTTGCGGTGCAAGGCAGGCACGCCGGCCAGGTCCAG
>JADGQC010000246.1 GCA_017882125.1 Anaerolineales bacterium
GGGCGTTTCATGGCCACCGTGCTGCCTGCAGAAACGCCTCAGTATGTATTTGCAGATTTGGTCAATTTTAATTCCCGGGTAAAGAATAAGGAGATCCATTCGGGCAGCGTGATCGTGGCAGGCAAAAATTTCGGCTGCGGTTCCTCACGCGAACAGGCCGCCTCCTGCCTGAAGGGTCCGGGTTTTATTGTCATCGCCAGGGATTTCGCCCGCATCTTCCTGCAGAATTCCATTAACCTGGGGCTTAACACAATCATTTGCCCGGGTATCGAGGCGGATGAAGGTGATGAACTGGAAATCTCCCCAACGCAGGTGGTGAACCAGACCAGCGGGAAAAGCTTCGAGCTAGTACCGTTGCCTCACGCGCGGCAGGCGATCATCGACGCGGGCGGTTTAATCCCTTATACCCGCCAACGGTTATTGCACACAATAAAATAACCATTTATCAACAACGACCCTCCAATATTGGATGTGGCTATACTGACCGTGAGCAATGCATGCGGTGGTCCGTTGGCGTTAAAGGTAAGTTGCAGGGTTGATCCAAATCATTTAAGAATCAGACCTTGGAGCAGCCAATAGCGACACATTTTCTCTTTCTAAAATTCACCCGATGACCCCTGGGGGAAGGGGAGAGAAAACCGCACCATGGTAACGTGTCTCATGGTTGCAAAAGGGGAAATTTAAAGTTGATGCTTAATAAAACCGTAATCAAAGTTAGGTACTTGACTAAATTAATAAAAAAGAGTAAAGTTTACTGTAATGAAATGCGGTTTGCTCGCGGAAAAAGGTATTCGCAAGAACAGGTGATTTCGAGTATTCTGGAGTCGGTCTCTTTCCCACTCGAAGTTCCAATGCTTCGAATTCTTTTTCCCAAATAGCAGACCGTTATTTATTATTGGCAGTTTTGTCTAGCCATATTTTTTAAAATATGGACGTAACCCGGGTTTGATCCTTTCCAAGTTCTGAGCGGATTGAGTTATTTTTAAATATTTGCCCCCCTGGTCATGGGTTGAGGCGAAGATGATCATAAAGCTCAAATAAAATGAAAGAATTAAGGAGGTGATGCCAGACAAAGAAAGCATAGTCAGCTACGCCGAAAAAAACCCAGGAAATGGGTCCCTTTATTCACCTTTTTTCATTGGAGGAGAAAACGTATGTTTAAACGGTTGTCCTTAGTAATTTCTGCAATCGCGGTCCTGGGCATGATCCTGACTGCCTGCGGACCGGCTGCATCCACCTACACCTGCACAGATAAGATCAGTTGTGCAACAGTCGGCCCGACGGATCCAATCCATATTGCCTACTTGTTATCCGTAACAGGCGCTAATGCAGCGCTGGGTGTCGACTCCCGCAACGGCGTGGAGGTCGCCATCGACGATGCCGGCAGCAAGATCCTGAACCACACCATCAAGTTCGACGGTGAGGACGGCCAATGCAGCGCCGAAGGCGGACAGGCAGCCGGCACCAAGCTGGCCGCAGATCCGACCATCATCGGTATCATCGGCACTTCCTGCTCGAGCGAAGCACGAGCAGCACTGCCGCTGATCTCAGCAGCAGGGTTTGTGATGATCTCGTCCTCCAACACTGCCCCCAGCCTGACCACACCTGGCAGTCCGGATAACTACGTTCCTGCCTATGCCCGCACAGCACATAATGATAACTTCCAGGGCACTGCAGCAGCAGAGTTCGTTTACAACGCGCTGGGTGTGACCAAGGCTGCCACCATCCATGACGGCAGCCTGTATGCTGACCAACTGCAACAGGTCTTTGCAGCCAAGTTTGCCGAGCTGGGTGGAACGATCACCGAACAGACATCAGTGGACCCGGCTCAGACCGACATGAGTTCAGTTTTAGCTTCCATTGCAACCGGGCAACCCGGAATGATCTACTTCCCGATCTTCATGCCTGCAGGCGCGTTAATTATCAATCAGGCCAAGACCACCCCTGGTTTGGAGCATTCCTACCTGATGGGCGCCGACGGCTTGTTCTCGCCGGATGTCGCTGCGGGTGCCGGGGCCAATATTGAAGGCTTCCTGGTATCGAGCCCGGCTGTTTCAGGTGACGCATATACAGCGTTCCTTGCGAATTACAAGGCTAAATTTGGGACCGGCCCGATCAACATCTTCCACGCACATGCCTATGACGCCTTCAATATCCTCAAGGCCGCCATCGAGAAGGTCACTGTGCAGGATGCAGACGGGACGCTCCACATCCCACGCCAGGCTTTGCGAGATGCCGTCCTCAATACGTCGAATTTCCAGGGCTTGACCGGTGTCTTGAACTGCAACCAGCCACTTTCAGTGGGAGGTAAACAGATTAAGTTCCCCGGAGACTGCTCCGCAGCCGGTATGGCTGTCTGGGAATATCACAACATCCCATTTGAGATCTTTAAGAGTCCAGAAGTGGTGTGGATCCAAGGGACAGGTGTAATCAAAGCTGTACCCACTCCGTAATCCTGATCGCGGGCATGTAGCCTGATTACAGTAACCCAAGAAAGAAAAGAGAGGCAAGCTTGGCCTTGCCTCTCTTTATAAAAAACCAAGACAGGAGGCTTAGATGCTTCGTAACTTGCGTCAGCGCGTCACAGTTACAGATATTATTATCTGGGTGATTGGCCTGGCCATAGCAGGGGTGGTCATCTGGGGGACCATCAGCACACTGGAACAAGGCCGGTACTCCGCCAGCGGTTGGCTCGACCTTACGATCAAGGGGTTGGCTCTCGGGGGCGTCTATGCCCTGATTGCCATGGGATATACCATGGTCTATGGTATTTTGAAAATGATCAACTTTGCGCACAGCGAAGTTTTTATGAGCGGGCCCTTTACAGCAGCTTTTGTTGCCCTCGGTCTATCCACATCTGGCTTCCTGGACAAACAACCTGTCATTGGCTTGATCATCATCACCCTGGCTTCGATGACTGTCTCGACTGTTATCGCGGTTCTTCTGGAACGAATATGTTACCGACCATTAAGAAATGCGCCCCGCCTGGTCCCGTTGATCACCGCCATCGGCGCTTCATTTTTCTTGCAATATGCGTTTCGAGGTTTTTATGGTTCGGGCTCAAAAGGGTATCCCACCTTTACCATCCTGCAGGGGACGTTTAATATCTTCGGAATTTCTGTTTTCAAGGTCCAAACGGTCGTAATTCTCAGCGCGATCGTGATGATGGTGATCCTGTATGGACTCGTCCAATGGACGAAGATCGGGAAAGCCATGCGCGCCGTTTCCGAAGACAAGGAAGCGGCCGAATTGATGGGGATCAATGTCGATAGCATTATTGTTTTTACTTTTGGCCTGGGAGGTGCCTCAGCCGGTGCTGCAGGCATCCTGTACGTGCTTCTCTTTCCCGTGGTCAATTTCTACATGGGTTTCTTCCCCGGGATCAAAGCCTTTACTGCGGCTGTCCTCGGTGGCATCGGCAACGTTCCCGGTGCATTTCTCGGGGCGATCATCCTGGGTTTACTTGAGGCGGTTGGTCCAAACCTGTTCCTGACAGGGTTGGGCATCCCGTCCCCGTCCCAGTTGAAAGATGCCATCGCATTCGTCGTACTGGTGCTCATCCTG
>JADGQC010000247.1 GCA_017882125.1 Anaerolineales bacterium
TGCGTAAGAAGGGTGGCAAAGTTAATCAAAGAACGCTCCTAATGATCAGTGTGCAATGCAGTTGCAGGAAATTCGACCGAAAGTTTTTCCGCCAATGCTGCGATCTCATTGATCGAAAACATTTGTAACCCGGGACGTGTCACCTTGAGGGAAGCGGCTGCAGTGGCAAAGCGGGCTGATTTTTCCAATTCCCAGCCCTTCAACTCCCCATAAATGAAGCCAGCAGAAAAGGTGGCTCCCGCTCCACAACCGTCGACAGCAAAAACAGATGGCGCATGGACGCGAACTGCTTGTGAGCCATTTAATGCCAAACATCCTTCACCAGCCATGGTGATCAGGGCAGTTTGCACACCTGTTTTTAATATTTTTTTTGCCACTTCGAGGGGCGGGACATCCCCCCGCTGAGCTGCGTCGGTGACCGCCTGGCAAATGGTGGCGCGGCCCCCATACCGTTTCAGCAGTTCGGGATCGGCATGACCGTGTTCGAAATTCAAAAAGACCGGCACCTGCAAGCGAAGGGCTTCGTCCATTGCCCGCACAATGTGATCGCCATCATACCAATCGACATACAACATGCGAGCCCCGTCCAGCAGGGAAAGGTCGGCTCCGTCAAGTGTGTTTAAAATCTGCGGCGACCTTTCCCAAAAATACGTGCGAGCACCCGTCTCGTCCGAAACATCCACCTCCCAGGGCGTCCGGATTTCTTTTGAAAGGCGAACTTCCCCCTGCACCCCCCAGGCTTTTAGTTGGTCCGCCAAAATGTGGCCGCGAGGGTCATCCCCCACTGCCGTGCCAATCATGGCAGAAGAAACATCCCACTGTCGCAGCAGGCAGGCGATGATAGCAGCGTCGTCAAAGACAAACTCATTAACCTCTTTGACTAGAGCGCCGGTGTTGTGCTCGGGCAGCTGCTCGACAACCATTATGGCGACCGGGGTGAGCATTCCAAAGCCGACGTAGACGGGACTAATATCTTTCATTTTCCCAAGGTGTTTTTCATTTCCTGCAAATACCAGCGCAGGAATCGATCCAGGTTGTATTCCTTGTAAGTGGAAAGCGGTCCAGGAGTAAAGGCGTGCGAGTTCACCCCGCGCTGCTGGTTAGAGCAAATCGCCCAGTCCTGTTCAGCAGTCATCAGCCAGAATGGAAGCATTTTCTCGAGGTCATAATCCCGGCTTTCTTCAGCCTTGCCGTCCACAAGCCAGATCATGCGGATGCTGGTGTGGGTGAGCCCGTTGGGCGTGAGGCGGACACCAACGGTGTGGTCGCAACTGGCATGTATCCAGAAGTTGGGAAGCGATCGTATCCGCAACGTTCCGACATCGGGATCGGTGTAATCGCCCATCAGAGGAGCCACCTGTTTGCCGTCGAGGGTTTCGCTAACGAAACCCTCCACCAGAGGCGTGCGGTTGGCCGCGTACCAAATGCCATGATCAGGGTCAGGAAACTCAGTCATACCGGTTTCCTCGCGAATGGACATTCCCTGTGTGGCAAGCTTAGACTCCATGCGGGTTGTGACCCCCTTCAATTTTTCGGCTATGCGCGGGATGGTATCGTCGGCATTATAGCGATCGAAGTTAGCCTTGATGTACTGGGGATGGCTCACGGCGCAATGATAGCATTCCCGGTTATTCTCCCAGACGAGTTTCCAATTGGAAGCGACGTCAAAATCCATGACCTTGGCGACCTTCGCGCGTGCCATACCCTGGGGCCGGGCTACAGGAGCAATTGCCTCGTAGACCGGATCGAAGTCAACCGGGTCCTGGGCAAGGCTGATGAAGATCATCCCCTCGACCTCGCGGGCATGGGCGCGATGCAGGCCAAGCTGGGATTTATCCAGACCTTCCTGCATGCCGTATTGGAGTAGGAGCCGTCCACTGCGGTCGTATGTCCATTGATGGTAGGGACAGACGAAGCGCTTGACGTTGCCCTCCGGCTCCTCACAAATGATCGAGCCGCGGTGGCGGCAAACGTTATAAAGGGCATTCACTTGTCCATCATCAGCGCGGACAACTATAACGGAATCTCCTTCCACATCGTACAGAAAATAATCACCCGGGCTGGGTATCTGGCATGAGTGACCGGCGAAAAGCCAGCCCTGGCGCCATATATATTCCATTTCGGCTCGATAAAGTAATTCGTCATGGTAGAACTGGCGCGGCAAACCATGACCGGGCTGGCGGGAGTCTAATAAATTTTTTAGCAACGCTAAATCCTGAGAATTTAAAGGTAACATAGGTGAAGCCCTTTCAAACGATAAAAAGTGTTGGGTATTTCATTTATACGCGCACCCGTTCCCCTTTTGGATCAAATAAAACAGTGGCTGTCACCTCTCCCTGAAAGCGTCCTTCGATCAAGTTCAGTTCGAAGCGATTGCTGGTTTTCGCTAATTCTATTGGAAGATATGCGTACAGAATATTCTTCTTTAAAGTATATCCAAATCCGCCGCTGCGGACACGCGAAATGACCTCGCCATTGTGATAGACCGCTTCTCCGCCATAAATTTGAGTGTACTCGCTGCCGTCCAGAACCATTGTGCAAAGTTTGCGTTTCAAGCCTTCCTGCTTCTGCCTGACGAGGGCGTCCTTCCCGAAGAAATCTCCCTTGTCTAGGTGGACGCAAAATCCTAAACCGCCTTCGTAAGGCGTCTCCAACATGGTGACATCGGCTGTGTAATAGCGATACCCCTTTTCGAGACGCAAAGAATCGAGAACTTTGTAGCCACCGACTTCTATCCCGAATTCCTTGCCTGCCTTGAGGAGCGCATCCCATACCAACATGGCGCGGTTGACGGGAATATACAGTTCCCAGCCAAGCTCGCCAACATAACTGACCCGCTGGGCCAAAACCGTAACCCCATTGATATCAATGGGCCGGGTATGCAGATAGGGATGAGTCTCATTCGAAATATCGCTCGACGTTATTTTCTTCAGCACATCCCGTGATTTCGGACCCCACATTGCCAGGCAAGCCCATTCTGTGGTGATATCGCGAATGGCAACCGGGCCATCTTTTTCATCCACGTGCATCTGGATCCAGCCAAAATCGTTAGCGATGAAGGCTGAGCCCGTGATAACCCAGAAGCGGTCTTCGCCAAGGCGTGTAATGGTCAAGTCAGCCTCCACGCCGCCGTTGGTGTTGAGGAACTGGGTATATATTGCGCTCCCAACCGGTTTATTAATATCGCTGTCTGCCAGGCGCTGGAGGAGGTTTAGAGCGCCGGGCCCGCTGACTTCGATCTTGCCAAAGGAGGTCAGATCGAAGAGCGTGACACGTTCGCGGGTTGCCTGGTGTTCCTGACCAACCCGGTCGAAATAAGGCGGACGATTCCAGCCCCACTCCCGTTGATCAGTTCCAGCACGACGCCAGGGCTTTCCCGGCTCAAAGTAGTTAACGCGCTCCCATCCAAATTTCTCACCAAAGACCGCACCCATTTCCTGAAGGCGGTAATGCACCGGGCTGAGTCGATGCGGGCGCGCCCATTCATTCTCGTCGTTGGGGAATCTCAGGCGATAGTAATATTTGACTCCTTCACGGGTACGTTCGGCAGCGTATTCAGGATT
>JADGQC010000010.1 GCA_017882125.1 Anaerolineales bacterium
CCTGATCGTCCCAGTGGCACTCGAGCAAGGCTCCAAGTTCGCCATCCGTGAAGGCGGCCTCACCGTCGGCGCGGGCGTCATCACTAAAATCATCGAATAGGTAAAATGATATGACCAAACAGAAAATCCGCATCCGCCTTAAGGCATACGATCATCGAGTCCTCGACCAGTCTGCCAAGCGGATTGTCGAAACAGCCGAGCGATCTGGTGCCCATGTGGTTGGCCCGGTACCCTTGCCAACCAAGATAGAACGGTTTACAATACGCCGCTCGACTTTCATTGACAAAGACTCGCATGAGCATTTTGAAATCCGTACGCACAACCGTCTGATCGATGTACTCGATCCAGATTCCAAGACGATTGATATGCTAATGCGGCTCAACCTTCCGGCGGGCGTGGATATCGAGATTAAAATCTAAGCATGTCATTTACTCTAACCCGGTGAACCGTAAAAATGGTTGGACGGGTTAGATAAAAGGCAGCACAAGAACGGTTCTGTTCGTAGGCCCCACAAGACTGTGTGCCGCGGCAGGCCGATTGACTGTGCTGTGACCGAGATGATGCAGCCAAGCCCGGCTGACAGTCTCAATATATTCTTCGAAGGAGAAAACCGAGCATGTTAAAAGGGCTGATTGGCAAGAAGATCGGCATGACCCAGATCTTCGACGAGACCGGTGCGGCATTACCGGTAACTCTGATCGAAGCTGGGCCTTGTTACGTAACGCAGGTACGCCTTCCGGAAAAGGAAGGCTACGCAGCGGTGCAACTCGGATTCCAAGAGGCAAAACCCAAGCGACTTACCTCAGGCCAGCTGGGACACCTCAAGAAAAACGAATTGCCTCCACTGCGTTTTTTGCGCGAATTTCGCAGCAAAGATTCCGAATACAAGATCGGTGACAAGTTAACGGTCGAGGTATTCGGGATCGGCGAGCGCGTGGATGTCATCGGCACTAGCAAAGGCAAGGGATTTGCCGGTGTGGTCAAACGCTACCATTTCGCCGGCGGACCAAAGACACATGGCGGATCGGACCGCCTGCGCGCCCCCGGATCGAACGGTTCAACGACGACTCCTGGTCGTGTTTATAAAGGCTCGCGCCGCCCGGGTCACATGGGTCATGAGCGCGTGACTTCCTCTGGTCTCAAGGTGGTCCTGGTTGACGCTGAACGAAATCTTCTTGGCGTTACCGGTGCCGTCCCCGGGTCCAAAGGCGGCCTGGTTGTTGTCCAGGAAGCGCGCAAGCAATAGCGCGGATGATGGGAGCAATGGAACTATGAAGGCAGACGTTCTCAACATGAAGGGTGAAAAGGTCAAGACGGTTGAACTTCCGGCTGAGATCTTCGAAGCCCCTGTAAATATCGCTTTGATGCACCAGGCTTACCTGCAGCAAATGGCAAATGCCCGCCTTGGTACGCACAGCACCAAGACGCGCAGCGAAGTCTCCGGTGGTGGTAAAAAACCATGGAAGCAAAAGGGGACCGGTCGCGCCCGCCAGGGGTCCACGCGCGCTCCGCAGTGGGTGCACGGCGGCAAAATCCATACACCACACCCTCACAAGTACACCCAGCACATGCCTTTAAAGATGCGCCGGGCTGCACTGCGTTCTGCATTGACTGCCAAGGCAGCGGATGCAGGACTGGTAATCGTGGATGAATTTGTGCTGTCCGAGCCCAAGACCCGGTTAATGGCCGAGGCTTTGAATGTCCTGGTAGGGGATGCCACCGTCCTGATCCTGGTGGCGGAAAAAGACGCTGAGTATGATATTGTGGCTCGTTCAACCAACAATCTCCCGGATGCCAGGCTGCTGATGGCCAACTATTTGAATATCCGGGACCTGCTTGGATATGACAAACTCGTCATGCCGCTCAAGGCATTGGACGTGTTAAAGTCTTTTCTGGTGTAGGAGGGCAGCATGATAACGATATATGATGTACTTCGCCGCCCGCTTGTTACTGAGAAGTCGAACTATCAGACCAGCAAACTTCACCAGTACTCCTTCGAGGTGGCTCCCAGTGCAACTCGAACCCTGGTAAAAGATGCCGTTGAAACATTATTCGAAGTAACGGTCACGCGCGTAAACATATTAAATACGGCTGGTAAACGCAGCCGTCGACGCAACCGCCGCTTGATGATCAGGGATGCTGGTTTCAAGAAGGCGATTGTTACCCTCGCCGAGGGAAGCACCCTCGAGTTTCTTGAAGGGGTAAAGTAATGGCTGTAAAAAAGTATAAACCAACGACACCCGGTCAGAGAGGGATGACCGGATATACGTTCGAAGAGATCACCAAGTCGACCCCCGAGCGCAGCCTGATCATTCATCCGCGCAGGCATGGTGGTCGGGATAATCAAGGCCGCATCTCGGTCCGTCATCGTGGTGGTGGAAATCGTCGCTATATACGAATCCTGGATTTTAAGCGCGATAAACAAAACATCCCTGCCAAGGTTGCGGCGATCGAATATGATCCCAACCGCACTGCCCGGCTGGCCCTCTTGAATTATGCGGATGGTGAAAAACGATATATCGTGGCTCCGCTGGGGATAAAGGTGGGAGATACACTCCTTTCCGGTCCTCAAGCCGAGATCAGACCCGGGAACAATCTTCCGCTCGCAAACATTCCCGTTGGCACCCTGGTTCATAACGTTGAACTTAAACCTGGCAAGGGTGGACAACTCGTCCGATCTGCGGGTGGGTCAGCCCAGGTGCTTGCCAAGGAAGGCGAGTATGCCCAAATTCGCCTTCCTTCGGGTGAAGTACGACTGGTGAACCAGGTGTGTTTTGCCACGATCGGTCAGGTTGGTAATTTGGACCACAATAATATCAAGCTGGGTAAGGCTGGACGAAAACGCCACATGGGGATTCGTCCAACCGTACGTGGTACCGCAATGTCGCCGCGCGACCACCCACATGGTGGTGGTGAAGGCCGGCAGCCCACCGGGATGCCCGGCCCGAAAACACCCTGGGGCCGACCAGCCCGTGGTTACAAGACCCGCCGAAACAAGTCGACGGAGAAGTACATCGTGCGCCACCGCAGCAAGTCAAGCCGCTAAGGCGCTGAGAGTTAGCGAGGTTTGCAAATATGTCTCGTTCATTGAAAAAAGGGCCATACATTGCCCCAAAACTGTTAAAAAAGATCGAAGCGATGAACCAAAAAGGCGAGAAGAAAGTCATCCGCACATGGAGCCGCGCGAGCGTGATATTCCCGCAAATGGTGGGACACACGATTGCGATCCACGACGGTCGCCGACATGTTCCGATCTATATCACGGAAAACATGGTTGGTCATCGCCTGGGTGAATTTGCACCGACCCGGCTATTCCGCGGCCACACGGCGGCTGAGAAGTCGACCAAGGCGGCTTAGGAGTATTGAGATGACTCATGATATTCGTGCGCATTTGCGCTTCCTAACCATTTCAGCTCAAAAAGTGCGCCTGGTTGTTGACCTGGTGCGCGGGAAAAATGCAGTGCAGGCAATGGAAATTCTGCGCTTTGCACCTCAAAGTGCAGCTTTGCCGGTCGGAAAACTACTTGCATCCGCCGTTGCCAATGCCGAGGAGAACTTCGGCGTAAGCCGCGACGACCTGTTCGTAGCGAAAATCTTTGCTGACGAAGCACCCACCCGCAAGTGGCGCCGTTTCGGCGCACGCGGTCGCTTCAAGCCGATCTTGCGACGTACATCACACGTGACCGTCGTCCTGCAAGAACGGGAAGCTGCCTAACCGGCAAAGAAGAGAAGAAGGAGATCTTATGGGTCGAAAAGTTCATCCGATTGGTTTCCGCCTGAATGTTACTCAGGACTGGCGGGGTCGCTGGTTCGCTGAGGGCGCCCAGTACCGTGAGCAATTGTTGCAGGACTTTGCCATTCGCGACATGCTATACAGGGAATCGGGCAGGGCAGGTGTTTCCCGAATTGACGTCGAGCGCTATCCTGGAAAATTGAAGGTGGCAGTTTTTACTGCCAAGCCCGGCATCCTGATCGGTCGAAAAGGCGAGGGCATCAAGAAAGTTCGTGTAGCCCTTGAGGGACTGACTGGCAAGAAAGTGGATTTGGACATAAAAGAAATTAAATTTCCTGACTGCGACGCCTACCTGGTTGCGCATAATATTGGAGATCAACTAGAACGGCGCATCAGTTACCGGCGTGCGATGAAACGTGCCATCCAGCAGGCGATGCGCCAGGGTGCCCAGGGAATCAAAATCGAAGTAGCCGGACGCCTGGCGGGTGCGGAAATGGCACGCACGGTTTGGCTGAGAGATGGCCGGGTTCCGCTGCAGACCTTGCGAGCAGATATCGATTTTGCCCGAGCTGAAGCTGCAACGACTTATGGCCGGATTGGTATTAAAGTCTGGGTATATCACGGTGATATGAAAACCGAAGTTGAAGAAAAAGTCGAGACCACCGAAGGCGTCTACGTTAGTGAGTAGACAAGGCAACTTTGAAGTGAGGTTGATGCTATGTTAATGCCGAAACGTGTAAAGTACCGCAAACAAATGCGCGGACGAATGAAGGGAAAGGAATCGCGAGGTGTTGAGATTTCTTTCGGTGATTATGGCCTCATGGCGATGGAGCCGGGTTGGGTAACCGCCCGTCAAATCGAAGCTGCCCGCCGAGCCCTGGTGCATGCCATGAAACGTCGTGGCAAGGTCTGGATCCGCATTTTCCCGGATAAGCCCTATACTCAGAAGCCGCCTGAAACCCGCATGGGTAAAGGCAAGGGCAACGTGGAATATTGGGTGGCAGTCGTCAAACCGGGACGCGTGATGTTCGAAATTGGCGGCTTGGATGAAGCAGCCGCCCGAGAAGCAATGGGGCTGGCCAGGCACAAATTCGCCATCAAAACAAAGATTATTGCCCGTTCTGACATTGCGGCGGGAGAGTAATCATGAAATCCGAAGAAATTCGCAAAATGTCGGTTGAAGAAATGCAGGGAAAAATCTCGGATATGCGCGAGGAGTTGATGAAGCTCCGCTTTCAGCAGGTTACCGGTCAGTTAACCGATACCAGCCACCTGCGCTCGCTGCGTCGCGATATTGCCCGCATGGAAACAATTTTTAATGAACGGAGCCGCGCGACCGTACAGGAAGGTGAAGCATGAATGACCGCCGTCGAATAACTGGCGTTGTAACCAGCAATAAAATGACCAAGACCGTCGTCGTCGAGATTGGTCGAACTTTCCGGCACCCGCTCTACCGCAAGGTGGTCCATCTGAGCAAACATGTCAAGGCACATGATGAACTGGGGTGTCAAACCGGAGACCAGGTGCAGATTGTGGAAAGCCGCCCACTGTCGAGAGATAAGCGCTGGGTGGTCGAGTCGATCGTCAAACATGAAATTCGCACCGCTGACAAGGGCGTGGCAGAGGTCACCGCTGCACCAGAAGAGGCAGCTCCCGAAGTCGGAGAGACTCCTGTGGAGGCACAGCCATGATTCAGCACGAGTCGCGGTTGAAAATTGCGGATAATACCGGTGCCCGTGAAATTTTGGTAATCCATGTGATGGGTGGATCCACCCGAAGGTACGGCCGGATCGGTGATGTTGTGGTTGGAGCAGTCCAATCAGCAACTCCGCAAGGTTCAATAAAAAAATCTGAAATTGTTAAAGCCGTTATCGTACGTTGCACCAAGGAATGGCGCCGTGAAGACGGATCTTACATCCGGTTCGACGACAATGCTGCCGTCATCCTGGATGCAGATGGTCAAAACCCCAAGGGCAGTCGTATCTTTGGCCCCGTGGCACGGGAACTGCGAGAAAAGGGTTTTATGAAGATTGTTTCGCTGGCCCCGGAAGTGCTTTAGGCCAGTTGAGGAGCGAACGATGAGAGTCAAGATCAGAAAAGGGGATACCGTTGAAATCATCAGCGGAAAAATTGAAGAAAAGGGCAAACGCGGCGAGGTGATCAAAGTCCTGCCAGATGAGCATCGGGTGGTGGTGCAGGGTGTAAACGTGCATACCAAACACCAGCGCCAGGTTCAAACCCAGGGTCGGACCATTAACCCCGGACGCATCAAGTTCGAAGCACCCTTGGACATCTCGAATGTTATGCTTGTCTGCCCGAAGTGTAACGAACCGAGTCGTGTTAGCGTTCAGCGCGATGATGAAGGTGCTCACCGCGTCTGCAAAAATTGTCAGGCGTTGATCGATTAACCTTCGGTGGAGCATTGATATATGAATCAGATGCAGGAAAAATACCAGAAAGAAGTTGTTGCGGCCCTTCGCAAAGCATTTATGTATAAAAATGTAATGCAGGTACCGCATATCGAAAAGATCGTGGTCAATATCGGTCTGGGCGGCGAAGCGATGGATAACCCGAAAATGCTGGAAGCGGCGATGGGCGATGTGACGATCATTACCGGCCAGAAACCCGTCATGACCAAGGCGCGCAAGAGTATTGCCAACTTCAAATTACGGGAGGGGAGGATCATCGGCACCAAGGTAACTTTGCGGGGTGCCAAAATGTGGGCCTTCCTGGACAGGTTAATTAATATCGCTCTACCACGCGTGCGTGATTTCCGCGGCGTTTCTTCCGAGGCCTTTGATGGACGCGGCAACTATACGCTCGGTTTGCGAGACCAGTTGATCTTCCCGGAAATTGAATACGATAAGATTGACAAAGTTAGAGGCATGGAGGTCACAATTGTGACCACAGCCAAATCCGACGATCATGCACGGTTGATGTTGTCACTGCTGGGCATGCCGTTCAAGAAGGAAGAATAACCATGGCAAGCACTTGTATGAAATATCGTGAAATGCGTCGCAAATATGCCAACCAGGTCCGCCATCGCTGCTCGCGTTGCGGACGCCCGCGTGGTTACATTCGGCGATTTGGCCTGTGCCGGATTTGTTTCCGTGAATACGCGCTGGAAGGGAAAATCCCTGGCGTCATGAAGTCGTCATGGTAGCCGGGTGGAGGTAAGAAATGAGCATGACTGATCCTATTGCAGATATGTTGACCCGCATCCGCAATGCCGTGATGAGTGGTCAGGCCCTGACAGCGATGCCGCTTTCAAAGGTCAAGGTTGAAATTGCCAAGATCTTGAAAGAAGAAGGGTATCTGGAAAACTTTGAAGTCGCTGATGGCGAACGCCCCAGCCAGAAGGTACTGCGACTTAAGATCAAGTACATCGGGGAGCGCCGCGAGCGCAAGCCGGTGCTGACCGGTCTGGAGCGCATCAGCCGGCCAGGCAGGCGAATCTATACCAAGAAGCAAGAGATTCCCTGGGTACTTTCAGGCATTGGCGTCGCCATCCTGTCCACCCCCAAAGGCATCATGACTGGCCAGAGAGCGCGCCAGTTGGGTGTGGGCGGTGAGATCCTCTGCAAAGTTTGGTAGAAGAGGAGGTAAATAAAGTGTCTCGAGTTGGACGAATGCCTGTAGTTATTCCGACCGGCGTGCATATCGAACTCAACGGTTCGAGCGTGAGCGTGAAAGGCCCAAAAGGCGAAATGAAACGCACATTCTCCCCATTGGTGGTGATTGCCATGGAAAACGGTCAAATTGTTATTACCCGCAAATCTGACCTGCCAGCTGAGCGAGCATTGCACGGGACTACGCGTGCAGTCCTTGCGAATATGATCCACGGGGTCAGCACAGGTTTTGAACGTGTTTTGGAAATCGAAGGTGTAGGCTACCGGGCAGAAATGAACGGCAAGAACCTGGTGCTAAATATGGGTTACTCCCACCCGGTAGAAATGGTACCTCCAACTGGAATTTCCTTTGACGTGGAAACAAAAACCCGCCTGGTATTTGTGCGCGGTTTCGATAAAGAATTGGTCGGCCAAACAGCTGCGAATGTCCGCAACGTCCGCCCACCCGAACCATATCATGGCAAGGGGCTGCATTACCAGGGTGAGAAGATCCGACGCAAAGCTGGAAAAGCTGGAAAGGCGGCGAAGTAATTTATGACTGAAAAATCGCGTTCTGATGCACGCGTCCGCCGGCACACACGGGTACGCAAGAATGTGCTGGGTACGGCGCAACGACCCCGGTTGAACGTCTTCCGAAGTCTCTCTGAAATATATGCTCAAGTGATCGATGATCACATTGGGAATACGCTCGTTTCCGCCTCGACGATCGACGAGGAACTACGCAGCAAAATGAAGGGCCTGAAGAAATCCGAGCAGGCTAAATTGGTTGGCAAAGCTGTCGCCGAACGTGCGCTGGTAAAGGGTGTAAAGGCGGTGGTTTTTGACCGCGGCGGTTTCAAGTATAGCGGCCGGATAAAGGCTCTGGCCGATGGCGCCCGTGAAGGCGGCCTTGAATTCTAAGGCCTGATTGGAGAACGCAATATGTTGGATTACAAGGTAAGAGAAGCTGAAAAGCAAGCAGAATCCTTGGACGAGCGCGTTATTGAAATTGCCCGTGTAGCCAAAGTGGTTAAAGGCGGTCGCCGGTTCCAGTTTCGCGTGACATTGATCATGGGCGATAACCATGGCAAAGTTGGCATGGGGGTGGGGAAGGCGAATGCCGTGCCGGATGCCATGCGCAAGGCTACTGATCGTGCCCGTAAGAATATGCACCCTGTCTTCCTATCGGGGACTACCATCCCGCACGAAACAACCGGCAAGGTCGGCGGTGCGGTCATCCTGCTCAAGCCGGCTTCTCTAGGCACGGGTGTGATCGCGGGCGGTGGTGTGCGCGCAGTTCTTGAAGCTGTGGGCATCCGCGATATCCTGACCAAGTCATTGGGATCTTCAAACGTCCTGAATATTGTTCAGGCTACCCTTCAGGCACTGGAAGCGCTCAAGTCGGCAAAAGTAGAAGCCGCCCGGCGTGGCAAACCAATAGAGGAATTGTTACCCTATTGGGAAAGGAAAAAGAAACATGGCTAAAAACGCCGAAGGCAAAACCATAAAGATTACCCTGGTGCGCAGCCCAATTGGATTTCCGATCCCGCAAAAGGCTACTTTGCACGCTTTGGGCCTGCGCCATCTTAACCAGACGGTGGAACATCAAGACTCACCTTCCATGCGCGGTATGTTGACGAAGGTGATCCACCTGATTCGTGTCGAAGAATAGGAACGAAGATGAAACTGAACGATCTCAAACCCAATCCAGGGTCCAAAAAGAACCGAAAACGCGTCGGGCACGGAATTTCAGCCGGCCAGGGGAAAACGGCAGGACGCGGCACGAAAGGCCAGGCCTCACGCTCCGGTTTCGGGGGGCACCTGGCCCGACAAGGCGGAGCGCTGCCATTCTACCGACGGCTGCCGTTCGTGCGCGGCAAGGGTTTTACCCCGCCCACCGAAGTTAAATATAACGAGGTCAACCTTGACCAGTTAGCCTCATTCAAGGCCAATGCCGAAGTAAATCCGGCAACCCTGGACCAGGCACGCCTGATCCGGGATCCGCGCAACCCTGTGGCTCTGATGGGGCGCGGTGAGTTAAAAATTGCCCTTAAGGTGCGCGTGGACCGTGTGACTAAGAGTGCCAGGGCAAAAATTGAAGCCGCAGGCGGCACGGTGGAGTTGATTGGATAACTCGTTTTTACGAGGAGCCTCACTATGAAAAACCCATTTTCGGGTGTGCGTTATCTCTGGAAATCGCAGGATATCCGTCGCAAATTAATTGTGACGTTGATCATCCTGGTCATCTTCCGGTTGGCTGCCAACGTTCCTGTTCCCGGAATAAATGGCGCTGCGCTCAAGTCGTTAATGTCGAACCTGAGCACTACAGGGTCATTTTTCTCCTTTCTTGACCTGCTTTCGGGCGGCACGGTCTCGCACTTCTCTTTGCTGTCCATGGGCGTTTATCCATATATCACAGCCCAGATCATCCTGCAATTACTCACCCCCATCTTTCCTGCGCTCCAACGGAAAATGGAAGAGGACCCGCGCGAGGCTCGCAAGTGGCAGGAAAAGTGGACTTACTACCTGGCAGTACCCATGGCCACGCTTTCCGCCCTTGGTCAAATTAACATTTTCAATTCGTATTCAGCCCAGAGCGGTGGAGCCGCAATCGTACCATTTGGATTTACTGCCGCTCTCTGGCTGCCTTCACTGACCGTATTAATTACCATGATCGGCGGCACGATGTTCGCCATCTGGCTGGGCGAATTAATCTCTGAGTATGGTATTCGAGGCCAGGGTCTCTCCTTGATCATCTTTGCGGGTATCGTGGCTCGGATCCCATCCCAGTTCGGCACCCTCCTGGCTGACAAGCAGCATGGCTGGATCCTGGTGCTGGCGATGATCGTGGTAATGGTGGCGGTGATCTATGCGATTGTTTACGTTCAGCAGGGCCGCCGAAATGTACCGGTCATGTACCCGGGTCGCCGGGTCGGTAACCGGATGTCCATGCCGGTCAAAGGGACGCTGCCCTTGATGGTTAACCTGGCAGGCATGATCCCGCTCATCTTTGCGAGCGCCATCCTGCAGTTCCCAGCGATCATTTCTAGTTACTTTACCAGTTCAACAATTGCCTGGGTGAAAAATTTTGCGTCAGGCACCCAAACCACCTTTAACCCAAATAACTGGGTTTACCAATTGCTTTATTTCCTGATGGTGGTTGTCTTTACTTTCTTCTATACTGACGTTATGTTCTCCCAGCAGAATTACGGGGAGAACCTTAAGAAGGTTGGTGCCCAAATCCCCGGAATCAACCGCGGTGCCCCAACCCAAAAATATCTGACCAAAGTACAACGCCGGATCACCCTTCCGGGTGCTTTCTTCCTGGGCTTGGTGGCTATTTTGGGATATCTCATCAACTTGCTCCTGAAGGCAGTAGGAATAGGTGCGGCGTTGTCATCCACATCGATTTTCCTGGTGTCATCGGCTGGGCTGCTCATTGTTGTGGGTGTCGTTCGGGATACCTTCCTGAATATTGATGCGGAATTAAAACTTCACGGCTACGATGATGCCCAGCTGGTGAAATAAATTTATCCATGCCCACTTTCATTGTTCTTCTTGGACCCCCCGGCGTTGGTAAAGGCACACAGGCGGAGCTTATTGCTGAAGCCACCGGACTGCCACACATATCCTCGGGAGATCTTTTTCGGGAGAACATAAAGAACACGACCGAACTCGGAAAACTGGCGCAAGCGTATATGAATAAAGGGGAACTGGTCCCCGACGATGTAACCATCAGCATGATCCGGTCCAGACTTTCCCGCCCGGATTGTAAAGAAGGCGCCCTTTTGGACGGCTTCCCTCGCACCACGGTACAGGCTGATTCCTTGGCGAATTTGTTGACCGAGTTTAATGGGAAAGTGAATTTTGTTCCATACATCACCGCTTCCGAATCCACGCTGATTGAACGCCTGAGTGGACGCTGGACATGCAAAGCGCAGGGACATATATTTCACGAGAAGCACAACCCACCTCATAAACCAGGGGTGTGTGATTTCGATGCTTCCGAGCTGTATCAGCGGGACGATGACAAAGCCGAGACTGTGAAGAGACGTATCCAGGTCTACCTCACCCAAACGGCACCGTTGATCACTTATTATCGTCAGCTTGGGCTTCTATCTGAAATAGACGGGACCCAACCGATCGAGAAGGTTACTGAAGCATTGATGGCAGTTCTTGGAAAGATCGCATGACTTGGGATCGCGATATTAGTATTAAAAATGCAGCTGAAATCGCTCTAATGCGTGAAGCTGGACGTCTCAATGCCAATGTTTTGGCTGGAGTTCGAGAACTTTTACAACCCGGCGTACCCACCGCAGACCTCAACGCGGCTGCTGAGGAAATTCTGCAAAAACATGGTGCCTATTCGCCTTTCAAGAATTATGGCACACCGCCATTTCCTGCATCCATCTGCGTCAGCGTTAATGAGCAGCTGGTCCATGGGATCCCTGGGAATCGCAAACTCCAGGAAGGTGATATTGTCTCAGTGGATTGCGGGACGGTCCTGGAAGGATTTGTAGGCGACTCGGCTTTTACTGCTGGAGTAGGGAAAATCTCCCCCCTGGCAGCCAAGCTGATCGAGGTGACTGAACAGGCCTTGAATGTGGGTATCGCCATGATGCGCGCCGGGAATAAAACAGGCGATGTATCTGCCGCCATCCAGCAATATGTGGAGGCCCAGGGATTTCACGTGGTCCGTGAATATACCGGGCATGGGGTTGGCAGGAAGATGCACGAGGGACCCCAGGTGCCAAATTATGGCACTCCGGGTACCGGGGTATTGCTGCGACCCGGGATGACAATCGCCCTCGAACCGATGGTACTTGTCGGCACACATCGAACCCGTGTCCTTTCCAACCAGTGGACGGTTGTCTCTGCTGACGGTTCGTTGACGGCTCACCAGGAACATTCCGTGGCCGTCACCGAGGGCGACCCTCTCGTCCTGACTGTCCCATGATTTTGAGAGATGACTTATAAACTGGACGGATGTGTGTAGAGCAAGTATAATTCAACCTTTGGCTGAGTAACTATATGCAAGGAGAAAGCAATCATGAAAGTAAGTCCCTCCATTCGCAAGCGCTGCGCGAAGTGCAAGATTGTCAAGCGCAAAGGCGTATTGTTCATCATATGCGAAAATCCGAAGCACAAACAGCGACAAGGATAGGATAAGGATATATGGCAAGAATCGAAGGTGTTGACCTGCCGCGCAATAAGCGCGTCGAAGTTGGCCTGAACTACTTATTTGGAATCGGCCCTGCACGATCGCGCGAAATCCTTTCTGCGACCAAGATTTCCCCGGACACGCGTGTGAAGGATCTGACCGAATCTGAAGTCGCGGCTATCCGCGATTACATAAATAAAAATTGGAAGGTCGAGGGCGACCTGCGTCGCCAGGAACAGTTGAATATCAAGCGCCTGGTGGAAATTGGCTGCTACCGCGGCCTGCGACATCGCCGAAACCTGCCCGTGCACGGGCAGCGCACCCGCACAAATGCCCGCACCCGCAAGGGTATTAAAAAGACAGTTGCCGGGCGCGGACGCCGCAAGGGCGGTAAGAAGTAATCCGGAAAAAGGAATTAGAGAGGAATTATGCCACAGACAGTACGATCTGCACGCCGTTCCAGCGGCGCCAAAAAAGGGAAGCGAACGTTATCTGCTGGACAGGTTCATGTTTTTGCATCTTTTAACAATACGATTGTGACTGTGACCGACCCGGACGGCAACACCCTTTGCTGGGGAAGTGCAGGCTCCGTGGGTTTTAAAGGCTCGCGGAAAAGCACGCCTTTCGCCGCCCGCCTGGCAGCCGAACAGGCTATCAAGGCCGCCCAGGCGATGGGCGTCCAGGAAGTGGATGTCATCGTCACAGGTCCTGGTCCTGGTCGTGAGAATGCCATTCGTGCAGTGCAGGCGATGGGTTTGAAGGTCAAGTCGATCGCTGACGTCACCCCGGTGCCCCATAACGGCTGCCGGCCTCCAAAGAAACGTCGCGTCTAGGTTTGGTTAAAGAGGATAGGAAGTATGGCGAAATATACTGGACCGGCCTGTAAACTGTGCCGGCGAGAAGGTGAAAAATTGTTCCTCAAGGGAGAGCGATGCTTTACTCCCAAATGCGCTTTTGAACGCCGCAGTTTTGTCCCCGGTCAGCATGGTCCCACCGGCAGCCGCGGCAGCCGCGGAGGTCGTGGCGGCACCGGGCGTGAATCCGATTACGCCAAGCAGCTGCGTGCCAAGCAGAAAGCCCGCCGGATTTACGGCGTATTTGAGCGCCAATTCCGACGCTACTATAGTCATGCGTTGCGCACGCACGGCATCACGGGTTTAATGCTCCTGCAGATCCTGGAATCACGGATGGACAATGTTGTATTTCGACTGGGATTTGCATCAAGCCGTGCGCAGGCCAGACTGTTGGTGACACACGGTCATTTCACCATCAATGGCCGCCGCACCGATGTTCCGTCGATGAACCTGGGAGTTGGCGATTTGCTCGCTGTGCGTCCAGGCTCGATGGACGCAACGTATTTCAAGGAATTGGCTGCCCTGGCTGAGGCACGAAATGCGCCGGTTTGGTTAAGTCGCGACATCAAAACGCTTTCAGGGAGTGTGTTGCGTATGCCCGAGCGTCCCGAGATTGACGGCAACCTGAACGAGCAGTTGATCGTTGAGTACTACTCGCGCTAATCCGAGTCCATTGTATTAGACGCGGCGTACCGTTTTGTACGTCGATGAGAGGGTACCGTGACTATCACTAACATGGTTATGCCGAAGATCGAGCGCGAAGCTGAGGCGCGGAATTATGGCAAATTTGTCATCAGCCCACTGGAACATGGCTATGGCGTGACGCTTGGAAATTCTTTGCGGCGCGTGCTGCTATCGTCCCTGGAAGGGGCTGCGGTGACATCCATCCGCATTATTGATGTGCTGCATGAGTTCAGTGACATCCCAGGCGTACGTGAAGATGTTTTGCAGGTCATGCTGCAGGTTAAACAATTACGTATAATCATGGAAGGTGTGGACACCATACGCATGCACCTTGAAGTCCGTGGTGAAGGCGTAGTGACTGCGGCCGATATTATCGCTCCGCCGGAGATCAAGATCATTAATCCTGATCTATACCTGTTTACGGCCGATAACAACAAAGTGCGCCTGGATATTGAGTTTACCGTTGAACGTGGACGCGGGTATGCTCCTTCCAATGAACGCGGGCGCATGCCAATTGGTGAATTGCCGGTCGACGCCATTTTTGGACCGGTGAAGAGAATCAACTGGGAAGTGCAGTCGGCGCGTGTGGGTCAGAGCACCAATTACGATAAACTTATCCTTGAAATCTGGACGGACGGTGCGCTTGCACCTGAAACCGCCCTGAGCACTTCAGCAAAAATCCTGATCGAGCATCTGCGCTACGTGGCTGGTATCAGTGAAGAGACGCTTGCCATCGCGATGGAAAAAGAAGTTTCCGGATCCCACCTGACCAGCGAGGTAGCCGAGACACCGGTTGAATCCCTGGACCTTTCGGTACGAGTCTTCAACTCACTCAAGCGCACGGGTATCATCACCGTCGGCGATGTACTGGAACTGCTTGAGAAGGGTGACCAGGCGGTCATGTCCATCCGCAACTTTGGCGAAAAGAGCCTCGAAGAACTGCGCCTCAAGATGCGAGAAAAGGGTTATCTAAAAGATGAACCCAAGAAAGAGTCGGAGTGATTGAACAATGCGACACCAAGTAGCAGGTTTTAAACTCAACCGCACGAAGGGTGCGCGCATCGCTTTGCGGCGCAACCTGATCAAGCAATTTTTTGTAAACGAACGTATTCGCACCACGGTAAGCAAGGCTGCCGCGATTCGCGGCGAAGCTGAAAAAATGATCACGGTGGCCCGAAATATAAAGGATGCCACCGATGATGAAAAGGTGGCTGCCCGACGCCTTATTGTAGCCAGATTGGGCGGCAACAGCAATGACGTGGTCAAGAAATTGTTCGATGAGATTGCCCCCCGCTTTGCAGAACGCAAAGGCGGTTATACGCGCGTGCTCAAACTTGGTCCCCGCTTTGGAGATAAAGCGGAAATGGCCATCCTTGAACTCGTCGAAGAGTAGAACTTTTCGGTTTCATTGTCAGGTGACCAGGCAAATTCCCTGATCTTGGATTACCCGATCACCTAAAATGGCTCGTTACCAGATTATCCTAGCTTACGACGGTACCCACTTCCTGGGCAGTCAGCGACAGGCATCTTCCCGGACGATACAGGGAGAACTTGAAAAAGCCCTGCGCAAACTCGGATGGGATAAACAAACCGTGTACCTGGCAGGGCGTACCGATACCGGGACCCACGCAAATGGGCAAGTGGTTGCATTCGACCTCAATTGGGGTCATGGGCTCGAAAGTTTGCGGAAGGCTCTGAATACTCACCTGCCGATGGATATGGCGGTACGGGAAGTTTTTTTGGCGGCAGATTCTTTTCACCCGCGTTTTGACGCCAGTGCCCGACATTATCGTTACCGATTGTTTTGCGACGAGGTGAGGGATCCCCTGAGGGAACGGTATGCCTGGCGCGTTTGGCCCGAAGTGACCGATCTGACGCCTCTTGCAGCAATCTGGATGGGCAAGCACGATTTCGGCGCCTTTGGGACCCCGCCTAAAACGAAGGCCAGCACCGTCCGAACGGTCTTTTTTGCCAAATGGACGCACCATGGCGATGAGTGGACCTTCGACATCCAGGCCGATGCTTTCTTATACCGCATGGTTCGCAGACTGGTGTACGTCCAGGTAGCTGCGGGACAGGGAAGACTTCCCGTGGAGGATCTGGTTCGGGCACTGAAGAGCAGTCCCGTGTCAACCTCCGGGATCGGGAAAAATGGGAAAGGCCATAATATCCCTGCCAGCCTTGCTCCTGCAAGCGGTTTGTCGCTCGTCGAAGTACGTTATGATAATCTGTTGAAATAGTCTGAATTTTTGGAGAGACAAAAGTGTACAAATCTTACTATCCCAAGGCCGCAGAAATTGACCACCAATGGTTGCTGGTGGACGCCAACGGTGAGAACCTGGGTCGCATTGCGACCAAAATTGCTGCGCTCCTGCTCGGCAAACACAAACCGAGCTTTACTCCCGGTGTGGAAATGGGTGATTTCGTGGTTGTCATCAATGCGCAACATATAACAGTCACGGGCACAAAAACTCACACCAAATTGACTGAAAAAATGTATCACAGCCACTCGGGGTATCCTGGTGGGTTGAAAACGGTAAGTTTGCGCGACCAGTTAAGCAACCATCCGGACCGCGTTATACGAGCCGCAGTGTGGGGCATGCTGCCGCACAACAAAATGGGCCGCCATCTCGTCACGCGGCTCAAGATTTTCGGTGGTGCGGAGCATACACACGGCGCCCAGAATCCGAAATTGGTCGCGTAAAGGAGTAGAAATATGTCTGTGCAATATTTTGAAGGAATCGGACGCCGAAAGCAGAGTATTGCCCGCGTTCGGATCATGGCAGGTTCAGGGCGTTTCATCGTCAATGACAAGGATGCTCCGGCATTTTTCACCCGCCTCGGCGATCTTGAAGCCATTTTGGCTCCGATGAAGGCAGCCGGTCATGATACCAAAACTTACGATATTACCGTGATCGTCAGCGGCGGTGGTGTTACGGGTCAGACCGACTCCGTCCAGCTTGGCCTGGCGCGCGCCATTGTCAAGATGAACCCGGAAAATGTTTCAGCCATGCGAAAAGGCGGCTTCCTGACCCGTGATGCTCGCATCAAGGAACGCAAGAAGCCAGGTCTCAAGCGTGCCCGAAAGGCTCCGACCTACACCAAGCGTTAATACACCAGCACGTTAACGATGATACGTTCAACGTAATGCGTGGGCGGTTACCTGCTGCGTTCATGCATTACGTTTTACTTTTAAGGAGTGCCCATGCCCGGAATAACCTTAGTTGGACTCGGTCCTGGTGACCCTGCCAAGCTTACCCGCGAAGCCTGGGATGTTCTTGTTTCGACCAAAGAAGTCTGGTTGCGAACAAACCAGCATCCCACAGTTGCAGGACTTCCGCCTGAGCTAATTATCCATAGTTTTGACGAACTCTATGAAAAAGGTGAATCTTTTGACGAGGTTTATGCCGCAATTGTGGACAAAGTGCTGGAAATGGGAAGTTTGCCCATGGGAGTGGTTTATGCCGTGCCGGGCGACCCGTTTGTAGCCGAGGCTACCTGCCCAGATATTGCCCAGCGTGCCCGGAATTTGGGTTTGCCGTTGAAGATCGTTAGCGGTGTTTCGTTTTTAGAGCCGGTGTTCGCAGCCCTGGGCCTGGACCCTTATCCACGGCTGGTTCTAACGGATGCAATTGAGTTGAGCCAGGCGCATGTCCCGGAATTTCCACCGGACATGCCGGTACTGATTGCCCAAATTTATTCGCGTATGGTCGCTGCTGAAGTCAAGATGACTCTCAACAGTGTTTATCCTGATGAACATCCTGTACGCCTTGTCCATGCGGCAGGGACAAAAGATGAAATCATCGAAGATGTCCAGCTCTATGAAATCGACCGTTCAGAGCATATTGGCTTACTTACAGTACTTTATGTCCCGCCGCTCGGTGCAGGGACCTCTTTCGAAGCTTTCCAGGAAATCGTAGCCCACCTGAGGGCGCCGAACGGCTGCCCTTGGGATCGCGAACAAACCCACGAATCCCTCCGGCCACACTTGATGGGAGAATCTTATGAGGCGCTGGCTGCCATGGATTCTGGTGACCCGGCAGAGATGTCAGAGGAATTTGGGGACCTGCTTCTGCAAATCGTGCTAAATGCCCAAATAGCGAGCGAAGAAGGCGAGTTCAACATGGCCGACGTGCTCAAGGGCATCTACGATAAAATAATCCGCCGTCATCCGCATGTCTTTGGCGATGTTAAATTGGATGGTGTTCAAGGTGTCTTAAAGAACTGGGAAAAGTTAAAGGCTGACGAGCGATCAACCAGCCTCAATCCCGATAAAGGTTTACTCGATGGTGTTCCCCTGGCATTACCGGCCCTTGCCCAGGCCCAGGAATACCAGGACAGGGCAGCCCGGGTCGGTTTCGATTGGAAGGAAGTCAGCGGTGTGCTTGATAAAATCGCCGAGGAAATCCAGGAAGTCAGGGAGGTAACAAACGAACAGGAATTGATCGATGAACTGGGAGATTTATTTTTTGCCCTGGTCAACCTGGCTCGTTGGAAGAAAGTGGATGCCGAATTTGCTTTAAGGAGCACCAGCAAGCGTTTCAAGAGTCGCTTTAATTTTGTTGAACAGGGAGCGAAGAAACAAGGCAGGAAACTATCCGACATGTCCATAGATGAAATGGAAACACTGTGGCAGGAAGCAAAGCGACAACCATAAACATCGGGAAGAAATAACAACCCCCAGCCACAGTCGATTTGCAGCGAGTGGTTGGCTGTTTGAAAATCCCCCGATTGTTCATGACCTGCCAATGTATTGTTTATAGGCTTCTGCGAATAATTTGCCTTCCGAGAACATGTGGACCTGAATTTTTCGGGAAGATCTATTCCTGACAAAAATCGCATCCCGATGCCAGGTAAGAGAGGAGATATCCTCCAGGGGGGTATCGCTTTGGCTCCAGGCATGTGGAGAGCCTTGGATACAGATGCGCTGATCGGTCAGGATAAATTCGCCGGTCAGTGTGCAGGCTACATCTTCCACCGCCCAGGCCGTGATCCCAAGGGGGATTATACCCAGGAACAAAATTTGGGTTAAAACCCCGGCAAAAATCGCTGGTAAAACGGAGGTGAGTGCGCTCTCAGTTATCCCTGCGAGGAGAGAGTGGATGATAAATGACAAAATTATCGCGATTGCGGCATCACTGAAAATTTTCCAGGTGATGACGTACCATTTCCGGATGGGGGTGGCGTGGTATAGTAAGTTTTCGCCTGGATGAATTTCAAATTCGACGTGTGGCATGTTATTTTCTAAAAATCCAGGGTTTTGCCCAGGGCACATTTGGAATAATATTTAATTTCTTGCGAGGATCCACTTTCACCGGTACCTTCCGCCCGGGTAGGACCAGATCCAGCGAACCTACTTCCACCAGCCAGCAGGTGGTCACCTGGGATGGAGCATTATCGGGCAGTTGTATCATTACTTGCAAGTCGACCTTGGCATACCCACCTGCATTTGGGACAATGGTTTCGCTTTTACTGATCACATTTGCTTCAATTTCGATGGAATTGCGAAAACCGGCTGCAAAATCAGGTTCTTGTTCCTGCATTTCCTGCACCCGCCGCATCAAGTTCCGATTAAAACGCTTCGTGGCGACAATTATCAGAATGATCGCGATTATTATTACGCCCAAGATAATAACGATATAGACAGTATTCATTTCTTCTCCATGGATGGGCTGATTATACTTCGAGGGGCGCAGGCTGTTGAATAAGAGCCGCATTTACAATGATTATTTTATTGTCCCTGGCGCAAAAGAGTTTTTGATTTCCCCATTTTGTTCAGCCAAGGAAATTTTAAGGTAAATGGCCCTCCCAGCCTCTTGTTCTGGAATAATAATCATGTTAGAATATTGGAAATAATGCCCCATATATAGGGGATTTTATTTTCCAAACCACCAAATATGGCGGCTACATTTGTTCTATTTTTCACGGAGTCGTGGTAATGCGATGCCCTTATTGCCATAACGAAGACTCAAAAGTAATCGATACAACCCACGATACTCATGGGGGTATTCGCCGAAGAAGGCAATGCCTGAAATGTGGACAAAGATTTAGCAGTTATGAACGTCCGATCCTGGCAACCCCGTTGATCGTCAAACAGGATGGGACCCGCGAGGAGTTCGAACGGGGGAAACTGGAACGCGGGATTCGAATTGCCTGCGCAAAACGCCCCGTCTCCGCATCCGATATCGAACGGCTTTTAGGACAAGTGGAAGCTGCACTTCAACACCAGGGAAAATCCGAAATTTCTTCACGAATAGTTGGAGATCTGGTAATCAAGGGATTGAAAGAATTGGACCAGATTGCTTATATACGATATGCAATTGTCTATTTGCGGCTGGACGATTTGCATGCCCTGCGCAACGAAATTGACCGGTTGTTGTTAGAGTCATAATCATTCTTATGCACTGATATTTGATTTTTCATGGGTGGAATATCAGTGCATATTTGTTTCCATTAATTATTGTGTATTTTATTGATAACAGAAATGAAGTGTTGAGGAGAAACCATGCATGGCAACAACGACAATTGCATCGAGCAAGAATAAAGTACCCACCCCGCCAATCCCAGCGAATCTCCTCGCAGTGGACCTGACCGAGAATGCACGCCAGGTACTCGTGCGTCGCTATGTGCGGAGAGGAGACGACGGGAACCCGGCGGAAACCGTGGAGGAGATGTTTTGGCGGGTCGCATATCACATTGCCAAGGCTGAGGAATCCTATTATGGCAACGTCATGGACAGCGCCCGTGAGTTTTATGAGCTGCTATCCTCAAGAAAATTTTTCCCCAATTCCCCCACTTTTACAGGTGCCGGCACTCCTCTGGGGCAGCTTGCAGCCTGCTTCGTTCTTCCCATTACCGACGATATGGGGCGCGATCCGGCGGGCATTTTCCAATCTCTCAGGGATGCAGCCCTTATCCAGCAGACCGGTGGAGGGAACGGTTTCTCGTTCTCGAGGATCAGGCCCAAGGGGTCACTGGTCAAATCATCTGCCGGACAAGCCACCGGTCCGGTGGGCTTCCTGCGCGTTTATGACCATGCTTTCGGAGAGATCGCCCAGGGGGGTACGCGGAGGGGCGCTAACATGGGAGTCCTGCGCGTGGACCACCCGGATATCGAAGAATTCGTCACCTGCAAAACAGACGAGAATCAAATCACGAACTTCAATATATCCGTTGGGATTACCGACGAGTTCATGCAAGCCGTTAAAAACGATACCGAATGGAACTTGATTTTCCCCGACGTTACCTCACCAGAATATCGCGGCTTCAGTGGAACCCCGGAACAAGCCCGGGAAAAGGGGATTCCCCTGCGGGTTTACAAGACAGTCAGGGCAAGCGAACTTTTTGCGAAAATTGTTAATCAAGCACATCACAACGGAGAGCCAGGATTATTATTCCTCGATGCAGCCAACCGCTTTAATCCGGTCCCTCACCTTTATCCGCTCGAAGCGACAAATCCCTGTGGAGAGCAATGGCTTGGCCCTTATGAAAATTGCTGCCTGGGTTCCGTCAACCTGGCCGAACACTGTGGGGAGGATGGGCAGGTGGACTGGGGGAGGTTGCAGCGCTCTGTGGAGATTTCCACCCGCTTCCTGGATGACGTTGTAGACGCCAATGCGTACGTTCCGGCAGTGCCGCAACTGAAGGCGGCCGCTCATAAAGCCCGCCGCATCGGACTTGGGATAATGGGGCTGGCAGATATCATGTACCATGTGGGCGTCCGGTATGGTTCTCCGGAGGGACGTGAATTTGGGGCCCAGGTAATGGAGTTCGTCCGTTTCCACGCAGTGCGGACCAGCGTGGCGCTGGCGCGCGAGCGCGGAGCCTTCCCTGCCATCAAGGGCAGTATATACGACTTTGAGAAGCTGCAGTGGAACCCCCCCCAACCGGTGACGCCTTACACCCATCAATGGGGACGGCCTGAACTGGATTGGAATGAAGTACGTGAAGGGATTCAAAAATACGGCATCCGCAATGCCGCCCAGACCACCGTGGCTCCAACCGGAACGATCGCAACCGTGGCCGGATGCGAGGGATATGGCTGCGAACCAGTTTTCGCCCTGGCATATGTGAGACATGTTAATGACAACGGCAAAGACTTGCAATTAACCTATGCCAGCCCGCGCTTTGACAAAGCGCTGGAAAAAGCTGGAATCCCAACTGAGAGGCGCGAGGAAATCGTCAAGAGCGTCATGCAGCACGGCACCTGCCAGGATATTCCAGAGATCCCCGAAACGGTACGAAATGTGTTTGTTGTTGCCGGTGATATTCCTGCAGACGAACACGTTTATATGCAGGCCGCCCTGCAGGCATTTGTGGATAATTCCCTCTCCAAAACAATCAACTTTTCCGAGGATGCCACCGTTGAAGATGTGGCTGAGGCATACATGCTGGCATGGGAGCTTGGCTGCAAAGGTATCACAGTCTATGTGACCGGTTCCCGAGAAAAGGTGGTGCTGGAAACCAAGGCCACCTTGCAGAAAAAACAGGCTCCAGCCACTCCCTCCGGGGCAGGAGTTTCTTCCGGAACGGTGGTTTTACCCTTCGGCAATAATAACAATGGAAAACCGGTATCGGAAACAGAGCTTGCCACCCAACTGGCAGCCTGGCATGAGTCCAAGAAACCGCGCCCAAGACTGCTGCCCGGAAGTACATTCCGGGTCGAGACGCCGCTTGGGAAAGCCTTTATTACTGTTAATGAGAACGGGGGTAAGCAGCCGTTCGAGGTATTCATTAACACTGCCAAAGCCGGCTCGGAAACCGCAGCCGTATCGGAAGCCATTGGGAGGCTGGTATCGTACGTCCTGAGACTGGCCTCGCCCATTACGCCGCGCGAACGCCTGGCAGAGGTAGTACGCCAACTCTCAGGAATCGGAGGCGGGCGATCCCTGGGCTTTGGTCCAAACCGGGTGCGCTCATTACCTGATGGCGTTGGGCAGGTGCTCGATGAGTATTTGAATAACCGAAAAACACACCAGGTTACAGAATCCAGCGAAAAACCAGAAGAAGAAGTGGAAAATAGCAACGGTCATTTCCCCCAGGTGGAAACTGTCACGACTCCCGTAAAAATGGGTGATCTTTGCCCGGAGTGCGGTGAAGCCACCATGGTAAATGAAGAAGGCTGCCGAAAGTGCTATACTTGCGGTTATAGTGAGTGTTAGAATCAGATCGCTATTTGTCGATAAAATAAAGAGCAGAGAAGATTCTCTGCTCATTTCTTTGTATAACCGAAATTTAGAAATATACAGTTGCCGGTCATCCCGGCGACATTTTTGGATGAAAGGTACCAGTTGAACGATATCGATAATTTACAGAAACCCAAAATTAATTCACGCTGGGGGGAAACATTTGCATCCCTGAAACATTACAACTACCGGTTATGGTTTTTCGGCCAGTTGGTGTCTTTAATGGGTACGTGGATGCAGAGCACGGCTCAAGGGTATTTAATCTATCAGCTGACCGGTTCCCCTGTATACTTGGGCCTGGTTGGTTTTGTGGGGGGCATACCAGCATTAATATTTACCTTGTTTGGGGGGGTCATCGCGGACCGCATCTCCCGTCGCAATTTGATGGTCATAACCCAGACTTCCATGCTGGTGCTGGCGTTTATCCTTGCAGCGTTGGCATTTACGAACAAAGTACTGCCCTGGCACATTCTTGTGCTTGCGTTTTTGCTCGGGGTTGCCAATGCCTTCGATGCTCCAGCGCGGAACGCTTTTGTGACCGAACTGGTCAGTCGAGAAAACATGACCAACGCCATCGCTCTCAACTCAACAATGTTCAATTTGGCTACGGTGGTGGGTCCTTCAGTGGCTGGCTTGACCTATGCTGCATTTGGTCCGGCGTGGTGTTTCACTCTGAACGGGATCTCATTCATTGCCATCATCGTTGCTCTATTGTTCATGCGCATCAAACCGGTAATTCAGCCTGTTTATCGCCTGTCTGTAATGACGGACTTGAAGGAAGGCTTACGGTATGTCTTCTCTCACCGACTGATCCTCAGCCTGATTGGATCAATCGGCATGGTGAGTATTTTCGGGATTGGGATGATGACTTTGCTTCCAGCCTGGGCAACCGATATTCTCCATGGGAATGTGACGACTAATGGAGTTTTGGTGTCTGCGCGCGGTTTTGGGTCGATGGTCAGCGCCTTGATGCTGGCGTATTTGGGGAACCGCAAATTCCGCGGGAAACTCTGGACGCTAGGTGCATTTATGATGCCAATCATGTTATTCTTCTTTGCCTGGATCCGCTGGCTGCCACTTTCGCTGGCGGCCCTGGTTGGTATGGGGTGGAGTTTTATGATGGTTATGAATAACAGTAACGCAATGATTCAATCCCAGGTGCCGGACAATCTACGCGGGCGGGTAATGAGCGTTTATACCCTGGTTTTCTTTGGTTCCATGCCGCTGGGATCGCTATTTGCTGGAGCCTTTGCCCAGAAATTCAATGAACCGCTTACAGTGGTTATCGGTGCCGGAGTGTTGATGGTAATGGCAATAGGTTCTGTGATCTTCCTCCCTGGAATTCGCAAGCAAGAGTAGGGCCGGATATCCCAATTCGCGGAATACTCAAAACGGCATCCCGGCTTCCCTCGACATGCCAGGGATACCCAAATTAACTTCGTGTACAATAGCAATATTCGGAGGAGGCTGTATGTCCAAACGACTGGTGGTCGTGGCTGGGAACATCGGGGCAGGAAAAACATCGCTCACGGAGCGGATTGGTTCCCGTCTCGGCTGGCGTACGGATTTTGAATCCGTCGCTGATAACCCCTACCTGCCAGATTTTTACGCAGATATGCATGCCTGGTCGTTTCACCTGCAGATCTATTTCCTCGGTCATCGTGCCGACCAATATCTGGACGCTGCTCATGACCCGCGTTCCGTTATTTTGGACCGCAGCATATATGAGGATGCGTACATATTTTCACGCGCCCTGCACCATATGGGCAACCTGGCAGAGCGAGACTACCTGGCCTACCGAAAACTGTTCGACCTCGTGGTAGGGAGCCTGCCTCCGCCTAATTTACTGGTTTATCTTAAATGCCCGGTGGACGTACTCATGGCGCGCATCCAGCGCCGCGCTCGCAACATGGAGACGGGGATTTCCACCGGTTATCTTTCCCTGCTCGATTCATTCTATGAAGAATGGCTGCGAGCTTTTGATGTATGTCCCGTGCTAACCATCCGCACTGACGACCTGGATTATGTCAACCAGCCGATGGCGCTGGAAGTGGTGGTGGGACGGATCCAGGAACGATTGGGCGGGAAGGAAGAGATCGACCTGCGCAACAAGTAAACATCGCTGTGTTTTGGAGACAGAAATGAAAAAATTGGAAGGGGATATTCCTTGTTGCGGGAATTTTGTTCCTCATTGCGGCCATTGCCGTTTAAGCCGCCCGGATCGTATCATGCTATCCGTCTGCGGACATCTATTCCCAATACAGCCCGGAACAGGCACAGGGCTTCCGGGAAGCCTGCCAACTGGATAGTCCCATAATCATCCAATTCGGCACCTTATTATTGCTGTTCGTACCGGGAATTATTCTATTCTCGAGCTATTGGTTGGTTACACGACCCGGGGTTAAAAATCGCCAAGTCGGGCAGTAGAGTGGTCGATTTATATTTTGCAGTGGTGCTTCGATTTGACCGTTGGCATTTTCCTGGCTGCTTTTACCGCCGGGGTGAGCGCTGTTTTTTCCACTGTTCTTGATCTGATCCCTTTTGTTCTGTGGAGCAGGGATTGTGACGGGTCACGCCGCCCTCAGCCAGATGAAACGCAGCGGAGTAACCGGAAAAAGCCAGGCAATATGGGGCCTCCTTTTGAGTTACCTGGGTCTTTTCTTTTCAATAATCGTTGTCGTGATCCTTATTGTGCTGATATTCGCCGGTGTGGGAGTTGGCCTTTTTGACAAAATTATTCCTTTTTTTCAAAAATAGTTCATCCAGACGATAAACATTCAAGGATTGAACAATCCTCATACAGCATTTTGTGAACCTCGTCCCAGATGGTATCGTGTAAAATATGAGAGAGGAAATGATGCCTGAGCTAATTGATCCCAATGACTATTTGCCCCGCTATTACCAACTGGCGAATATTTTGCGCGAGCAGATTGCAAATGGCAAGCTTGAAGCTCACCAGCCCATCCCATCAGAGCGCCAATTGGAAACGATCTATTCGGTCAGCCGGACAACCATCCGGCAGGCGATCGACCTGTTGGTACGCCAGGGGTTTTTATACCGGGAGCACGGTCGCGGAACTTTTGTATCCCCGCAAAAGCTGCAAAAGGGAATTTCCGAACTGACCAGTTTTACAGAAGATATGAAGCAGCGCGGGCTTACCCCGGGGCAGAAGATTCTCGAGATTGGATATGTCCAACCTCCTGACAAGGTCCGCCAACACCTGGAGCTGCCGGTAGGGTCGGGCAAGGTCCTCCTTATCGAGCGGATCCGCCTGGGGGATGGGGTCCCCATGGGCATCCAGACTTCGTATATTTGCCTGGCTGACGAACAGACAATAACAAGAGAGGATGTGGAAGAACAGGGTTCGATCTATAAGATCCTGCAGGAAAAATTCCACCTTATTCCAACAGAAGCCGATGAAACATTGGAAGTGACCCTGGCGACGCCACGCGAAGCCGCGCTTTTGCAGATCGAACCCGGCAGCCCTCTGCTGCTCAGCGAACGGACTACATATTCCCAATTCCGGCGCGTCTTTGAATTTGTCAAAATCCTTTACCGGGGGGACCGCTACCGGTACATTGCCAAACTAACCCGGTAAATCAAATACAATCTGAAATGTAGCTGAGACCTGAAGCCTTCCATAACTCGGAAGGCTTGACTTTTTGTTAACCACATGCTAAACTATGGGGGTAGTGTGGTCATGTGGTCATTACCAGTTAACCATTAGTAGTTGCAAGGAAAAGATCAGTGACACCCTTAGATGATTCCCAGATACAACAAATAGTGCAGCGGGTTCTGGCCCAGGTCTTGGGCCAAGCCGGGCCGGCTGTTTCCACTGAGACCCACTTGGTCGTTAAAGAAGCGGCTCCAATGCCTGTTAACAAAACCGAAGCTCGCAAAATGATTGCCATAGGTGCTGACCACGGAGGTTTTGAGTTAAAAGAAACCTTAAAGGCCGAGCTAAGCGGGATGGGCATGGATGTTAATGATGTTGGAACATTCAGCAAAGCCCCGGTCGATTACCCGGATTACGCTCTTGAAGTGGCGAAGCTGGTAAGCCTGGGGAAAGCGTGGAGGGGGATCATGATCGATGGGGCAGGCATTGGGAGTTGCATTGTCGCCAACAAAGTCCCGGGAGTGCGCGCGGGAATGGCCTATGATTACTCATCCGCGGTGAACAGTCGTGAACATAACGACACCAATGTTTTGACCCTGGGCGCCGGCCTGATCGGAGTAAACCTGGCTAAACAAATTGTTAAGACCTGGCTGTCAACAGATTTTGGTGGAGACCGTCATGCCCGACGGGTTGAAAAGATTACCAAAGTTGAAAAGATGTTCTTTAAATAGAGGTCAAGATGGTACCAGATATAAAGGTTGTCGAGCAGTTGGTGGAAATAATAACGCATGAGGTTCTTGCTGCCATGTTTGAAAAGCAGGAAAAAGCCAATGTTCCCGAAGGCGGGTATTGCAAGTTTACATGCGCGGAATCGCAATGCGTACGCACCTGCTTTGACCGGGCAGGGAATGTGGTCAACGCGGGAGCTGAACGTCTTTCATCCACCATCGGAGTCATCCCGCAAGATCTGGACCTGGCGAAAATGATCGACCATACCCTGCTCAAACCGGATGCCACCCAGGAACAGATCGCCCAATTATGTTTTGAGGCTCGTAAATATGGTTTTGCCTCGGTTTGCATAAACCCCACCTGGGTGGAATTGTGCGCAAAATTACTGGAAGGTTCACCAGTTAAAGTTTGCACCGTGATCGGCTTTCCACTGGGAGCAACATCAGCGGAAGTAAAAGCCTTCGAAACCAAGGTGGCGCTTGATCATGGGGCGACCGAGATCGACATGGTCATTAACGTCGGAGCCTTGAAAGCGCGTGACCTGGAGCTGGTTGCCAAAGATATTCGCGGCGTGGTTACAGCAGCCCATGCCAGGAAATCAATAGTTAAAGTAATTATTGAAGCCATTCTCCTGACTGATGAGGAAAAGACCATTGCGTGCCTGCTTGCCAAGGAAGCCGGAGCCGATTACGTAAAAACCTCCACGGGCTTCGCGAGCGGTGGGGCCACGGTGCATGATGTGGCACTGATGCGCCGGGTGGTCGGCCCGGAAATGGGCGTAAAAGCCGCCGGCGGCGTGCGGACCTATGAAGATGCCGAAAACATGATCAAAGCCGGCGCCACTCGGATTGGTGCCAGCGCAGGTGTGAAGATCATCCAGGGGCCCACCGCAGTCGCTGCCCCTGCGATGCCAGCCTCTGCGCCAGCAAAGAATTATTAATTATTGGGAGTAACGCCATGTTAATTGCACGCGTGATTGGAACGACCGTTGCGACCATAAAAGACGAAAAACTTTTTTCCCGGAAATTGCTCATCGTTCGCCAGACAGATGAGCACGGCGATCCGGTGGGGAAGCCATACGTGGCTGTGGACACCGTGGATGCTGGCATCGGTGAGTTGGTCCTTACCGCCGCAGGCTCTTCAGCCCGCCAGACCACCATCACCAAGGATTCCCCGGTTGACGCAGTCATCATGGCGGTCATCGATTCGCTTGAAGTGGACGGTAAAGTTTCTTTCCGGAAATCTTGATCCGGCTGGATTGGAAGGATATGAACGATGGGACTCGATAAAGATCTCGTCTCCATCCAAGAATCACGCGACGTGGTCAACGCTGCCCATGAGGCCTGGAAAACCTGGAGCAAAGCTTCCCAGGAACAAGTCGACCGGGTCTGTGCGGCCATGTCTGCCGCCGGAGTCCAAGCCTCAGAACGGCTGGGACGACTTGCCCAGGAGGAGACCGGTTATGGGGTGGCCGCGCATAAGAAGATCAAGAACGAGTTTGGGGCACGCGTGGTTTGGGAAAGCATTCGCGATCTAAAAACTGTTGGTGTCATCCGCCACGACCCCGCCCGAAAGCTGTACGAGATAGCCTGGCCGATGGGGGTTGTGGCTGCTCTTATCCCTTCCACGAATCCGACCTCGACCACTTTCTTCAAGGCATTGATCGCGGTCAAGGCACGCAATGCAATCGTATTTTCCCCCCACCCAGCTGCGAAACGGTGCACCTATGAAGCAGCCCACACCATGGCATTGGCAGCCGAGAATGCGGGTGCGCCTAAAGGTCTGATCGGCTGCCTCCAGCAGATTTCCCTGCCAGGTACCCAGGAATTAATGACCCACCGGCAGACTGCGATTATCCTGGCGACTGGCGGTACCCCCATGGTCCGGGCAGCGCATTCGACGGGGAAACCGGCTTATGGCGTTGGTCCGGGAAATGTCCCGGTTTATGTGGATCGTAGTGCAGATGTGGAAAAGGCCGCCAGGTATATAGTGGCTTCCAAGGCATTTGATTATTCCACCATTTGTGCCACCGAGCAGTCCGTCATCGCAGACCTGCCGATCGCATCCAAATTAGCGGAACTGATGCGGGTCGAAGGGGCTTACTTTACAAACCCTCATGAGACCGACGCCTTGCGCACATTACTT
>JADGQC010000065.1 GCA_017882125.1 Anaerolineales bacterium
TGGACAGAAAGATGGGCCGTGGAGGATTCGGACATGAGAATCTCCTTCCTAAAAAGACAGAAACAACAAGTACTTCGTATAGTTTAGCGTAAAAAAAGGCGATTGTCAACAAACAGCTTGTCAATTTCAAGCAGCCTCGTTATAATATGCACTCGCAATTGGGCGGGTAGCTCAGTTGGTTAGAGCACTGCTTTGACATAGCAGAGGTCGTAGGTTCGAGCCCTATTCCGCCCACCAGGTCAGTATACAACGACCAACCATGATTAAAACGCATTGACCGGGACGAGTATGCGGTCAGCTAGCCGACAGGGAGAGAAGGCAAAATTGAGAGCCTTCTCCGGCAAGCACCGCAGAAAACCACCCGCGAGCGAAAACCCGAACGGAGAAAGCAGCCAGAATGACTGCACTTCAATTAAGGTGAGCGGCAGGCCCCGTTAGCAGCCCCACGAGATGCCATGCACCGGAGTGAATTTTCCCGCTCAGACCATGGCAAGATCGGGTGGAACCGCGTAAGCGTGCAAGCGCTCTCGCCCCGAAATCGGGCGAGAGTTTTTTTATATCTCCACAGAGGTCGAAAAGTTCGCCGAGGAAATTTTCCCGGTGTTCTCCACGAACCCGGTGGTGAAGCAGAAAAGGAGAACCAATGTCCAACCAACCTGAAGAACGCTACGAAGACTCACAACTCTACCGCATCCGCCACTCGGCCGCGCACGTGATGGCAGAGGCGGTGTTGGAATTCTACCCGGAAACCAAATACACCATCGGTCCGCCAATCGAAAACGGTTTCTATTATGACTTTGACCTGCCGCAGCCCCTGCTGCTCGAAGACCTGGAAAAGATCGAGAAGCGCATGCGCCAGATCATCGCGGGCGGGCATTCATTCGTTAAAAAGGTCGTTTCGGCAGAAGAAGCCCGAAAGATTTTCAAAGACCAACCCTATAAGCTGGAATTAATCGACGGGCTCGAAAAAGGCAGTCTGGACGAATATGGCAACCCCCTGGCTGAAAAGGTGGAGATTTCCATCTACCAGAGTGATACTTTCACGGATTTGTGCCGAGGCCCGCACGTCGAGACCACCCGGCAGATCAACCCGGCCGCGATCAAATTAATGTCTATCGCCGGGGCCTACTGGCGCGGCGACGAGCATAACAAAATGTTGACACGCATCTATGGCACCGCCTGGCGCACGCCCGACGAGCTGAAGAACTACCTCAAGATGCTGGAAGAAGCCAAAGCGCGTGACCACCGCAAGCTGGGCAAGGAACTTGAAATATTCACTTACGACGAGGAGGTGGGCCCAGGGCTGCCGTTGTGGCTGCCGCGCGGCGGTGTCATCATCGAAGAGCTCGAACGGCTGGCGAAAGAGATGGAGGAAAAGGCGGGCTACCTGCGGGTGAAGACCCCGCACCTGGCAAAGGAGGACCTATTCCTACATTCCGGTCACCTGCCCTACTATGCCGAGTCCATGTATCCTCCGATGGAGATCGAGGGCGTCAAATACTACGTCAAACCGATGAACTGCCCGATGCACCACAAGATTTACGCATCCAAACCGCGCTCGTACCGCGACCTGCCTATCCGCCTGGCAGAGTATGGGACGTGCTATCGCTACGAGAAATCGGGAGAACTTTTTGGGCTGATGCGGGTCAGGTCAATGCAGATGAACGACGCGCACATGTACGTGACAGAAGACCAGTTCGAGCAGGAGTTCATGGGGGTCATGGACATGTACAAGAAATATCTCGACCTGTTCGGGATCACGAAATACGTCATGCGCCTTTCGCTGCACAGCAAGGAAGGCTTGGGCAAGAAATACGTGGATAACGAGCGCCTGTGGGTGAAGACGGAAGAAATGGTGCGGCGCGCCATGACCAATGGCGGCATACCGTTCGTGGAGGCTGCCAACGAAGCCGCCTTCTACGGCCCCAAAATTGACGGACAAGTCTGGAGTGTAATAGGGAAAGAGTTCTCCCTGGCGACAAACCAAGTAGACTTTGCACAACCGGGGCGTTTTAACCTGGTCTTCACGAACAAAGACGGGGTTGAAGAAACGCCGTTATGCATCCATCGAGCCCCGCTTGGGACACACGAGCGCTTCATCGGGTTCCTGCTGGAACACTACGCCGGGAATTTCCCGGTCTGGTTATCGCCCGAGCACGTGCGGGTGATCCCGATCACCGACCCGCAAAATGAATACGCGGAGGGTATCGTTCGCCAACTGCGCGACCAGGGGATACGCGCCAGTGCGGATGTCAGCGCCCAGCGCATGAACGCAAAAATCCGTTCAGCACAATTGATGAAAGTGCCTTACATGCTGGTGGTGGGCGAGAACGAGACCAAGGCAGGACAGGTTTCGCTGCGTGTGCGGGACGGGTCCCGGGCGGACAATATCCCGCTGGCTGAGTTTATCGAACGCGCCAAGGACCGGATCACAAAACGTTCGAGTGAGTTGTGAACCAATTTTGAAATAAAAAGGTCGGGACTAAATTCATCAATCCCGGCCTTTTTATTGACGATTCCCCTGTCTTCATGGTATTATCAGCCCGCTTAAACCAGCCTCCGGGCTGGACTTCCGTTATTTGCAAGGAGAGTAGTATCAGCGCCAACGAATTTCGAGTTAATGAAACCATAAGAGTTCCCGAAGTACGCCTGATCGATGGAGCAGGTGAAAACACAGGGGTGGTAGCCACCCGTGAAGCACTGCGGATGGCCCGTGAAGCGGACCTCGACCTGGTAGAGGTGGCTCCCAACTCCGTCCCACCCGTGTGCCGCATCATGGATTTTGGCAAATTCCTGTACGAGCGTGAAAAGAAAGACCGGGAATCGCGCAAGACGCAGACCAAGGTTGAGATCAAGGAAATCCGCCTGCGCCCCAAGACGACCGATCACCACCGCGATTTCAAAGTGGATGACGCCCGCCGCTGGCTGGAACACAACATGAAAGTACGCGTGACCATCCGCTTCCGCGGCCGGGAAATCACCTACCCGGAAATTGCGCTCGAAGACTTGAGAGAAATTGCCCTGGAACTCTCTGACGTGGGCACAGTGGAACAAGCCCCCGCGATCGAAGGCCGGGCAATGTCCATGATGCTCGTGCCTGCCAAAGGTGGTCCCAAGAAGAAAAGCACGGAAGACGCTGACGAGAAACCAAAGCAATCGGAAAAAATCGAGCAACCGCAGGAGTAACATCCTGCGGAATCTTGTGTAAAGGAGTAAGAGCTGTGCCGCGCAAGCAGAAAGAAGGAAAGTACAAGCTGAAGACCCATAAAGCCACATCCAAACGGTTTGGCATTACTGGGTCTGGCAAGATCGTGCGCACCAAGGGCGGCAAAGCCCACCTGCGTCGGAAGAGATCGGCGCGTGTGAAGGCTTTGTTCGGTGAGATGGTTGCCGTCCAAGGGAAAAGCTACGTAAAGCGCATCCGGCGCCTGGCGCCACACATGAAACCGTAATACCCTCGGGTATCTTGGAGTTTCCTGTAACTTATTCATTTTAGTTTGCGACTACCGGGTGCATGCAACTGGAGAGCAGGCAAAAACCTGCACCGGCGCCCGGGGGTACGCAGGAGGTAAAGAATGTCACGTGTAAAAGGCGGACCGCAAGGTCACCTGCGTCACAAGAGAGTATTAACATACACCAAGGGACAGCGCATGAGCAGGCACCTGCTGTTCCGGCGTGCAAACGAGGCGATGCTGAAGAGCATGTGGTATTCTTCACGCGATCGCCGCGTGCGCCGGCGCGATCTGCGCAAATTGTGGATCGCCCGCATCAATGCCGCCGCCCGGCTGAACGGCACAACCTACAGCCGCCTGGTGTCGACCCTGAAGAAGGCGAGCATCAATCTCAACCGAAAAATGCTGGCCGACCTGGCAGTGCGAGACCCCCAGGCTTTCGCGGCAGTGGTCAAACAAGCCAGTCAATAATCAGAAACCCGCAGGGGCGACCAGCCGGTCGCCCCTGCAATGTTTAATGGGGGTAAAATATTCTGGTGAACAACCCGGGATTCTCGACAACCTTTTCCTCCGGCACAACCCTTCAGTTGGTGCAGGGCGATATTACCGGTGAAATAAGCGATGCAATCGTGAATGCGGCCAATGAAAACCTGATACACGGCGCGGGGGTGGCTGGAGCCATTTCCCAAAGCGGAGGTCCAGAAATTCAAACCGAATCAGATGCCTGGGTGAGGAAGCACGGTCCCGTCAGCCATGCCGAACCGGCCTGGACAACAGGCGGGAGACTGCCCTGCCGGTACGTAATCCACGCGGTGGGACCGGTTTGGAGAGGAGCAATTGAAACGGGCGGAGGTGGAATTGCGGATGCCCAACTGGATGCGGCGGTGAGGGGATCCCTGCGCGTGGCAGACGAGCTTGGGCTTAAGTCCATTTCCCTTCCGGCAATCTCCACCGGGATCTTCGGTTTTCCAAAAGAGCGGGCCGCCGATATTATCTTAAAAACCATTCGGAGTTATTTCGAAGCAAAAACAAATTCGGGTATCAAAACTGTACGGCTGGTGCTATATGACAACCCCAGCCTGTCGGCCTTTCAAAAAGCCTGGCATGATCACTTCCACGCATAATACAAAAATGCAGCTGGTGCGCGACCTGCTCGGGCGACCAAAAGAACGCCGCGAGGCCGGCGCGTTCGTAGCTGAAGGGGTGCGCCTGGTGGAAGAAGCCCTGGCGGCAGGATGGCCCTTCCGGTTCGTACTGGTTGGGGAAAACTTGAGCGAGCGGGGGAAGGCACTCCTGGCGGATCTAAAATCACGCGGGGTGGAGACAGAAGTTGTAGCAAAGAACTTGATACAATCGGTGGGCGAAACCGAAAGCTCACAAGGCGTCCTGGCGGTCCTCGAAGTTTCACAATTACCCATTCCACAATCGTTATCATTCGTCCTTATCCCTGACCAGATCCGTGACCCCGGCAACCTAGGAACGCTGCTGCGAACAGCAGCCGCAGCAGGTGTAGAGGCCGTCTTCCTTCCACCGGAAACCACCGAGCCCTTTGCTCCGAAGGTTGTCCGATCGGGGATGGGGGCGCACTTCCACATCCCCATTATCTCTTGCAGTTGGGATGAAATCCGAACACGCACCAAGGGGATGAAAATCCACCTGGCAGAAACAGAAGGATCCACTCCCTACTGGCAGGCGGATTTCCTCAGCCCGCTGGCACTCATCGTCGGCGGAGAAGCGGATGGAGCCAGCCAACCGGCACGGGACCTGGCAAGCGCACAGGTAGCGATCCCAATGCCGGGTGGAAGCGATTCGCTCAATGCTGCCGCGGCAGGCGCAATCCTGATGTTCGAGGTGGTCAGGCAAAGAATCCAGAAACTGGGAGAGCCTTAGCGATAATTTGGTGGGTAGTGAAAGTTGGAAGGAAATGGTATATCAATTTGTACTATGAAAATGACATGCTCTCCAGCTATAATAATTCAAGAGATCATTTTCCCGTGAATAAATTGATATGAACGCAGAACCAGCCTGGTTTGTATTCGAAAAAAAGATAAAAATATGAAAATTCGCTCCATCACCTACTTTTGCAACCCCGGCTGGCCGCTGGATGAGAAAAAGCTCCAGGCAGCTGGATCATTCCTGGCAGAGGCCAGGATCAATTTCGAAGAGGCCGGTTATGAAGTCCAATCGACCCGGATGGCAACGATCCCCTTCCCGCTGATGATGGGGGCAGACAAGGTTTCGGAGACTCCGCAGATGGCTGCACAGTTGAGTCAGCTACTGCCGGAGATCAACGTTGGTTATGCAGCCCTTGGTCCGGCCCTGCCTGCAATCCCCGATAGTTATCGAGTACTCCCCCAGGCCATTTCCGTTTCCAAGAACATCTTTTTCTCGGGAATAATGGCCGACTCGAAGCACGGCATCCTGCTCCCGGCAATCAAGGCCTGCGCCGATGTGATCGTCAAAACAGCGCGGCTCGACCCCAACGGGTTTGCCAACCTGAATTTCGCCGCCCTGGCCAACGTGGCGGCCGGGACGCCCTTTTTCCCAGCCGCTTATCACGAAGGGAAAGAGCCGGCATTTGCACTCGCGATGGAGGCTGCAGATGTGGCGGTGCGGGCATTTGAAAACAATGAAACTATCGAGACGGGCAGGAATGCGCTCATCGCCGAACTGGAAGAAAACGCCCAAAAGCTGGCAAAAGTTGCCGATATTTTGAAATTTAAATACCTGGTCAAATTCGGGGGAATCGATTATTCACTGGCCCCCTTCCCGGAAGAATCCCGTTCCCTGGGAACGGCTTTCGAAAGAATGGGCGTACCCAAGGTGGGATTGCACGGGTCCCTTGCAGCGGCAGCCATCCTGACCGAAGCGATCGAACGGGCGAGGTTCCCGCGCGCAGGTTTCTCCGGCTTGATGATGCCCGTACTAGAAGACAGCCGGCTGGCTGAACGCGCCGCCGAGGGGAGACTGACGGTCAAGGACCTGCTGCTCTACTCAGCGGTGTGCGGCACCGGGTTGGACACCGTGCCACTCCCGGGGGATGCTTCCTCCGGGCAGATCGCGGCGCTCCTGCTGGACATCTGCGCCCTGGCACTGCGCCTGGATAAGCCCCTGACGGCCCGATTGATGCCGGTACCCGGTAAACAAGCGGGTGACGTGACCAATTTTACTTTTGGCTTTTTCGCCAACAGCCGAGTGATGGCGCTTAAGGCTGAACCGCTGGGAAAGGCGCTGGGGGGATCGGAAAACATCCTGCTGGAAAAACGCGGGCATTAATTTTACAACCTGGTTAAAACGGGGGTAACTACGCAGAGGATGGCTTACTGAAACTGCCATCTATCCAGGTATCTCCAATTTCCAATACTCCCCCCCTCCGCGCTCCCTTGCCATTAATTTTGTCCCAACCAGTTCACGGCGCGAAGAGGCAGTGTCTTCATGATAACGAGACAGGATCTTATTGACCTGCTTCTCGGTGTCGCGATTCCCCGGCTCGAAATCACGCACCACGTATCGCAAGATGGCTTCCAGTTTTTTGCGCTGGGCGGGAATCTCCTTCAGACTGCCATCCGGGCGTGTGAAATCGGCGATCACGTTGCGGTCGTAGCCATCCACATCAACTCCATCAGCCACAATGACCAGGTCCTTGTGCGAGAAAAGCAAGCGCGTCTTCTGCAGGGCAGATTCTTCGAGTTGGAAGACACTATAATATCCTTCAGCACGCGCAGACACAAGCCCCACCTGCGACAGCCTGGAAAGAGGGAATATTGGTAGAAGTATGAGGTGAAAAAAGAGGCGTATAATGTTCAAACCCAATTTTAAAAACAGGAGGATTGTCCGTGGATCTACCTAAAAACGCGTATTTCCAAGGCAAGATTGTCCCGTATTCCGAGGCAAAGGTCGGTGTTGCCACGCATGCGCTCAACTACGGCACTGCGGTTTTTGGCGGGATACGCGCCTATTGGAACGACGAGAAAGAACGCCTCTTCGTTTTTCGTCCGCAGGACCATTATCAAAGGTTCCTGAATTCGTGCCGCCTGATGTGCATGGAGGTCGATAAAACCGCCGAAAGCCTGACCGAGCTGACCCTGGAACTTCTGCGCAAGGATGCCTACCGGCAGGATATTTACATCCGCCCACTCGCATACAAGTCGGAGGAAGGGATCGGTGTCCGCCTGCACGACTTGAAAGAAGACCTGACCATTTTTGCCCTGCCATTCGGAAAGTATATAAAGAATGATACAAGCGCACATGTGACCATTTCTTCCTGGCGGCGCATCGACGATAACGTGATCCCTGCACGCGGCAAGATCAGCGGTGCCTATGCATCCTCGGCACTGATCAAGACCGACGCAGCCCGAGCTGGTTTTGACGAAGCGCTGGTGCTTACCCAGGAGGGGCACGTCGCGGAAGGCAGCGCCATGAATATATTAATGGTAAGAGACGGCATGCTGGTGACTCCCCCGATCACTGACAACATCCTAGAAGGAATCACCCGCCGTTCAGTGATGGAGCTTGCCCGAAACGAACTGGGACTGACGGTGGTCGAGCGGACAATCGACCGTTCGGAAGTTTACATCTGCGAAGAGCTGATCCTGACCGGAACCGCTGCAGAGATCACCGTGGTGACCAAGGTGGATTATCGTCCAATCGGGAAGGGAGTAATGGGCCCGATCGGCGGGCAATTACGCCAGCTATTTTCAGACGTTTTGCGCGGCAAAAATCCCAAGTATGCTCATTGGAATGTGGCTGTCTGATATCTCATCCATCAATCAAAAAAAAACGCGGCGAATTCGCCGCGTTTTTTTTCCTATTCTTCCCATTGGTTTCAGCGATTCCTGGTAAAAACCACCATCACGAGATTCTGGGTGCACGTGCTGTAGGTGTCAAAATAAATCTTATTGGTAAGCGGTTTGGCAGTGTTATCCAGCAACTGAATCCAGAGCGCCTGGGTGGTGGCAATGGGGTGATCGCTCAGTACTTGTTCAAACCCCGAAGGACCATAGGCTGTGGCGTTCCCGCTCAAAATCACGTAATTAATAGCTTTTCCATTCAAAGTGCCGCCCAATTGAATCTCCATGAAAAGGACGGGTTTGCCGTCGGCGCCCAACACCTTCCCACCTACACCAAACCACTTACAATTCAGATCGGGATGGACACCAGTACTCGCGACATAAGTAATCTGCGCCGTGGCCGGCATGGGAGTAGCAGTGCCGGTGGAGCCCGGTGCAGGGACCGTGTCAGAGGGGACAGGGGTAACGGATTGAGTAACCAACTGCGGCAGCAAGGTCCAGGTGGGAGCGGTTGTCCGGGTTGGAAGCGGCGTGAGCGTCAAAGTCGGAGTCCAGGTGGCTTCCCTGAGAATAAGGACGAGGGTAGCGGTAGGAGTGTTCGTCTCATAGAGAGTGGGGAGAACGGCTGGGGGAAAAGGATTAAGAGGAGTGTGCGGGTTGACGTAGATGGTGAGCAAGAAAAACGCAACGAAGCAAACTCCCAGCACCGCCACCACGGTCAGGACATTCCATATCAGGGATTTCAAGTTGAATTTCTTCGTGTCAGGCTTGAGATCAAAATTGTCCATAATTCATGCTCCCGTCACTCTTCAAGGCGCAAAGAGAATTGTACTCTGTTCATGGTGCTGGGTCAGCCAGCTCTGCACAGAACGTTGCTGCAGGGTTAACACGGCATCCGGAGAGAGCTGGCGGGAAGGGGCAAGTTCCACGAGGTACAGGATATGGTACCCGGTATCATCTTTGATAATGGCACTGAACTGCCCGGGTTGGAGCGCAAAAGCAGCATCTTCAATAGCCTGGGAGGGAAGATAGCCGCGCGGGAACCAGCCTAACTCACCTTTTGCCACCGGATCATTCCCGGCTGCCAAAGTGTTGAAATCCGCTCCGGCTTGCAATAAGCCGAGATCAGTTTGCGCTTCTGCTTCATTATAGAGCAAAATCTGCTTAACGTGTACCTGCTCTGCGGTGGCGGGGACGGAGGCGGTAATCTGGTCGCGCATCCAGGCAGCGGCAATCTGCCGGCGCAATCCGGAGCGGAAATCCGCGTCGGTGTACCCGTGGGCGGTTTCCCAAGCCGCCAGCGCATCCACCCCTCCGACCTGGACAGCCAGGGCGTCAACCCGCGCCTGCAGTGTGGCATCATCCACGACAAAATTTTTTGAAGCAGCTCCCTGCTCCAGGAGGAGGGTGTCAACCAAATCGTTCCTGACGGCCTGGACAGCTGCCTCCTGGCTGACTATATCCCCCAATGCAGTTTGAGCTTGCCGGTAGCGAGCCAGTTCCGCCTGGAATTCAGCCATAGAAATGTCTTCTCCGTTGACTGAAATCGCCGGCGGGACGGATGTCGCTGAGACGGTCGGGAGGATCGTAATCGTTGGAACAGGAATGGGAGTGGGTTTCGAACCGCAGGAGGCAAGTGCCAGTGCGAAAACAATCGTCAGAGAAGCCAGGAACGCCTGTTTCGATGTTGAGGGAGTCATTGGACAAGATTATACCAATTTAAAGAGTAAGGGCGACCTGGCGGTCGCCCTTACAGGGGTAAATTGGTTTAGTAATCCATTCCGCCGCCGCCCGGGGGCATCATGGGGGAGGGTTTATCTTTTTCAGGGACGTCCGTGATCAAGCACTCGGTGGTCAGGATCATGGCGGCGATGGAGGCGGCATTCTCGAGCGCTCCACGCACGACCTTCAACGGGTCGATCACGCCAACCTTGAGCATGTCACAATATTCGCCGGTGATGACGTTATAACCCAGGTGCTTGTTGCCCTGTTCCTTGGCCAGACGGCGGACATTCTCGATGATGACCGCGCCATCCTGACCAGCATTCTCAGCCAGCTTGCGGATGGGGGCTTCGAGGGCTTTGCGGACAATGGCAACACCGATGGTTTCATCGTCACCGGTCATCTTGATCTTGTCAAGAGCAGCAACTGCATTGATGAAGACGATCTCACCACCTGGTACGATGCCTTCTTCGATGGCAGCGCGGGTGGCGGAGAGGGCATCTTCAACACGGTGCTTCTTCTCTTTCAACTCGGTCTCAGTGGCAGCGCCAACACGGATGATGGCAACACCACCAGACAGTTTGGCAAGGCGCTCCTGGAGTTTTTCCTTGTCGTAATCGCTGGTGCTCTTATCAATCTCGACGCGGATCTGCTCGATGCGACCCTTGATCTCAGGTCCTGAACCCTTGCCGCCGACGATGGTGGTGTTGTCCTTATCGGTGACCACCTTCTCAGCCCGACCGAGGTCGGTGAGAGTGGTGGTTTCGAGCTTGCGGCCGGTCTCTTCAGAGATCACCTGACCACCGGTGAGGGTGGCGATGTCCTGCATCATGGCCTTGCGGCGATCACCGAAACCGGGCGCCTTGACTGCCAGCACGTTCAACATGCCGCGCAGCTTGTTCAACACAAGGGTAGCCAGTGCTTCGCCGTCAATATCCTCGGCGATGATGACCAGGTCGCGCTTGCCAATCTGGACGAGTTTCTCCAGCACCGGGACAATGTCCTGGGCGGCGGAGATCTTCTTGTCGTAGATAAGGATATATGGGTCTGGAATCACTGCTTCCATGTGCTCGGAATCGGTGATGAAATAGGCGGAAATGTAGCCGCGGTCGAACTGCATGCCTTCGACGTACTCGGTCTCAAATTGCAGGGACTTTGACTCTTCAACCGTGATGACGCCGTCTTTGCCAACCTTATCCATCACGTCAGCGATCAGTTTGCCGATCTCGGGATCCGCGGCGGAGTTGGTGGCGACCGAGGCGATTTCTTCCTTGGTATCGATCTTTTGAGCCATTTTGCGCAAGGCAGCGACAACCGCTTCCACGCCCTGGCTGATGCCAAGCTTCAGGCGCATCGGGTTGGCACCCGCGGCCAGGTTCTTCAAGCCTTCGGTGACGATGGCATGCGCCAAAACGGTGGAGGTAGTGGTACCATCCCCGGCGATGTCATTGGTTTTGGTGGCGGCTTCCTTGAGAAGCTGCGCGCCCATATTGGCAAACGGGTCTTCCAGTTCGATTTCCTTGGCAACCGTTACACCGTCATGGGTAATGGTGGGGGAGCCGAACTTGCGATCCAGGGCGACGTTGCGGCCCTTGGGGCCAAGGGTGGTACTGACGGCATTGGCGACCACGTCAATGCCTTGTTGAAGCCGCCGGCGGGCGTCTTCGGAAAAGACAAGTTGTTTTGCAGCCATAATTTACATCTCCATTTGAATAATTATTTAACGATTGCGAGAATGTCACTCTCGCGCATGATGAGCAGTTTCCTGCCATCCATTTTGATTTCCGTCCCTGAATACTTGGCGTATAAGACTTTGTCGCCGACGGCTACATCCATGGCGACGCGCTTTCCATCTTCATCGCGGTCGCCAGGGCCAATCGCCAGAATGTTGCCCTGCTGGGGTTTTTCCTTGGCCGTTTCGGGGAGCACGATGCCGCCCGCGGTGATGTCTTCCTGCTCGATGGGATCGATCACCACACGACTGCCCAAGGGTTTGAGATTAAGTTTC